>JAQTZD010000035.1 GCA_028687975.1 Sediminibacterium sp.
GATATTTGCTAATGGACGGCGGATTACATGAGAATGCTGCCAGGCAATAGCTTTAAACTTTTTAATCTGGGTAGATATCTGCTGTTTATCCTTCACCAGTTCTGTAACATCCTTAATAAACAAAATGATAGATTTATGCCCATTAAATTTCAAACTACTCATGCGAAGCTCAATCATCAGTTCCCTTCCATCCTTCCTGACTGCAGAACTTAGTTTTCCGGGTTTGTAACTATCCGTTATATGTGTGCCGGCCATTGCTTCATCAAAAAAAAGATGCGGCGTCTTTGCCTTTTTGGGTAATAACAGCCTGATGTGTTTGAATAGGATTTCTTCTTCTGTATACCCAAATATACTTTCGCACATTGGATTAATTTTAACTATGCTCAAATGTTCATTTACGCACTTATCCCGATTAAATAAAGAGGGATTATTCCGAAAGTTCTTTCAGAAGCACCTGTTGTTTTGATATTTTGAGCAGATGTTTTACCCCCACTTTCAATGCCACATTTTCCAGTTCATGGCTTACCGGAAAATCGTAGCAAACCGGGTAATCGTATTCCGCCACATGCGATTGAATGATCTGTTGTACGGTTTGCCCGAAGGGACGGACTGTTTTATGGATATCCGAAAAATGACCAACGATCAGGCCACTCAGGTGTTGAAGTATTCCGGCCCGTTTCAGCTGAACCATCATGCGGTCGATGTTGTAAATGTATTCGCCAATATCTTCGAGAAACAGAATTCTATTCTTTGTTTTGTAGGCCGATCTGGAACCCACCAGGTGCGCCATCAGCGCCAGGTTGCCCCCAATCAGTTTTCCTTCGCAGGTGCCGGTACGGTTGGCCGCATGCGCTTTAACTGCATAATTGCTTTTAACACCCTTCAGTGCTTTTTGCAAAGACTGTACATAGATTTTTTTAGCCCCGCCGTTGTTGAATGCATTGGCCATGGGCGCATGGAGTGATGCTGTTTTTATACATTGAATCAGGTGGGCATGCAGCACCGTAATGTCGCTGAATCCAATGATCCACTTGGGATTTTTTTTGAACCGGGAAAAATCGAGTTCATCAATGATCCGGCTCACCCCGTATCCCCCCCTGCCGCACAAAATGGCTTTGATGCTGTTGTCGTTGAGCATGGCCTGTAACTCATCTCTTCTTTCTGCATCGGTACCGCTGAAATAAGTTTTGGACTTGCTGCCAATGGTTTTACCTACCATCACTTCATATCCCCAGCTTTGCAGGGTATGTATACAGGTTTGTACTTTAGACAACTCCATGTAACCTGCAGGACAGGTGATGCCAATGGTGTCGCCTTTGCGGAGATAAGGAGGAATCTGAATCATACTCTAAGCTAACTGATTTCCTGCAATAATACCTGCGTTTCACTTACTGCGAGCCGGTGGGGCAGTCCGCATTTCAGGGCAAAATTGTTTTTCTGGTGTCCTACCGGAAAATCAAAACAAACCGGATAATTAAACTGGCCTGTATGTTCTTTTACAATGGTATAAATATCCCTGCCAAAAGGTGCGTCGGGGTTGTCCGGTTTGATATTGGTAAAGCCGCCCACAATCAGGCCCTTTAGTTCAGCCAGGCGGCCCGACCGCTGCAGGTTCAGGAACATGCGGTCAATATTGTACAAGGGTTCTCCCACATCTTCCACAAACAAAATTTTTCCGTCTGTCTGAATGGATGAAACGGAACCACTCATGTTCTCCAGTATTTTCAGGTTGCCACCCACCAGTTGTGCTTCGGCTGTACCCAACCGGTTTTGCAGAACAGGCAATACGGGATAAGTCACCGGCTGTCCTTCAATGGCCTGTTTAATGGACAATATGCTGTTGACCTGTACTTCGTCGGCAGTGGCCCAGTCTTTGGGAAAGCTTCCGCACATTTTGGAATGGATGGATGCAACCCTGTATACCTGGTGCAGGTGGCTGTGAAAAACAGTGATATCGCTGAAACCGATCACCCACTTGGGGTGTTTTCTGAACGAACTAAAATTGAGCCGGTCAATGATCCTTCCTGCTCCATAGCCTCCGGTTGCGCATAAAAGGGCTTTTACCTGCGGATCATCGATCATGGCCTGAAAGTCGGCAGTTCTTTCTTCATCCGTTCCGCCAAATGTAAAATCCCGTTTGCCCACCGTTGCGCCAATTTTAACAGCATAGCCCCAGCTTTGTATCAGGTCTACCGCAGGCTGTATGGTTTCGGGCATGGAGAATCCCGAAGGGCAGGCAATCCCGATCGTATCACCTGGTTTCAGGTAAGGCGGCACTTTGATGTTCCGAACCCTTGCAGCTGCTTCCTGTGCTGCAAAACCAGACAGGGGCAGCATGCCCAAACCCAGCAATTGTAAAAATGATTTTCGTTGCATAGATGCGTTAAGATACGCAAAATCAGGGCTGCTTTTTTGCCTTTGGTTTAGACGGACCGGCCGTCGATTCTTTTTTTCTTCCTGCTTCCCGAAGGGCTTTGTTGATCAGCATTTCAATTTGTCCGTTCACACTTCTGAAATCATCAGCAGCCCATTTCTCCAGTGAGGCATAGGTTTGCTGATCTATTCTTAATACAAATGATTTCTTACTCAAAACGACAGATTGACTACAAAGTTATTGATAAAGCGTTCCTGTATTCACTACAGGTGAAGCAGATTTATCACCACAAAGCACCACCAGTAAATTACTCACCATCGCTGCCTTTTTTTCGTCGTCCAGGTCTACGATCTGTTTCTTAGACAGGGTATCCAATGCCATTTCCACCATGCCAACTGCACCTTCTACTATTTTACTGCGGGCAGCTACAATGGCTGTTGCCTGCTGGCGTTGCAGCATGGCACCTGCAATTTCAGGAGAATAGGCCAGGTGACTGATCCGGGCTTCCTTGATCACAATACCTGCCTTGATCATCCGCTCGTTCAGTTCCGACTCCAGCAGTTCAATGACTTTATCACCACCGTCTCGCAGGGTGATGGCTGCAGACTCATCCTCGATGCTGTCGTAAGGACAGGTAGAAGCCAGATGGCGGATAGCAGCTTCGCTCTGGTTGGTCATATAAGAGGAAAAATTCACCACATCAAAAACCACTTTATACGTGTCCTGGATCTGCCAGAGAATCACCGCCGCTATTTCAATGGGATTACCCAGTTTATCGTTCACTTTTAAGCGGGTACTTTCCAGGCTTTGCAAACGGAGCGAAACTTTTTGTTTGGTAAACAGCGGATTCACAAACTGCAGTCCGTTGTCTTTTACTGTGCCCACATATTTTCCAAAGAAGGTAAGCACCACACTGGTATTGGGCTGTACCACCATGAATCCCGGCAGCAGAAAAAATGCAGTCAGGAAGGTCAGGATACTTAACCAGAAATACAGCAGCTTTTCGTTATCGGTTGTTGCGGCAGCACGACTGGCAAAAACACCTCCTGCTATCAGTAACAGCAGGACCAGCAAGAGTACATTGAAACCCGGGGCTGCCTTTTTAATTTTTTCCATTGTAGTTATTTTGATATTAATTTGATATCAAATATACAAAATCTCCTGATACCCGGAAATTTTTCCTCATAGCAGGCAGTTTGTGCCCTGCACTCCATTCCGTACCTTTGCAGCCGGCTTAAAACCCGTTAAAAAGACCATGAAACAACCTAAGCGATATTTGATTACGGCAGCCCTGCCCTATGCCAATGGATTAAAACACATCGGTCACCTGGCAGGAGCCTATTTACCGGCTGATATATATGTAAGATACCTGAGAGCCCAGAAGCGGGATGTGGTGTTTGTATGCGGCAGTGACGAACATGGGACGGCTATTCCGATCCAGGCCACCAAGGAAGGCACCACCGCACAGGCCATCATCGACAAGTACCATCCCATCATTGCGCAAAACTTCAGCGACCTGGGTATTTCTTTTGATATCTACCACCGTACCAGTTCGCCCCTGCACCATGAAACGGCCAGAGAGTTCTTCAAAAAACTGAACGACAAGGGCGATCTGATTACCAAAGAGTCTGAACAATATTACGACGAACAGGCCGGCAGCTTTCTGGCCGACCGGTACATCAAGGGCACCTGCCCCAACTGTTCTTATCCAGGCGCCTATGGCGACCAGTGCGAGAACTGCGGCAAAAGCCTGAGCCCCGATGAACTCATCAATCCGGTGAGCACATTGAGCGGCAACGCACCTGTGAAGAAAAATACCAAACACTGGTACCTGCCTTTGGATCGGCACGAAGCTTTTCTGAGAAAATGGATCCTGGAAGAACATGCAACCGATTGGAGACCTACTGTGGTGGGCCAGTGCAAGAGCTGGATCGATGGCGGTCTCTTACCCAGAGCCGTTACCCGCGACCTCAACTGGGGCGTTACCCTTCCCGAAGATGTGGCGGATGGAAAAGGAAAAGTGCTGTATGTATGGTTCGATGCGCCGATCGGTTATATCAGCGCCACCAAACAATGGGCCAAAGACAACGACAAAGACTGGAAGCCTTATTGGGAAGACAAAGACACCAAACTGGTGCACTTCGTTGGCAAAGACAATATTGTTTTTCACTGCATTATTTTCCCTGTCATGCTGCAACTGCATGGCAATATTTTACCGGAGAATGTTCCTGCCAATGAGTTCATGAACCTGGAGGGCGACAAAATGAGCACCAGCAGAAACTGGAAGCTCGAGATGGAAGACTATATCAACGATTTTGTGAAGCCCGAAAACGGTGGCAGCCAGATGGCAGATGTACTGCGGTACTACCTTACCCTGATTGCACCAGAAAGCAAGGACAGTGAGTTTACCTGGAAAGGATTTCAGGATGCCAACAACAGCGAACTGGTAAGTATATTCGGTAATTTTGTAAACCGTGCGTTGGTGCTGATGCACAAACTCTGCAAAGGAAAAGTTCCCCCGCTGCATGCTGCAGCAATGGACGAGCTGGACCGCGAAGCCATCGACAACATCAAAGCCACCAAAGAAAAAATAGAGAAACTGCTGGAAGAATACAAGTTCAGAGATGCTTTATTTGAAGTGATCAACCTGGCGCGGATTGGCAACCAGTACATGCAGAAAAAAGAACCTTGGATCATTGCCAAAACACTAGACACCCAACCGGAAGGCCAACAACGGATCGATAACTGTTTGCACATCTGCTTACAGCTTACTGCCAACCTGGCCATCCTGATCAATCCGTTCCTGCCCTTTACCGCCAAAAAAATCTGTCACCTGCTGAAAGTAGTAGACAAGATACTGGACTGGGAAAATGCGGGCAGCATGAAACTGTTGAGTGTTGGCTATACCCTGCGTGCCCCTGAATTGTTGTTCCGTAAAATTGAAGACGAGGAAATTGCCAAACAGGTAGAAAAATTAAAGGCTGCCGCTATTCACAAAGAACCCGTGGCTGCACCTGCGGTACCTGCTGCTGCGCCAGCCGCCATTACGGTAAAACCCGAGATCGTGTTCGATGATTTTGCCAAGATCGACCTGAAAGTAGGTACTATCGTTGCAGCCGAAAAAGTAGAGAAGGCCGATAAGCTGTTAAAACTTCAGGTAGACCTGGGCTTCGAAACCAGGACCATTGTATCGGGTATTGCCTTGCATTTTAAACCGGAAGAGATTGTGGGCAAACAGGTAACGGTTGTCGTGAACCTCGCTCCCAGAAAAATGCGCGGCATCGAAAGCAATGGTATGATCCTAATGGCAGAAGATGCTGCGGGCAAACTGCACTTTGTACATCCGGAAACCACCATCAACAACGGCAGCGGAGTAAGTTAAGCTACCCGTTTAAAGCGTTTTTTTGGGCCGGCTGCTGTAATAAGTAGCCAGCCATGCTACGCTGAAAATATAAAATCGAAGTGCCTTGTGCCAGGTAACGGCTGCTTCGTCTGTGATCAACAGATAAGTAACAAGGGCCACAAGAACATATACGATATAGGTGAATATCTTTGCCCACCTGCGTTCATACAAGGGAGGCTTTTTATCTATGGTATCTGACATGCAATTTATTTTCTGTATTTGCGATAAAGGAACCAGGCAATAAGACCGCCCAGTATCAACGACCAGAGTTTAATCAGCAACAGGAAGATCCATTCTACCAGCGACCAGCCATCTGTCAGGGCATTCATGAACTTTCGGCCAAACCCGGGCTCGTATTTTTTGGTATCGTTGTAGTTGGCAATAACCCTGTGCTTCACCAGGGGCCGTTGTGTAAATTTCAGCCGGATATCACTGTACTTCATGCGATCGGTCAGTGAGAGATTGTCTACTTTGGCCCGATCTGCCTCTTCCTGCTGATAGCCCGCAAGTTCCGCAGATTCCGTGCGTTGTTTTTTTGTACCGGAGGCCGCTCTGCGAATGGTCATGTGATTGCTCAGTACCTGAAAAGACACATCATCGGACTGAACAATCTGGTCGTCGAGAAACACTGCCAGCTGCGTAATTTGTCTGAGCACCGTATCGAAATTTGCGGTAGGCACCCGAACGGTGATCTCATCCTGTACCGTGTAATGAATGGTTTCCAGCGAAGAGTCGCGGCTCAGCTCGGTAACCGATTGCTCATTCACCTGGTTGCTGAGATGTTGATACACCACAAAGCCCGAAGCGCTTTTTACAATTCCTTCGATGGTTGTTGCTTTCTGCTGTACATCGTTTACCCTGAAGGATAATTCGGCAGTACGAATGAATTTTCTGTTGCCGGGCTTACCATCCGATAGTGCGGCTATCTGTGTTTCCACCGAATCAGCTGCATTTTCTGTGGCTACTGCCTCGGAGGATGAATCTGTGTTTTTGCCACCGACCTGCTTGCAGGAGGTGAACATCCATAACATTGCTGCAACAAAAAAACAATACTTCATAACTTCTGTTAATATTGAATCAATACTTTTCCTTTCTGATCTATTACTGCCAGCTTCCCTTTGCGTTCCACGGTGGTATATCCATTGTAGAAAAGCGCAGGATGGTCGTACACCAGATCAATCACTGTTTTTCCGGATGTGTCTATATACCCCCATTTTCCATTCTTCTTTACATTGGCCAGTCCATCCTGAAAAGAATAGGCATCCTCGTATTGCAGGGGAATCCGCTCTTTCCCGTTCATATCCACATAACCAAAGAGGAGGGATTTGTTGCGGTTGGCTGCGTCTGTCGTATCCTGCCTGTTGTACACCATGGCCAGCCCATCGCGGGAACTGCTGCAATCATTGTAGCGACCAAAAGGCACTACAATACGACCTGCTGTATCTGCGAGCGCCATCATTACACCCTTGGGCGTATTCCATTTATTCAGCAGGATCAATCCCCCGGTATACAGAAGCCCGTCGCAATCATAAGTATGCAATAATTTCCCGGTGGAATCGCAGATACTCCAGCGTTCATTTTGCTTTACGAACATTTTTCCATCCGGAGTAAAGGAATCAATCTCATCAAAACGGGGTTCCACCACCCATTTTCCGTTGCGGTCTGTAATGCCGCTTTTATAATCTTGTATTACGAGAAAACGGTTGTGAGACAAGGGAGAGATGTATTCATATTTCAGCGGGAATATCAACCGAAAAGTAGTGTCGATCATTCCTCTGTTCCCTTTCTGATCGGTTACAAACGAATAACCGAACGAATCAAAGGGATCTATGTACACCAGTCCGTTTTCCCATGCGTTGAATACCACCTGCCCTTTCCGGTTCACAAAAGATCGTCGCTCTTCAGGGTGCTTATGCGTAAGTACGGCAAATCCCTGGCTGAACGGACTCAATGCCGTTGCCTGTTTGAACTCCAGGATGAATTTCCCCGTACTGTCGATGGCACCCACAGATGAATCCGTTTCAAAACAGGCGAGCCCTTCTGTAAATTCATAGAGCATCCTGAACTGATATCGTTCCTGCAACAGCAGTCTTTTGGCTTCGAAAATTTGTTCGAGTTGATTTTCTTCGGGCGCTGCGGCGGTAGCTGTTTTTTCCCTGCAGGAAAAACCAGCCAGCATGAGCAACCAAAGCAGTATTATGTTCAAAAAAGATTGCATAAAATAAGATCTGAGGCCGAAAATAGTTTTCTCTGTTTTTTCCCATATACCGTTGAGAAGGTATATGCCGGCACGCTGGCCTGAATAGTTTTACAGTATGCTTATAAAAACAATCTCCGGCTGTGGGTTGCTGCTGGCCACCCTACTGGGAACAGCACAGAACAGGCCTTCTATTCAACCCATTGTTCAAAAAGACCTGCGAAACAAAGTGAGCTTTGCCTGCAATTTCTTTGGCAGCAGTGCCAGCTATGAACCTATACCGGCAGAAGCAGTCAGCGATGAAAACGCTGAAAAATGGATGAACAACCTGGTGACCCGCATCACCGGAGTAGTGGGATTGCGCAACCGGTTCCGGCTGGTAGCCCTTCAGAATTTCAACAACTGTGCTGCGGTTTGCTTCAATAATGAAACCGGACAGGATCGCTTCATCCAGTTCGACCGGCAGTTCCTGGAGAACTTTCAGAAGAAAACCAACAACAAATGGTTTGTAACAGGTGTGCTGGCACATGAACTGGGTCACCACTTCAACGGACACTCGCTGGATGGCATTGGCAGCAGACCCGACAAGGAAATTGAAGCGGATGAATTTGCGGGTTTTATCCTTCAAAAGCTGGGGGCAAAAGAAGATGATGCCGTATCCATATTCAGTTTTTTAAACGAAACCGACGGACCTCCTACCCATCCGGTTAAATCCAAAAGATATGCTGCTGTATCCAGGGGATGGAACAGTGCGGCAGGGAATAGCATCTGGGTATCGCTGTTGCTCGAAAATGATGCGGATAAAAAAGAAATCGCCTATGAAGCGCTGATGGCTGCAAGAAATACAAGCAACCCGGAACAGAAACTGGCCCTCATCAATAAAGCCCTGTCAAAGGTTCCCGGTTATGCAGAAGCCATCAGTGAAAAAGGACAGGTATACCTGCAGCTCAATCAATTGACGGCTGCGGAACAATACTGCAAGGATGCCCTTGCACTGGAACCTTATATTGGTATACTCCGCCTGAATCTTGCCAAAGTGCTGATGGCAGAACAACAATACGATGCTGCATTCAGTTTAGTACAGGATGCCATTTATCTGAAGCCTGTATTTCCTGAAGCCTACCACCTGCGGGCACATATATACCTCAATAAAAAAAGTTGGGCCATGGCAGCAAATGACTGCGGTATTGCGCTGCTGATGAATCCGGACAATACGGCTACGAGGGCCGATATCCTGATCACAAAGGGGATAGCACACAGTGAACTGAATCAGGAAGAAATTGCAACAGCCTGTTTTGCAGAGGCCGAAAAACTGGACCCTTCCAATAAAAGACTGGCGGAATACCGTTCTGCAAAAAAATAAGTTTGCCTATGCTTCCTTATCGAAGCTGAGGCATTCCTTCAATTCTTTTTCTGTGTAGGCAAGTTTATATTGTTTCAACACATCATCCGGAACGCCGTTCCACTGGTTGGGCGTATTGCCCATATAGCCCAGATCTTTCACGCCAATCTCTGCGGTATAAAATCCGGTAACCACCAGGTCGCGCATGAGATTGAAAAAGGCAACACCCTGCTTTACTCCGGGCTTTGCTTTTTCCGGATAGGCTATTTCGTCTACTATGGCAATCTGTTGTTTTGGATCACAATCTGTAAATGATTTTTCAAAACGCTTGTAGCTGTGAAGGTCCAGCCAGCGCAGTCCGCCCCGGAGCGGGGTTTGGTGCGATGGCATGTCTTTTACAATAAAGGCAATGAATTCGGGTACTTTGGCATCGCTGGCGCTTCCGCTCACTTCATCCCTGGGAATAATGATATCGCCCAGTACTGTGATGGTGGCCATTTCATGCGCATCAAAGAAGGGCTCTTCCTTGGCCAGTTTGGCCAGGTAATCTTTTTCTTCCTGCATCCGGTCTTCGAG
Organism: Sediminibacterium sp.; assembly: GCA_028687975.1. Classification (GTDB taxonomy): domain Bacteria; phylum Bacteroidota; class Bacteroidia; order Chitinophagales; family Chitinophagaceae; genus Sediminibacterium. The sequence continues at coordinate 9,893 of JAQTZD010000035.1, forward strand.
GGTAGCGTCTGCAGAAGCTGCGATGGCTTTTTTATCGGCACTTTTACAGGCTTCTACCATTACACCGACGCCTACTGCGCCGATCATCAGTGCTTTGATTGATTTTCTCCTGTCCATCTTATAAGTTTTGTTTTTTCATTTGGTCGATGATGTACTCGCTGGCGCGCATGCTGAGTGCCAGAATGGTCCAGGTAATATTCTTGTCTGCCTGTGAAGTAAACTGGCTTCCGTCTACACAAAACAGGGTTTTACAATCGTGCGCCTGGCTCCATTTGTTAAGAGCTGATGTTTTTTTATCGTTCCCCATTCTTACGGTACCCGCTTCATGAATGATGTTGCCTGGATTGGATAAACCATAGTTGTTGGATGCATCATCATCTCCCCAGGTAATGATGGCGCCCATATTGTGCATGATTTCCTTAAAGGTTTCCTTCATGTGCTTGGCCTGCTTGATTTCATAATCGGAGTTTTTGGTATGAAAACGCAATACAGGAATACCATATTTATCTACCACATTCGGATCGATCTCGCAATAATTGTTGATGTTCGGAACAGCCTCTCCCCTGCCGGCCATGCCAACTCCGGCGCCGTAGAAGAATCGCACATCTTCTTTTAAAGAAGCGCCATAGCCGCCGGCTTCCTTGGTTTTACCATTCACCTGAAACTTACCGTTCTGCCCCTGCATGCCCATGCCAAAACCATAGGCAGGCTGCCCCATACCTCCCCAGTATTCAATGTGATAACCGCGGGGGAAATCCAGTTTTTTATTGTCGAGCCACCATGGGGTATACACGTGCATACCACCCACGCCATCTTCGTTGTAGCGCTTTCTGCCAAACAACTCCGGCAGTACACCGCCCATGGCCGCACCGGTAGAATCGTGCAGGTACTTACCTACTACATTGCTCTCGTTGGCCAACCCGTTCGGATGTCTTGTAGATTTGGAATTGAGCAGCAAGCGTGCGGTTTCGCAGGTACTTGCCGCCAGAATTACAACCCGGCCACTTACCTGGTATTCCAGCATATCCCGCTTATTGATATAGGAAACACCGGTTGCCAGTCCTTCGTCGTTGGTGATCACCTCCCGGGCCATAGCCTGGGTAATTACATCTACGTTTCCGGTTTTGAGTGCGGGTTTCACCAACACCGACCCTGAAGAAAAATCGCCATACACTTTACAGCTTCTGCCGCACTGTGCACAGAAAAAACAGGCGCCCCGGTCGTCGTTAATTTTCTTAGTAAGGATAGACAACCTGGAGGGAATCACGGGAATCCCGATACCGGTTGCCGATTTTTTAATCATCAGTTCGTGCAGGCGGGGTTTGGGAGGAGGAAGGAAAATTCCATCCGGATCATTCTCCAGCCCTTCGTTGCTGCCGAACACACCAATGAGGCGGTCAATTTTATCGTAATAAGGTTTTACATCTTCGTAGCCAATGGGCCAGTCGTCTCCCAGACCATCAATGCTTCTCCGCTTAAAATCTTTTGGACCAAAACGGAGTGATATCCTGCCCCAGTGATTGGTACGGCCACCCATCATCCTTGCTCTCCACCACTCAAACTTTTCACTGCCCGGTGCCTGTGTATAAGGTTCTCCGTCTATCTCCCAGCCCCAGTAACATCCGTCGAAATCACCAAAGGGCCTGAATTTAGTACTGGCGCCTCTTCTGGGAGAATCCCATGGATTTTTCAACTGCGAAGAATTGATGGCAGGATCATAATCTGCACCGGCTTCCAGGAGGCATACTTTCAATCCTGCGTTGGCCAGTGTATATGCGGCCATACCGCCGCCTGCGCCAGAACCTACAATGATGGCATCGTACTTTTTAGTTTGTTTCTTGATCTGGAAATCTCCCATATGGCATCTGTTTTCTAAATAGATTTCAATATAAGCATTAACTGATGCACAAAAAAATATCCTCCGGTGTACTGGAGGATATTTTATCAGTGGCAAGGATTATTAACTATAAACACTAACTGCATCCCATGCTGGTACCGCAGTTCAAACATTTATAACAGGTTCCGCTGCGGATGGTCAGGTGACCGCAGGTGCTGCACGCTGGTGCATCGCTCTGCATTCCTTTCGCGTGTGCATTTACCGCATCCATTCCGGCATCTGCCTTCACAGTTGCTGCACGCTGCAATTTGGTGGAAGCAGGAGCCGCAGCAGGAGTAGCGTTGGCAGACGGAGCAGTAACACGAATACTGCTCAGCTCAGGCTTTCCCAGGAAAGTAGCCTCCTCATCATCGCCCAGGTTATCTACCTGTGGCCTGTCGAGAACATGAACCAGGTCTGTTCTGTCGAGGTACTCGTATGCCAGAGCACGGAATACGAAGTCTACCAGTGAGGTGGTTGTTTTGATATTCGGATGGTCTACCATACCGGATGGCTCAAACTTGGTGAACACAAACTTCTCTACAAACTCTTCGAGCGGAACACCATATTGCAGGCCAACAGAAATGGCAATGGCAAAACAGTTCATGAAGCTGCGGAGGGTAGATCCTTCCTTCGCCAGATCAATGAAGATTTCTCCCAGTGTACCATCTGCATATTCTCCGGTACGCAGGAAGATTACCTGACCACCGATCTTCGCTTTCTGTGTAAATCCGCGGCGCTTGGAAGGAAGTGATTTCTTCTCCACAATACGGGAAAGTTGGCGCTTCAGTTTGGTATCGGTAGAAGCAGTCATGCGCTTTTGTACTTCTTCGAGTAATTCATCTACCGTAAGCTTGCTGAGGTCAACAATATTGGAGCCAGCTGCTTCTACTTCCAGATCAGCTTCTGCTGCTGTAGTTTCTTCGGCTTCGTCGGTTTTTTTCTTTTTCTCGGACTTGTTGCTCAGCGGCTGGCTGAGTTTGGATCCGTCGCGATAAAGAGCATTGGCTTTCAGACCCAGCTTCCAGCTCAACATGTAGCAATCTGCAATTTCTTCTACAGTAGCTTCATGCGGCAGGTTGATGGTTTTGGAAATCGCACCGCTCAGGAATGGCTGACAGGCAGCCATCATGCGGATATGACCATATGCATGAATGTAACGCTCTCCTTTTTTACCACATTTATTGGCACAATCAAATACAGACAAATGCGCATCTTTCAGGTATGGTGCACCTTCCACAGTCATGGTTCCACATACATAGTCGTTGGCGGCATCAATCTGCTCTTCGGTAAAGCCTAAGGCTTCGAGCAGGTTGAAGTTCCAATCGGAATATTCCGGCTCACTGAACCCTAAACGCTGCATACATTCATCGCCCAGTGTAAAGCGGTTGAAGATGAAGCCGATTTCAAAAGCAGAGCGGGCAGCGCCATTCAGTTTTTCAATTTCTGCAGCTGTAAACCCTAAGGCAGCCAGGCTGGCATTGTTGATGAACGGAGCATTTTCGAAGCTGGCAGCTCCCACGGCATATTGTTCAATTGCCTGAGCTTCCTGCTCGCTGTATCCCAGGTTTTTCAGGGCCTGTGGCACAGACTGGTTGATGATTTTGAAGTAACCACCACCACTCAGTTTCTTGAACTTCACCAGGGCAAAGTCCGGTTCAACGCCGGTGGTATCACAATCCATTACCAGACCAATGGTACCGGTAGGAGCAATTACGGTAGTTTGTGCGTTGCGGTAACCATATTGTTCACCCAGCTGAACAGCATCATCCCATGCTTTGGTAGCTGCTTTCAACATATAGTCGGGGCAATATTGTGCTTTGATACCCTGTGGTTTAATTTCCAGTCCTACATAGGCATCTGTTGCATCGTATGCAGCTGCGCGGTGATTGCGCATTACGCGGAGCATATCTTCCTTGTTCTCTTCGTACTTGTCGAAAGCACCGAGGAAGGAAGCCATTTCTGCAGATGTTTTATAAGCAACACCGGTCATGATTGCAGAGATCGCACCTGCAATACCACGGGCTTCTTCACTGTCATAGGAAATACCACTTACCATCAGCATAGAACCGAGGTTGGCAAAACCAAGACCCAGGGTTCTGTAGTCGTAAGACAACTGCGCCACTTCTTTAGAAGGGAACTGTGCCATCAGTACGGAAATTTCCAGTACAGTGGTCCACAAACGGGTGGTGTATTCAAAACCTGCTACATCAAATATGTTGGTATTGTCGTCGTGAAACTTACGGAGGTTGATGGAAGCCAGGTTACAGGCCGTATTGTCTAAGAACATGTATTCTGAACATGGGTTAGACGCGTTGATGCGACCACCTTTAGGACAGGTATGCCATTCGTTGATGGTGGTATCGTACTGTGTACCGGGATCCGCACAACGCCAGGCTGCATAGGAAATTTGTTCCCATACTTTGGATGCAGGAATTTTCTTCATCACACGGCCATCGGTTCTGGCTTTCAGTTCCCAGTCTCCGCCTGCTTCCAGTACCCTGAAAAATTCGTTGGGTATACGAACTGAGTTATTAGAATTCTGTCCGGATACAGTTGCATAAGCTTCTCCCTCGTATCCGCTGTCGTAACCTGCCTCTACCAGCGCAGCTACTTTCTTTTCTTCTTCTACTTTCCAGTTGATGAATTCCATGATCTCGGGGTGATCCAGATCCAGACAAACCATTTTGGCCGCTCTTCTGGTTGTACCACCACTCTTGATAGCGCCGGCAGCACGGTCACCTATTTTCAGAAAGCTCATCAAACCGCTGGAAGTACCGCCACCACTCAAACGCTCACCTCCGCCACGGATCTGGGAAAAATTGGTTCCCACGCCAGAACCATATTTAAAGATCCGGGCTTCACGGGTCCAGAGATCCATGATACCACCTTCGTTCACCAGGTCGTCGTTCACGCTGAGAATGAAGCAGGCATGCGGCTGTGGACGCTCGTATGCATTAGTGGATTTTTTCAGCTTACTATCTTTGGGATCTACATAATAGTGTCCCTGTGGTTTGCCGGTAATGCCATACACTTCGTGCAGGCCGGTATTGAACCATTGAGGAGAGTTGGGTACGCATGCCTGATTCAGGATGCTGTAGGTTAACTCATCATAAAATATCTGCGCGTCTTTTTTAGAAGCGAAATAGCCGTAGCGTTCGCCCCATACACGCCAGCAATGCGCCATACGGTGAGCAACCTGCTTAACGCTGGTTTCCCTGCCGAGTGAACCATCCGGTTGTGGCACTCCTGCTTTACGGAAATATTTTTGAGCAAGAATATCTGTAGCAATCTGGCTCCATTGTTTGGGAACCTCTACATTATTCATTTCGAATACTTTTTCCCCGTTGGGGTTTTTGATTACGCTGTCGCGATAATCGTACTCGAACATATCGAAGGGGCTTACACCATCTTTGGTGAAGCGGCGGCTGAACTGCAAGCCTTTGTTGGCGCGTGGGTTAGACATAGATTAAACTTTTTATAAATCCCGGCGTAACGATTTTTTGTTGAGGCGGTAGACGAAAATATCCTTCCGTTTTCACAATTCAAGGCCGTAAATATGCACAGGTTGTGGAAAAGGATAGTGGATAATTCCGTACCTCAAATCCCAGTTGAATTTGGTTGATTATACACACTGTGTACACAACTATCTTGAAAAAAAATCAGGACATATTAGTAGATTATTCAGCGTGTTTTTCCTATACAAACGGAAGAATCCGGCTTAAAATCCGCCAATAGCACATTTAAGTGGTAATAACACTACAAAAGAGCTTTATTCCTGAAAGACGGGGCAAAAAACCGAAATACTGCTTTAAACGAAAACTTTTCTGCATTTTTGCAGGACCAGAATCAATCCCTGATGGAGCATACCATATATCAACAATTTACAGAGCGTAAAAAGCTGGGCAAAAAGTCCTTTGCTGTATTGATTGATCCTGACAAAGTAGATCCGGACACCATTCATCAACTGGTTCGGCTGGGCCGGGAAGCCGGAGTAGACTACTTCTTTGTCGGGGGCAGTCTGGTGATATCCAGCCATCTCGACGAATGTATTCAGCAAATTAAAGCCACCTGCAATATACCCGTTGTGTTGTTTCCCGGTTCCCCTTCGCAGGTTAGCCGGTATGCAGATGCCCTCCTGTACCTTTCTCTGATCTCCGGAAGAAACCCCGAGTTACTGATCGGACAGCACGTAATCAGCGCCCCCTTTGTGAAGCACAGCGGCCTGGAAATCATGCCAACCGGTTATATGGTCATCGATGGCGGCGCTCCTACCACCGTTTCCTATATTTCCAATGCCACCCCGATTCCTGCCGACAAAAATGAAATTGCCATGTGTACGGCCATGGCCGGGGAAATGCTGGGCATGAAGCTGATCTATATGGATGCGGGAAGCGGCGCAAGACGTCCGATTAGCGAACAAATGATCGAAAAAGTAGCCCGAAATATTGATGTACCCCTGATCATTGGCGGCGGCATTACCGAGCCTGAAAAGGCCTACCTCAACTGCAAGGCTGGCGCCGACGTTATTGTGGTCGGCAACGCAATAGAAAAAAATCCCAACCTGATCAAGGAAATCAGCGATGCCGTGCACAGTGTTGCCACGGTAAAAATGGATTAATACCCCCTGCTATATGAAACTAAAAAGTTTGTTGGTCCTGCTGATGCTGGGACATTTGGCTTGTGCACAATCCGGAAAAAGGATACAGGTGGCCGGAACAAAATGCAGTTTAATTCCGCCAGCCGGTTTCACCACAGCAACTACTTTCAGTGGTTTTCAGGAAAAAGCAAGCGGCGCTTCCATCATGATCAATGAAATGCCTGCACCGTATGCCGATATTTTAAAAGGCTTTACAGAAGATGCCTTGAAAACCAGGGGTATGACACTGACCGGAAAATCCTCCATACAGCGCAGCGATTCAGAAATGACTTTACTTCGGGTTACGCAGGTTGCCAATGACATCACCTATATGAAACAGATCCTCATTCTGGGATATGCTGCAGGAACCGTTCTGGTTAACGGAACTTATCCTGCGGCTGCAAAAGAAATGGATTCCCTGATACAGGAGGCCCTGCTTACCACCGTTTACGACAGTGCTCAGCAACTGAATCTGGAAGCAACGGTTCCATTCCAAATAGATGTTACCCGTACAGCGCTGAAACCTGCCAGGTACATTTCAGGGAGCTTATTGTATACTGTGGATGGGCAGATACCAAGCGCCCTGCCCAGTTTTGTTGTTGGCAGCTCCTTTTCCAGAATGGACATAACGAGCCGGTTGACATTTACAAAAGAAAGGCTTAAAAATCTTCCCGGTGGTGAGAACTCAACTATACAAAGCGTAGTGGAAATCAACATCGATCAAATGCAGGGCTACGAAATTGTTGCACAGAAAGCAATCAAAGACGCCGCCCCCGAACTGGTTTATCTGGTGATGCTTTTCAGCAACCAGGGGGAATATTATGTAATGGCAGGGCAGGCCGCAGACAACTTTGACAAAAATACCCAACTGTTCAGAGCGATAGCTGCTACATTCAAAAGAAAATACCGAAATTACTCCGAGTAAAATGAAACTGGAAAACAAAAAGCAAAAAGTAACCCCATTACCCCATTTCCTTTTCAGACTTGGACGCTATAGCCTGTTTGCACTGGGGCTTATCACATTTTCTGTTTTGCTGGGAACGGTAGGATATCATCATTTCGGGAATATCTCCTGGGTAGACAGTTTTCATATGGCCTGCATGATTCTGACCGGCATGGGTCCTGTTGTCAAAATGGAATCGTCAACTGCCAAAATATTTTCCTCCCTGTACGCTTTATACAGCGGAGTGGCATTCCTGAGCATTACTGCGGTGTTTTTTGCACCAATCATTCACCGGCTCTTGCATATACTGCATGTGGAAAAAGGAAACGACGAAAACAACAACCTATAAAACAAACCGGATGAAGCGATCTTCTGCAGGTATCGCTTTATAAACAAATAAATTATACCCAAATGAAAAAGGGTGGCCGATGAGCCACCCTTTTTTAATATCAGTCGAACGTATTTAGGCCAGTTCAAAACGATCCAGGTTCATCACTTTGGTCCATGCTGCTATAAAGTCGGTAACAAATTTCCCCTGAGAATCTCCGCAGCCGTACACTTCTGCCAGTGCCCTCAACTCGGAATTGGATCCGAAGATAAGATCTACCCGACTTCCGGTCCATTTGCGTTCTCCTGTTTTACGATCTGTGCCTTCAAAAACATCCTGTGAGTCTCCGGCTGCATTCCATTTCGTATTCAAATCGAGCAGGTTCACAAAGAAATCGTTGGTAAGCGCTTCCGGACGATTGGTAAATACGCCCAGCTGAGACTCATCAAAATTGGTATTCAGTACACGCATACCCCCAATCAGCACGGTCATTTCAGGCGCTGTGAGCGTGAGTAGCTGTGCTTTATCGATCAGGATCTCTTCTGCTGATACAGGATACTTGGTTTTCTTGTAATTGCGGAAACCATCACCAACAGGTTCCAGTACGGCAAAAGAGGCAACATCTGTTTGCTCCTGTGTAGCATCGGTACGGCCAGGTGTAAATGGCACAGTTACCGTAATGCCTGCGTTTCTGGCTGCCTGCTCAATTCCTGCTGATCCACCCAGTACAATCAGGTCTGCAATAGAAACCTGCTTGCCACCGGTTTGAGCGCTGTTGAATTCTTTCTGAATGGCTTCGTAAGTATCGATGATTTTAGCCAGCTGGGTTGGGTTATTCACCGCCCAGTATTTCTGGGGAGCCAAACGGATTCTGCCGCCATTGGCACCACCGCGCTTGTCTGACCCGCGGAAGGTAGAAGCAGAAGCCCATGCTGTGGAAATCAGTTGAGCAACTGTTAATCCGGATGCGAGTATTTTTGTTTTCAGCGCAGCAATATCCTGCTCATCAATTTGCTTATAGCTGGCTACCGGAACCGGGTCTTGCCATACCAGCTCTTCTGCAGGTACTTCCTTGCCCAGATAACGGGTACGGGGCCCCATATCGCGGTGGGTCAGCTTGAACCATGCTCTTGCAAATGCATCTGCAAACTCATCCGGATTTTCGAAGAATCTTCTGGAGATTTTTTCATAAGCCGGATCCATTCTCAAAGCAATATCGGTGGTAAACATGATGGGGGTATGACGCTTGGAAGGATCGTGTGCATCCGGTACGGTTCCCGCTCCCATTCCATGTTTTGGTATCCACTGTTGAGCTCCTGCCGGGCTCTTGGTGAGTTCCCACTCGTAACCAAACAGATTCCAGAAATAGTTATTGCTCCACTTGGTTGGGGTGGTGGTCCATGCACCTTCCAGACCACTGGTAATGGTGTCTCCGGCATTTCCGGTACCATAGGTATTTTTCCATCCGAGGTTTTGGTCTTCAATACCTGCTGCTGCCGGTTCCTTACCTACATACTTGCCTGGATCTGCCGCACCGTGCGCTTTACCAAACGTATGTCCGCCTGCAATCAGGGCTACGGTTTCGTAATCGTCCATGGCCATCCGTCCAAAGGTTTCCCGGATATCACGGGCAGCTGCCAGTGGATCAGGATTTCCGTTAGGTCCTTCCGGATTTACATAAATCAGACCCATCTGAACTGCAGCAAGCGGATTTTCAAGGTCGCGTTCTCCGGTATATCGGTTGTCTCCCAACCATTCTTTTTCAGAACCCCAGTAGATATCTTCTTCAGGATGCCAGATGTCTTCGCGTCCGCCACCAAAGCCAAAGGTTTTGAAGCCCATGGATTCCAGTGCGCAGTTACCGGTAAGGATCATCAGGTCTGCCCAGGAAATTTTGCTTCCGTATTTCTGTTTGATGGGCCAGAGCAATAAACGGGCTTTATCGAGGTTTACGTTATCGGGCCAGCTATTCAATGGCGCAAAACGCTGGTTGCCTGTTCCGGCTCCGCCACGTCCGTCGTGAATCCGGTAGGTACCGGCACTGTGCCAGGCCATACGGATAAAGAAAGGGCCATAATGGCCGTAATCTGCAGGCCACCAGTCCTGAGACGTGGTCATCAATTCGAATATGTCTTTTTTTACTGCATCCAGATCCAATGTTTTGAATGCTTCGGCATATCTAAATGCCTCTCCCATAGGATTGGAATTGGAACCGTGCTGACGAAGCACATTCAACTTTAATTGATTGGGCCACCAGTCGCGGTTTCCGGTGCCGCTTCCTGCAGTTTGCTTTAACATACCGCCGGAAAAAGGACACTTGCTTTCAGTTGTTTTATTTTCCATATTTATATTTTTTTAAATGATTTTTCAACGCTCCGGTTAATCAAAGAGCGAATAGCGAAATTACTGAAAATAGGGAGCCCGACCTTAAAAAATAAGGTCGTTCCACCCCCTTGTAATACAATTGTATCAGTGAATTGTTCAATAACCGGCGATACATTTGGATTCGGTGGCCATATTGCCAGCGTTATATTTAAGAAATTCTATGACTGAGCCATATCTCCAGGGCATTCCGAAACTGTACCGTTCTCCATACAAATTTATTCTGGATCTGAATTGAGTGTTGTACTTTGTTGAAGTATTCCTAATAACCGTGCATCTATGAAATCATTTTTTAAGGAACTTTTCCAGTATAATACCCATGCAAACCAGGAACTGATTAAAGCTTTAGGCAAACCTTCGGAGTACGATTTAAAACAAAGCGAAAAGCTCCTTAGTCATATTCTGAATGCCCATCAGAGATGGAATGATAAGTTTCTTCCACAGGCACCCCTTTTTGATCCCTGGGAATTACATGCAACTCCTGCTCTTGAAGATATCGACAGGAAAAACATGGAACAATCCATGCGCATACTGGATGAAGTTAACTTAGACCAGCATGTTCAGTATATAATCCGTAATGGCCAGGCTTTCAACAACAGCGCCCGTGATATTTTATTCCATATCATTCATCATTCCAACTATCACAGGGCCCAGATAGCCACAGAATTCAGACATGCGGGGCTTGAACCGGTTATCACCGATTATATATTTTACAAAATGACAAAACAATAATGGATATCTGAAAATGGAACCTGCCTATATCAACGATCGTATATTTGACCGGGAAGACTTTACTGTAGCGCAACTTGCAGAAGGTGAATACGAAGACTGCCAGTTCCTGAACTGTACTTTTTCAGATACCGATCTTTCCGGTTACAGGTTTAACAATTGCCTGTTTTCGGGTTGTAACTTAAGCCTGGTCCGGCTTCATAAAACCGCTTTCAGAGATATTGAATTCAAAGATTGTAAATTAACCGGCCTGCACTTCGAAGATTGCAATGAGTTTGGACTTTGTTTTTCTTTCAACAACTGCACATTGAATCACAGTTCCTTTTGCGGCTTAAAACTCAGGAAAACCATTTTTCATAATACAGAACTGAAAGAAGCCGATTTCAGCAACTGTGATTTGCAGGAGTCTGTTTTTGACCGCTGCGATTTAAGCAGAACCGCGTTCAGCAAAACAAACCTGGAAAAAGCGGATTTCCGATCTGCCTTCAACTATTCCATCGATCCGGAAAACAACCGACTCCAGAAAGCGGTGTTTTCCTACCCCGGGGTTCTGGAGCTGCTGAGCAAATATCGAATTGTTGTGAAGGATTGAACCCAGGGAATCAAATTCAGCAAGTTTTGGGTTGTACAGTATCTGTTCCCGGGCAATCTTTGTTTAATAATATTACCTGAAATGACAGCGCAGCACATCAATTATTCCAGAATCGCAGAAGCAATTGCTTATATCAAAAGCAATTTCAGGGAACAGCCCAACCTCGAGGAGGTGGCCCGGAGGGTTCACCTGAGTCCTTTTCATTTTCAACGGCTTTTTACCGAATGGGCCGGCACAACTCCTAAAAAATTCCTGCAGTATACCAGCATTGAATATGCCAAAAAGCTGTTGACCGAAAACGGAGCAAGCCTGTTCGACACTGCATTTGAAACCGGGCTTTCCGGCACTGGCAGATTGCACGATCTGTTCATTCAAATAGAAGGAATGACGCCTGCCGAATTCAAACATGGTGGCAGCAACCTGGAAATCAATTACAGTTTTTCGGAAAGTCCTTTTGGGATGATATTGGTTGCCTCTACTTCCAGGGGTATCTGTCACATGGCCTTTGCCGACAACCAACCCGCTGCTCTGGTATTGCTTCAGGAGCAGTTTCCCCGGGCGGCTTTCCGGCAAATCACCAACCAGATTCAACAAAATGCGCTGCGTATTTTCTCCAGCGACTGGTCAGAGTTACAACAGATCAAACTCCATTTAAAAGGAACTGCATTTCAGTTAAAAGTTTGGGAAACCCTTTTAAAAATTCCCAGTGGACAACTCACCACCTATGGAACCATCGCTGCAAAAATTAACCGACCCAATGCTTCCAGAGCGGTGGGTACGGCTGTGGGAAGCAATCCTGTTGCGTTCCTGATACCCTGCCACCGGGTAATTCAGTCTACTGGCGTTACAGGCGGATACATGTGGGGGGAAACCAGAAAAACCGCCATCATTGGCTGGGAAGGGGTCAGGAAGCCACAGGCACAGAACTCCGCAAGTTTCGGGTTGTAAGAAGGTTCCCGTTGCAGAACATTTGCAGAAAATAAAACATGAAAACATTCATTCTTATCCACGGCTCCTGGCACAGTTCCTGGAACTGGCACAAAGTAAAACCCATTTTAGAAAAGAACGGACACAGTGTATACGCTATTGATTTGCCTGGAATGGGCAGGGATAAAACGCCCATTGCTGAAGTGAAATTATCGGACACCGTGCAGGAAATCTGTAAACTGATTGATCAGATAGAGGGAAAAGTTATTCTTGTAGGCCACAGTAAAAACGGAATCATGATTTCACAGACTGCTGAATACCGGCCCGAAAAAATTGAAAAACTGATTTATCTGGCTGCCTCTCTTATTCCCGACGGAAAAACACAGGCGGAATATTCTGCACAGGACGTGAATGGACTATTGAAGCCCTTTGTAACAAGGTTCCCCGAAACCCAGTCTCATGTGTTACAACCCGAAATATTCAAGGAGGGATTGTACCACGATTGCGAAGATTCCATTACGGAACTTGCTTATTTGCTGTTGAGTCATGAACCCATGGAATCCGGGACCACTCCGCTAAAATTAACCAACGATAATTATGGAACTGTCCGCAGGTTTTATATCGAATGTACCGAAGACAGAGCCGTTACTCCGTTTATACAGCAAAAAATGTATACAGAAACCCCCTGCGAAAAAGTATACAGCATGCCAACCAGCCACTCTCCTTTTTTCAGTAAGCCGGAAGAACTCTGCGTGATCCTTGAAGAAATTGCTCAGCTGTAAGGTGCATGTAGCATCTGGTTCAACAAAATTTACGGTACTTTGAAATGCCAATCCGGCAAAAACAACCATGGATTTATTCAACGATACCTATTCTTCAACCAACCTGCTGCCCTACGATGGCACAGTGAATTATTTTGGTACAATCCTGCATCCGAACGATTCAGGGTTGTACCTCAATCATCTGTTGCAGCAGATCCAATGGGAAAATGACCGGGCAATCATCTTTGGTAAATTGATCACCACCAAACGTAAGGTTGCCTGGTATGGGTCACAGGAATTTGAATACACGTATTCTAATATCACCAGAAAGGCCCTCCCCTGGACTAAACAGCTGCTCGGGTTAAAGCAACTCGTTGAAGCAAAAACCGGCGAACAATTCAATTCCTGCTTACTGAACCTGTATCACAACGGGGAGGAGGGCATGGCCTGGCACAGCGATGCAGAAAAGGACCTGAAAAAACACGGCGCAATTGCTTCTCTTAGCTTCGGTGCCGCAAGAAAATTTGCTTTTAAACACAAGGTTTCCAAAGCAACCATTTCACTGGTGCTGGAACCCGGAAGCCTGCTCGTGATGAAGGGCACCACACAGGACTACTGGCTTCACCGGCTGCCTCCTTCCAAAAGAATTGCCGAACCCAGAATCAATCTTACATTCCGGACAATTGTATCCAATTAAAACACTCATAAATGAGAATTGCACATATTGCCATTTGGACCAACGACCTTGAACGATTAAAAGCGTTTTATTCCACCCACTTTCATTGTTCCCCGTCTGCGCGGTACGAAAATCTTCAAAAAAAATTTGCGTCCTACTTCCTGCACTTCAAAGATGGCGCTTCACTTGAGCTGATGCAACGCCAGGATATTACAGAGGCTCCCGTTAAGGAAATGACCGGTCTGGCGCATTTTGCTTTGGAGGTAGGAAGCAATGAACAGGTAGACCAGCTTACGGCGGAACTGGAAAAAGCAGGTGTTCCGATTTACAGTTATCCCAGAACCACCGGAGACGGTTACTACGAAAGCGTTATTCTGGATCCGGACAACAATAAGATTGAGCTGGTGGCCGCTGTTCATTAAACAAACGACCACAAACCCAACTCACGCTATTCTTGTATATACAGCCCTGAACCTACAATATAAGTTTCTCCCTTGTGCTGCACTTTACGAACATAGGTCCGCTTTAATGCAGGGCGGTTGTCGCCAGGTGTGTACCAGTAAAAGTCCAGCCAGCCTGATCCTTTTTCCATGGCCAGTTGTATCTGGTCGCGAACCACTTTTCTTCCTTTCAGGTCTTTGAGATCTATCAGGTTTTTACCCTCAAAAGTTGGTTGAGCAGCATTCACCAGTTCGGTTCCATCTGTACTTTGTACAAATACATAGGTATCCATAAAAACGAAAGCGCCCAGCGGATCTCTCAAGGCAGGAAAAGCATAGCTTCCCTTCTTCTCAATCATTTGAGATGCCCGGTCTACCACGTCTTCTATAAACGATTTGTCCATCTGCATGTTGTAGATACCGCATCCGACCATGTATTGTATACCAGACGGGAAAGTAACCCGCTTCACGTAGGTAGATTTCCAGGTAGGAAATATATCGCCGGGTTCAGGATACATATAATGAATCCATCCTTCTCCGCTTGGCTCCGAAGCTATTTCGAGCAGCATTTTACCCATGGGTCGTCCCAGGGCATCTTTCAGGTTGCCCACATTAATTCCTTCGTGTGCAGGATCAGCTGCATGAAACAACCGGATACCATCCATGGTCCAGACAAAATAATAGGTATCATCGTGCAACCATTTGGATCCTTGTGTTCTGAACTCAGGAAATGCCTTTTCGCCTTTTGCTGTAAAAATTGCAGATGCTTCCCTCACATCGGCTTTCAGTTCCGCTGCAGTCATTTTCTTTACACCTGTAACGGCAGATTTGGGTGCATCGGCCAAATGAACACCACAGCCCACCAGTACCCAGCTATTTCCCAATTTGGCTTTGGCTACATAAGTAGCTTTTTGGGTAGGTACACTTTCACCGGGTTTAGGCCACATATAATTTACCCAACCAGATTTACCGGATTTCAACTCCAGCAGCATTTCCCTTACCAGGTACTTGCCTTGTGCATCTTTCAGATCGATCAGAGAACGACCTTCCAGGTTGGGGAAGATCGGATTCACCAGTTCCACACCGGTGGTGTCGGTTACAAATACATAAGCATCCTTTGCGATAAACGGCCCTTTGGGATCGTGCAATATGGGAAAAGCATCCTTGCCATTCTTTTCAATTTCTGCCACCGCATGCTCTACGATATCCACTACAAATGATTTTTCCATTCGGTCATTATAAATACCAGAACCAACAATATAAGTATTGCCGGAAGGGGCCTGCACCTGTTTTACAAAACTGCTCTTCCATCTGGGCAACATTCCTCCCGGAACAGGCCACTGGTAATGGTACCAGCCTTCTTTCTTATTCGGAAAGCTGTACACTGTATTGATCAGCCCCTGAATGATTGGCTTGCCTTTGATGTCGGTCAGATACAGCTGATTATCGCCTTCCATATCCGGATCGGGATGTACCAGCATATTCCCTTCCTTATCCAATACAAAAACATAGGTTTCGCCCTGGCGCCACTTGCTGCCAGGCATCCTGAACTGCTTAAATGCCGCTTCTCCTTTCTGTTGCACCTGTACAGATGCTTCATTTACCAACTGCGCAAGCGCAGGCATGGGATCCGGACTTGTTTGAGCATATCCTGAAAAAAGAAGAAAACAGGAAATGATCAACAGAATTTGCTTTTTCATAAACTACATTTTAATATAATCTGGATGATCGGCGGGGGGCACTGTAAGTTACGATTTTAAGCATCCATAAACAAGAATAATCCAACCTTGGAGTTTTGTTGAACGGTAAATGCATTTTTTCCGGAGTGAATATCTTTGTGCCCTTACAGCAGAGCACCGGCCGGTGTTTCTGCAACCGAAAAACTTCAACAAATGAGTGCTATTCCTTTTCAAACCATCAACTGGGATGCAGTAGAAAAAACCGAACACCCGGGAAGTATCGGTATGGCTTACTGGCAAACCGTTCAGCTCGGCGGACTCAGAATCCGGCTGGTTGAATATTCGGAAAAATACCTGGCTGATCACTGGTGCCGGAAAGGGCATATTGTTCACTGCCTGGAAGGAGAATTGATCAGTGAAATGGAAAACGGCGGACATGTTCTGCTATCCAAAGGAATGACCTATGTGGTTTCCGACAACCTGAGCTCTCACAGGTCTGTTTCCAAAGGGGGCGCCAGGCTCCTGATTGTAGATGGCGATTTTTTAAAAAACAACAATGATGAATACAACAAGTAATAAGATGAAAGAAAAAATTGAAACAATTAAAACCACCCGTTTATTTTTACTGAGTGTAATTGAGGGACTGAGCGAAGAACAATTCAACAAGATTCCGGAAGGATTCAACAACAACATCATCTGGAATCTCGGGCACATGATTGCAGCACAACAGGGCATCTGCTATCTCCGCTCCGGACTTGAATTACAGGTGCCGGAAAATATCTTCCATGAATTCAAACCCGGTTCAAAGCCCGAAAAAAAGTACAGCCAGCAAGAGATCAATGAAATCCGCAGCCTGATGATCAGTACGCTGGATCAACTGATAACAGATATTGAAAAAGAAATTTTTCTCAACTATACCAATATCACTACCCGCTACAATGTAGAATTGAAAAACATTACAGATGCTATTGATTTCATGCCTTTTCACGAAGGATTACACAGTGGCTACATTATGTCTTTGAGAAAACTGGTATAAACCAACCTATCTGCCAACACCATGAGCTATTGCAATGCGATTGAACAAATGCCCGAAGACAGGAAAAAACTGCATCAGGCGTACCACGACCACCTCTATGGTTTTCCGATTCACGACGACAATGAACTATTCTGCCGGCTGATCCTCGAGATCAACCAGGCCGGCCTGAGCTGGGAAACCATTCTGAAAAAAGAACAGGGGTTCAGGAAAGCGTATCACAATTTCAATATCAAAAAAATTGCCGGCTATACCGAGGCAGACAGAGAAAGGCTTTTAAATGACGCGGGCATCATCCGGAATCGTTTAAAGATCAATGCTGCCATCGAAAATGCGAAAACCATACTCCTGCTTCAAAAGGAGTATGGTTCTTTTAAAAACTGGCTGGATCAGCATCATCCCAAATCGAAAGAAGCCTGGGTGGGCCTTTTCAAAAAAACGTTCAGGTTTACCGGAGGAGAAATCGTCAATGAGTTTTTAATGAGTATCGGATACCTGCAGGGAGCCCATCATCCCGACTGTAAAATTCATCGGAAAATTCTGAAAGAAAAACCAATGTGGCTTCTGGTAAAATAGTTAGCTTTATGTATGGGAAAGTTTCTACTGTTCAGCCTTACCGTTGCAACTGCGTTGCTTTTCTCCGCATGCTCAAAAACCACCACGCCCATCCCTGATGATCCTGTTGATCTTGAAGCGCTTTACAACGCAGCCATCCGGGATGCCATTATTGCCGACTCCTCAGAAATATGTGACACCCTGCTGCCAATCAGCAGCAGCAATTCAAACCTGGAATGGAGAACAATCAACAACGAACAATATGTATTGTTGGGGAATTTTAACCGATTTCCGGGAAGTTATTCAGACAGTTCGGTCATTAATTACTGGGGGGTGATATGGGTTTTTATTCCCGGGCAATACAAATACAGGATGCGGTCGGCCAGCATCCCCAACAAAGACACACTGCTTCGCATCCGTCAGTTGATTGGCCTGCCACCGGGAAATACCAATAGCTATATGGTTGAACTTTGGGTAAAACCCCGGGATTTATTCAGACCAGCTTCCAACCCTGCGGTGGACAGCAAAACCTGTGGTTTGTATTTTCCTGCAGGATCGGACAGTAGTTACGTGAAGTGGTTCAATCAGAATATCTATGATGCCTATTTTGGCATACAAACACATTTACCCTGGACCCGGCTGGGTTACTCTTACGACTGGGCTAAAAATGTTCCGGAAGTTGGGTTGAGCGAATACTGCATCCGGCCCAATTCTCAACTCTATGTAAAAAAACTGGTTCCTGCAACAAGGTATCTGGATAATTAACCGGTCAACCAAGCATAACACCACCTGTAAAGCGCGCCGGTTTAGCAGGATATATTTTTTTACTTTTAACCGAAGGGATATACCCCGTCGCTCATCATGAGCGGACCTCAGGCTCCGCATTTCATTAAATCTGCATCATGCAAAAAAACATACTGGCCATCATCGGCAGCGCCAGCAGCAATTCTTCCAATCTCAGGCTGGTACAGCAGATTGCCCGGCTTTCGGCCAACAGCTTCCGTATTGAAATCTTTGAAGGATTGCAGTCCCTTCCTCATTTCAATGCGGATCTTTCGATGAACCGGCCACCCGAGGTCATAGAACAGA
>JAQTZD010000117.1 GCA_028687975.1 Sediminibacterium sp.
TTTTTCATTGTAATGAAATTTATTGTTTGTTGTTGATTGACTAAAATTTAATCCCCATTTCCCTCAGCACTTCATCGCTCTTGTCTAGCTTGGGGTCGGCAAATATAACGGTAATTCCTTCACTTTTATCGAGCACAAAATCATAAAATCTGGCAATCGCAATCTTTTGAATGGCATTGTAGACCTTGTCTTGAATAGGCTTTACCAGCTTCTGGCGCTCTTTAAACAGATCCCCCTCATACCCGAACCGCTTTTTTTGCAATTCCCGGACTTCTTTTTCTTTAACAAAGAGTTCGTCTTCCCGTTTTTTCTTCAACTCCTCGGTCAGCATAATCTGCTCAGCCTCGTAGTTTTTATACATTTTGTCGAGTATTACCTGCTTTTCATCAATTTCCTTCTGCCACTGTTCTCCCAGTTGCTGAAGCTTGGCATCCGCCGCTTTGTATTCCGGAACCTTGCTCAGAATATACTTGGTATCGATGATGGCATAACGCTGCTGGGCATGTACACCCACAGACAGGAAAAAAAGGGCAAATAATAGTAGAAATACTTTCTGCATATAACCGGTTTTTAATTATTCAGGTTCAAAACCTAACATAAAGGTAAATCGGGCCGCATCCTTCATGGAATTGGTTCCTGTAAACCTATCCAATCCTATGCCATAATCAAATCCGAGCAAACCAAACATTGGCAGATAGAAACGCATACCCAGACCCACAGACCTACGCAGCTGGAAAGGATTGTAGTCCTTAAAGCTGTACCATCCGTTGGCAGCCTCAAAGAATCCGAGCGCAAAAATGGTGCTGCTTGGGTTCAGGCTGAGCGGATAGCGCATCTCCATGGTGTACTTATTGAATATGGTAAAGTACTGGCTGGCACGTTGCTGATCGGGGTTCACCCTTGGATTGGAAGTTTCATATACAGGATAACCTCTGTGCGCTACGATATCGAAACCAAGCAGGGCAAACTGGTTGGTTAATCCCGCATCACCCACCTGGAAACGCTCAAACGGTGATACTTTCAGGTCTGTATTGAATCTGCCCACAAAACCGTATTTGGCGGCAAAACGCAGTACAAACTGCTTGTTTTTGTCTTCTCCGTGTGGTTTACCCAATGGTACAAACCACTCTCCGTTGAAACGCCATTTATGGTATTCAATCCATTTATACGGATTGTCTGCAGGGTTAATACTGCTGTTAATTAAAGAATAGGGTGGTGTTATCTGCAGACTGGCCATGAAGTTGGAACCGGTTCTGGGGAACATCGGCTGATCGATGGATGAACGCTGCAGGGCAATTCTTAAATTCAGGTTATTCACCACGCCATTGTCGAACCCGGGCAGGTTGGTGGGGTCAATCGCATAATTACTCAGCTTGTAACGGGTATAGTTTACGCCCATCGACAGGGAGAAATAGTCGTCTGGCCACTTCAGTTGCTTGGCAATACTGGCAGTTACACCGGTGGTGGAAATATAGCGGCTGTTGGCTACAGACGGATCATAATATCCGGTAATAGGATCATAGGTCTGGCCATATTTGGTGTTGAATACACTTACAGTTAATGCATTTCTTTTCTTACCGCCCAACCATGGTTCGGTGAAGGAGAAGTTGTAAGAACGGAAGGCTTTACCGTTACTTTGAATACGCAAACTCAGTTTCTGGCCATCGCCCATTGGCAAAGGATCCCAGGCAGATTTGCGGAACAGGTTCCTGGCAGAAAAGTTGTTGAACGAAACCCCCAGGGTACCGGTTAAACCAATCAATCCACCCCATCCCGCACTCAATTCCAGCTGGTCGCTGGATTTTTCTTCCACACTGTAGTTGATATCCACGGTTCCGTCTTCCTGGTTAGGTACAGGGTTCGGCGTAATTTTTTCCTGGTTGAAATAGTTCAGCTGTGCCAGTTCACGGATAGAACGGATCAGCAACTGCCGGCTGAATTTCTCTCCCGGAATGGTTCTGATTTCCCTACGGATTACATATTCTTTTGTACGGTCGTTTCCGGTAATTCGTACATTCTTAATGGTCGCCTGCGGACCCTCGATCAACCTGATTTCAAAATCAATGGTATCGTTGTACACCGCAGTTTCTATCGGTTCTGCACGGAAGAACAAATAACCATCATCCTGGTACAAACCGCTGATATCGCCTCCATCGGGAGAAGAGGATTTACCCAGTTTTTTATTCAACACTTCCTGGTTGTATATATCTCCTTTTCTGATGGCCAGAATGGTAGTTAATATTGAATCGGAATATTTGGTATTGCCTCTCCAGGTAATGTTGCCGAAATAATATTTACGGCCCTCGTTCATCTTGATATCGATGTTCAGAAGTCCTTTTCCTACGCTGTATATCGTGTCTTTTTCAATTACCGCATCCCGGAAACCGAGGGTATTGTAGTAATCCAGCAGGCTCTCTTTGTCTTCCAGGTATTTCTTTTCATCGAATTTGGCAGAAGAAAGTTTGATCCGTACATACGGGTTCAGAACCCGCTTGGTTTTACTGAAAGTAAGGAATCCTCTTTCCTGCAGGTATTCCTCAAATGTATATTTATCGGGCGTTACAATTCTGCCACTGTCCTGCAGCGGGTACAGGGTCAGCCTGGATTTTTCCTTCGAGCCCTTCAGCTGCTTCTTCAACTTGGCATCCTCCTGCGTATTGTCTCCGAAGTTGATGTTATTGATCTTGATCTTGGAACCCTTATCTATAATGAAATCCAGCGCCAGCGTGTTATTCGCGGAAGAATCTTTCCGTTCCACCACTTTTACACTTGTTTCGCGGAAGCCTTTTTCTGCAAAGAATTTTTTGATAACTTCTGAAGCCGTGATTTTCATGTTTTCAGTTACCACCCTGTTGGGTATCAGTCCTGTTTTACCCCGCAGATCGTCCTGCTGTCCTTTGGGGATTCCCTTAAAATAAAAGTTGGAGAGACGGGGTCTTTCGGTTACTGCAATTTCAATTTCGATCTCCTTTCCTGCAACCTTGGTTACAAAAATCTCCACGTCACTGAAATAATTCTGTCCCCATAATTTGTTGATGGCTTTGGCAAACTGATCACCTCCGGGAATCGCTATTTCATCACCCACACTGATATTGGCAATGGAAATGAGCAAATTTTCGTCGAAAGTGTTACCGGTTACCTTAATGGCTGAAACCTTGTATTTTTTGGGGGTCTTCTGATTGAACAGGTTAATCAGGTCTGCCTCTATAGAGGTGATGGTGGTGTCGGAGCCGGATGTCTGTTGTGCAAAAGCTGATTGAGAAAATAATAAAACAACTAAAGCGAACAATGATAATTTAAACACTTTCTGCATCCCGTTTCTGTTTGTTTTGTTGCCGGTTGATTAGCTCCGTGCACGCAGCAATTAATTTGGTTTATTTAGGCTGGGCAAATTAACCCGAATAATGAAAACTGTTTGTTAAATCCCCAGCCAGTAATGGTTTTGTGTTAAAATGCTTATCCCAATGTTGTTTCCTCCTGGATCTGCTGGCCGGTTTTACCGAACCTTCGCTCCCTGGATTGAAAATCAAGAATAGCCTCGTACAGGTTCTCTTTTCTGAAATCCGGCCATCGGGTATTGGTAAAATACAACTCTGCATAGGCCAGTTGATACAACAGAAAATTGCTGATCCGGTATTCGCCGCTGGTTCTGATCATCAGTTCCGGGTCCGGAAACTCACTGGTAGTAAGGTAGTTCTGTAAGGTATCAGCACAGATCCCTTCGGGATCTACCTTGCCGGTCTTTACATCCCTGGCAATATTTTTGACCGCATTCACCAATTCCCACCGGCTGCTGTAACTCAATGCCATAATGAGGTTCAGCCCTGTATTCTTCTCAGTCATCTGCAAGGCTTCCTGCAGTTCCCTGTACGCATTTTCAGGCAGCATCTTCATGTCGCCGATTACATGGAGCCGGATATTGTTCTTGTTCAGAATGGGAACCTCCTTGTGAATAGTATCCACCAGCAAACCCATCAATCCTTCTACTTCCTGCTGTGGCCGATCCCAGTTTTCGGTACTGAAAGCATAGAGTGTCAGGTATTGAATCCCCAGCTCTGCTGCTCCCTCCACAATATCCCGGACGCTTTCCACACCATGGAAATGGCCATACAGCCGTTCCTGCCCTTTTTCCTCTGCCCAACGCCCGTTTCCATCCATAATGATAGCAATATGGCGGGGCAAACGGTCCTTGTTTATTTTAGACAAAAGGGGTTCCTGATGAAGCATGCGCTCAATTTAGGGTGCAAAATTAACAAAATCAACGGTTTCTGAGGATTTAAATACGATTAATCGCTGCAGCGGCTCAATTGGTGGGGCAGCGGTAAGTCTGCAAATTGAACGACAGGCCTACTTTCAGCGTGGCAAAAGCATCTGCATTGAGGCTGTTTCCGCGCTGGAGGCCTTTTGTACCGATGGAGGTACCGGTTTCATAGCTCCTGTCCTGCAACAAAAAAGCCGGGGAGGCTGATCCGTCGGGCAAAGGCGGGAATGCGGTGCTACCGGCATACTGTCCGCTTACATCGTCCAGGTAGTCGGTATTGGTTATCCGGTAAACCAGCTCGGCAAAGAGGTTCATTCTTGGATTAAGGGCATATTTTACGCCCAGGGTAAAAGGAATCGCGATGGCTGTATTGCCGTATGGGTTCAGGTTGGGGTACAAAGCGCTACCCTGTCCTTCGGTGCCCAGCGGGCGAAGCAGGTATTTCTGCCCGTTCAGGTAGGCATAGGGATCATAGGAAAATATGCCGATTCCCACGCCTATATAGGGGGTGAAATTGTAGCCTTCAAAACCCGGCTGAAACCGGAAAAAATTGAAATCGCCCGATACACTGAATTCGTATACATTGCTGTTAAAACTCAGGTTTCTCCTTCGCTGAACAGCATTATCGCTGTAGCGGTCGGAAAAACCCAGCAGGGCGTATTCGCCGGACACCCGGATGCCCACATAATTGGTCAGCTGCTTTCTGTAAAAGAGGCCAAAAGCCAGTTTGGGGCTGTTGAGCTGCGCATCGGGGTTCAGATCGCCAAAATAATGACCAAGTCCTACCCCCACACCAACTTCACCGGTATGCACAAAGCTTTCCATCAACTGGGCTTTGGTCACCGACCAGGACCACATCATCAAGAATAAAAAACCAGCGCGCTTCAACATCATATATTATTACAGAGTAACGATTTGTAAAGTAGCATCAAAATTCATCACAAGAAAAGTTAATTTCTTTTATCAAGACCCCATGTAAGCTTGGAACGCAGCGTAGAGAGAAAAGTATTTTCGTTTAACCGGATCAGGTTCACACCAAAATTTTCCTTTCGAACGGCCAGCTGAACTGTTTTAGGTACAATTTCTCTTCTCGCATCCATGGCACAAATAAACTGATCGGCCCTTCCTTCTACTTCAAATGAAATCACGTTGTTGTCCGGCACCACAATGGAGCGGACATTCAGGTTATGCGGCGCCACCGGTGTAATGACCAGGCTGGAGGAATCCGGAAAGAGGATCGGACCATTGCAACTCAGGTTGTAACCGGTTGATCCGGTGGGCGTGGCCACAATCAGCCCGTCTGCCCAATACGTATTCAGGAACTCTCCGTTCATGTACGTATGAATCTTGATCATGGGAGATATATCCCGCTTATAAATTGCAAATTCATTGAGTGCAAAAGGCGCATCCGCAAAAAGCGGCATATTGGCATCCAGGTGAATCAGGGTTCGCTTATCTATAATGAAGGTATGGTTCACGAGCGAATCTACTGCAAGGGATAATTCTTCGCGGCTGATGCTTGCCAGAAATCCGAGGCGGCCAAAATTAATACCCAGTAAGGGAATGTTCTTTTCCTTCACCAGGGTTACCGCATCCAGCATGGTGCCGTCTCCGCCCAGGCTGATCAGGCAGTCGATGGTTTCATCCAGGTCTTCCGAACCACCGAAAGAAAGCAGGTTTCTGGTGAGATGTTCCGGAATATGAAATTGTTCCATCAGGGTCTTGTACAGAAGGATATCTGTATCGTACCTTCCAAGTTCTTCCAGTAAAATCAATAAAGGATTTTCCTGCTCTATATCCAAACCACGGCTGTAGATGGCGACCTTCATATTCAGATTATTTACACAAATATACATGGTGCCTGCTCAAGGAGGGCACTACATATTGAGATATGAAACCAGGTGCTGGTAATTTTCTTTCAGCTCATTGGCATATTCTTCTTCACCAAAATAATAACGAACCACATAATCGTAGCGCTGGAATGTGGCCACAATATCCGAAACTTCAATCTTATTGATCTTGATCGTAACAATCACCAGGCCGGTTCCGGCCTCCGTGTACGTATTGAGTTGGGTGATATAGGAGTCATTGGTTT
>JAQTZD010000118.1 GCA_028687975.1 Sediminibacterium sp.
TTGGCCGCAATGACAAATAATATACAATGACACATACCCCTTTAGCAGAAAGAATGAGACCTGCCACACTCAACGATGTGGTTGGTCAGGAGCATATTACAGGTCAGGGAAGTATGCTTCGCAATGCCATTGAACAGGGACAGATTCCTTCCATGATCCTCTGGGGTCCGCCCGGTGTGGGTAAAACCACACTGGCCAATGTGATCACACAAACTTTGAAAGTTCCCTATTTTCAACTCAGCGCCATCAGCAGCGGTGTAAAAGAAGTGCGTGAAGTGATTGATCAGGCCAAATCGCTGCCCGGTGCCGTGCTGTTCATCGACGAGATTCACCGCTTCAACAAAAGTCAGCAGGATGCTTTATTGGGTGCAGTGGAAAAAGGCATTATCCGGTTGATTGGTGCCACTACTGAAAATCCTTCTTTTGAAGTGAACAGCGCTTTGCTGAGCAGGTGTCAGGTATATGTGTTGAAGGCACTGGAAAAAGAACAGCTGATCCGCCTGATGAACGATGCCATCCGGAAAGATGAAATCCTGAAAGAAAAAAATATTACGTTGAAAGAAACCGAAGCCCTGATCAACATCAGTGGAGGCGACGGCAGAAAATTGTTGAACCTGTTGGATCTGGTGGTACAAACAGGACAAACGGTTATTACAGATGAACTGGTCATGAAAGTGGCGCAGCAAAAAATTGCCCTGTACGATAAGAGCGGAGAACAACATTACGATGTGGTATCTGCATTCATCAAAAGCATGCGCGGCAGCGATCCGAACGGAGCAGTATACTGGCTGGCGAGAATGATCGAAGGCGGAGAAGATGTAAAATTCATTGCAAGAAGGATGCTGATCTTTGCCAGCGAAGACATTGGCAATGCCAATCCAAATGCCTTGCTGCTGGCCAACTCCACTTTTGATGCGGTCAGTAAAATTGGTTATCCGGAAAGCAGGATCATTCTTTCGCAGTGTGCTACCTACCTGGCTTCTTCTGCCAAGAGCAATGCTTCGTACGAAGCTATTGCAAAAGCACAGCAGGCTGTACAGAAGCATGGAGATTTACCGGTACCGCTGCACCTGCGCAATGCACCTACACAGCTCATGAAGCGTATGGATTACGGAAAGGATTACCAGTATTCACATTTGGGAGAGGGTAATTTCATAGATCAGGAATACCTGCCGGATCAACTGAAGAATTCACCCTTCTATGTTCCCGGAAACAATGCCCGCGAAAATGAGATCCGTAAGTTTCTGAAGGAACGCTGGAAGAACAAATATGGATACTAGGAGGCAGTTAATTCTTACCTTCGCTTTTTATTTGATCAAAAGAACATTACATGAAAGTTGATACTATGCGAAAGATAGACAAATGGGCAGGTGTTCCATTGTGTACCTTATTGAGTATAGTGTCGTTTGTTACCGATCTGTTCCACGGAAAATCGGGCAGGCCTTCCATTGAGCGCACCCTGTTCATAGAATTATCCGAAATGGGCAGTGCCATTATTGCCGATCCGGCCATACGCAAACTAAAGGCCGAAGGCAATGCTGAACTGTTCTTTGTTATTTTCAAAGACAACGTTAAAAGCCTGGAGATTTTAAAAACCGTACCTGCAGAAAATATATTTACGATGCGGCCAGACAGCTTATTGCACCTGGCCGGCGACCTGATCCGTTTCATGATCTGGTGCCGCAAAAAGCAGATCACCTGTACCATCGATCTGGAATTGTTTTCGCGCTTCACTGCCATGCTCAGCTTTTTCAGCTTTGCCAAAGACAGGGTAGGCTACAGCAGTTTTCACGACGAAGGCATGTTCCGGGGCTGGCTGATCAACCGGCCTGTGCGTTACAATCCGCATGTACACATGGGCGTGAATTTTATTACTCTTACCAATCAGGCACTGGGTTTTTACAACAATCCCTATCCTACCAGTCTGGTTACCCAACACGAACTGGAACTGGCAAAAGCAACCGTAGCTGAAGAAGCCAAAAACAAAGTCCGTGAAAAAATAAAGGGGCTTTATCCGGAATGGAACAACGAACGCATTGTTTTATTCAATGTAAATGCATCCGACCTGTTACCACAACGCAGATGGCTTCCGGCCAACTTTGCGCTGGTGGCACAAAACCTGGTAGCGCAGTTTCCGGATATCCTGATCGTTTTTACCGGATCTCCGGCTGAACGCGGTTATGTACAGAACGTCATTGATATAACACCCGGCACCCGTTGTGTGAACTCTGCAGGTGTATTCTCTTTCAGTGAACTGGTTCCCCTTTACAGCGTTAGCTCATTTATGATTACGAACGATTCCGGTCCTGCGCATTTTGCTGCTGTAACCGATCTGAAAGTGTTTGTGTTGTTCGGGCCGGAAACTCCCAACCTGTACCTGCCGCTGGGCGGTAATGCAGAGCCGTTCTATCTGGGACTGGCCTGTTCACCCTGTGTGAGTGCTGCCAACCACCGCAAAACAAGTTGTACCGAACGCCCATGTATCACCGGTATCAGTACCATGCAGGTAGAAGAAAGACTGGCAAGATTTTTAGCTACAGGTGTTTAACCTCCAATCCCCGTCCATAAGATTATTGAACCCGCTTACCTGTTTGTACCAGGAACATGGGGGTCAGTTCCTGCTCCCTGGTTGCCTTGTTCAGAAAAGTTCCTGTAAGCATGGTTACATGAAAGTCGGCAAACTGATGTACCGGTTTGCGTGGTATCTGCAAAGAGTCGATCAGTTCCAATCCGCGTTGGGTGGTGTACACATATTTATCCTGCAATTCTTCGGGTTGTACTTTATCTGTCCACAGGGGAGGTACCACAGTATTGAGCTTAAAGCTGGTACTGAACGATGTTACATCCAGGCTCACGATGCGGTCTTTGGGTAATTGTTGTTGCAGGTAATAATCAGCCACAGCAGACTCCGACTGATACGCCGTAAGTGTTGGATAGAACTCCCTGTTCAGGTAATAGTTGATGCTCAGGGTAACCAGTACCGGTACAAAAATCATTCGGGCAAATGCAGGTTTATTTTTGGCAAAAAATAGCAACCCTGCCAGCAGCATCCCGGCAAGCAATACCAGTAAGGTATCTATGTGCAGGAAACTGCTTTGGAAAAAAAACATCAGCATACCCAGTGCAATCAGCAACAACACAATCGTTGCAGACTGCATCACTGTAAGTACCCGCAGCGCTTTCTGTGATGCATTCATCAATGCTTCCGCAGCCATGATGGCCAGCAAAGGAAATACAGGGTTCAGGTAATGTGCCAGCTGAAATTTGGATGCGGAGAAAATCAGGAACATCACCAGGAAACCGAAATAGGTATAGGTTTCCGGAACATGTTTGCTTTGAACCAATGCTTTTGTTCTTTGAATCAATGCATAATAAGCCAGCCATGCCCAGGGTAAAAAAGCCCATAATAGGGTATGTACAAAAAAGAACGGATCCCCGCTGCCCTTGATCGGGCCGCTGTTGGCAAACCTTCCCCACTGGCTGTCGATCAGAAAGAACCGGATTCCGGAAACCTGCTGCCTTCCGAACACCCATTTCTCCGGATGAAGGTCGAACTGCTGGTAGTATCCATATAATGTCGGAATCATAAAAACAACAGCAAGCGCTGCCAGCAGCAACCACTGCCAGTGCAGGATTTCTTTCCATTTTCGCCGGTACAACAACGTGCAGCCCACCCCTGCTGCAACCGGTATGATGGTAAACAGTCCCTTGGTCATCATCAACGCTGCCAGTGCTGCGCCGCAATAGACCAGATGGGCCATTTTTTTTGTACTGAGGTACACCGCTATATGGTAAAGGGCCATAATGGTGAACAAAGTCATATAGGGTTCTGCACGAACATCCATATTGGAAGTAATGGTATGCTGGGCTGTCAGTAAAATCAGGGCCGCCACCACCCCATGCTTCTCGGAATAATAGCGTTTGCCATAGAGATAGGTATACCAGGCAGCAACTATCACGCTGATCACTGCAGGTAATTTAAAGGCAACAATATTTACACCAAACAATCCGTAAAACCAGGCCGTAACCCAGAACTGGAAATGGGGCTTATCCAGCCAGTCAGCACCCATCAGAAAAATATCCAGCCATTTACCCGATACAAACACTTCCCGTGATACTTCGGCATACACGGCCGCATCCGGTTCCAGCACTTCCACAAACAGGCCGGCCGCATATACCACCAGAGACAGGAAGAAAACTAGCTTCCATACAAGGGATTCGCTGATGCTGATTTTTTTCATAATTATCCGGATTGTTTTAAAGATGGTAGTGCTGTGCAATAGTACAAAAATCAGGGCAACGGCCGGTTGCATTTTAAACGCTATTTTTATCCTCTAATGATCAATACTACTGCCATGTCTTCTACCAGCCATTGGGTTATTAAACCATTCGGGGAATTAACACCCCTGGAATTATACAGCATTATCCGGCTTCGCAATGAAGTGTTTGTAGTGGAACAGAACTGCGTTTTTCAGGATGCCGATAACAAAGACCAGGAAAGCTATCACCAAATGTACTGGCAGGGCGATCAGTTGATTGCATATTGCCGTTTACTGCCTCCCGGGCTGGGCTATAATGAAATGAGTATTGGCAGAGTGGTAAGCTCACCAGCGGCCAGGGGAACAGGCGCAGGAAGGGAACTGATTGCAATGGCTATTGAGCAATGCTACAAATATTTCGGAAGAGGTTCTATCCGGATTGGCGCACAATTGTACCTCAAAAATTTTTATGCTTCATTTGGTTTTGTGGAAGAAGGAGAAGTATACCTCGAAGATGGCATTGAGCACATTGAGATGGTGCTTTAAGGTTCTGTTATGCCAGTGGCAGATACACATAGAATGAGCTTCCGGATCCTTCCTTGCTTTCGAGCTGTATCTTTCCTTTGTGCACCTCGATGATCTGCTTACAGATGGAGAGTCCCAGACCAAAGCTCGTTTCACCGGAAGTGCCTTTGCGTTTGGCTTCTGTAAATGAATCGAATACCTTGTCTTTCTTATCTTCGGGTATTCCGATACCATGATCCTTCACAGCAATCACCGCTTCATCCTGCTTTCTGGAAAGAGAAATATTGATCACAGAATTGGGATTGCTGAACTTAATAGCATTGTTCACCAGGTTGGTCACCACCCGATCAATTTTGTCGGGATCAATTAAAGCAAACAGGTGCTCAGAAATCATTTCTGTCTGAAGCTGAATTTTTTTATCACTGGCATTGAATTCCAGCAAACGAACAGATTGATGCAACACTTCGTTCAGGTCTGCCTTTACAAATTTATAGGCATGGATCTCCTTGAGATTGGTCTGCAGGAGATCATTGATTAATCCAATGGTATTGGAGGAAGACTGCTCGGCCAGTTGCAGCAATTCTATTTGCTCTGCAGTGAGGTTATCATCCATCAGGATCAGCTTGGTAATACCGGCGATACTACTGATCGGGCTACGCAAATCGTGTGCTACGGCATTGAGAATTCTTTCTTTCTGTTCTTTGGCTGCAGCCAGTTCCTGAAATGCTTTTTCCAGTTTCAACTGATAATTCAGGTACCCGTGTTTCAAATAAAACAGGCAGAGGATAAAGATTAACATGGGCAGCAATATCTTGATCGTTTGTACCAGCAGTTCGGTTGCAGACATCGTAGATATGGCCATATCGTTCATTCGGATGAATACAAAAATCAATGCAACCATGACGGCAAACACCATGTACTGCCATATTTTATCGAAGAGTACCACTGCTGCGATGATCATGATCAGCATGCGGTATTCATTCCCGGACTTAAAAAAATAAGCTGCCAATAGTCCGATAAAAGCAAGTACAATGAGCATTCCGGAACGCAGGTACAGGTATTTCTGTGTATAAGAGATCCAGAAAC
The DNA here is from genome assembly GCA_028687975.1 of Sediminibacterium sp. Lineage (GTDB taxonomy): Bacteria > Bacteroidota > Bacteroidia > Chitinophagales > Chitinophagaceae > Sediminibacterium. The sequence continues at coordinate 5,871 of JAQTZD010000118.1, forward strand.
CGAAGCAAAAAATAGAAAACTGTATGGCGCTGACAACCGCTGGTAAATATTGCTGATTAGCCAGGTTGAATAAAAAAACAAAGAAAACAAGTGGAGTGGCAATAACGAGAAACAAATTAAACATGTAGCTCTTCTGTATTTCTACAAAATGCATTTCATTATTGATTCCCAGTGTAAGGATTTTATTGAAAAAGGTTTTAATCGGATTAGCCATTGTTTTTGTAAAATCAATACGATGCAAAATACAGGAAAAAATCAGCAATCGACAAGTTATTGAGACTAGGGATGTAAGAAAGTGAGTGAGCTAAAGCCATGAAATAAAATGGATTATGGTCGAACAAATCGAGTTGTGGGGGGAAGTTACGGTTATAAAAAAAGCCTCGAACCGAGTAAACGGAACGAGGCTTAAATAAATATGGCAGCTACCTACTCTCCCAGCTAGATGCGAGTACCATCGGCCATGGGGGACTTAACTTCTCTGTTCG
>JAQTZD010000036.1:0-13328 GCA_028687975.1 Sediminibacterium sp.
GCTTCTGAAAAAGCTTCTACCGGAGAGCCGGTATCCATATTGGTCAGAATAATGAGGGTAAGCTTCTTAGCAGGCTGATAAAGTACATGTGAATTATATCCTGTTATACTTCCGGGGTGGCCAATCCAGTTACCTGCCTTCATAACACAAAAGCCATAATGATCTCCGACCCACTTAAATCGCTCCTGCTTCATTTTATCGGACAACAAAGTTCCTTCGGCCACCACCTTTGCCCAAACCTTCATATCGGCAAAGTTGGAAATCATGGCGCCCGCAGTATAACCCCAGGAAGGATTCCAGTTGCTGGCATCCAGGATCTGGCCGTAATCCCTGTTATAACCATGTATATAAGGTGTTTGAAGAAAAAATGGTCCACCCCAATAGGTATTGCTTAATTTCAACGGCTTTAATAGTTTCTCTTCTATCACCAAACGGGCTGGCTTACCAGTAACTTTCTCCATGAGCAGACCCAGTAAAACAGTGTTGGTATTACAATACTCATAGGAGGCTCCCGGATCAAAATTATTGGGATGTTGAAACGCTACGGCCAGCATAGAGTCGGGTGGAAAAGTGGTTACATAATGATCTGCCTGCATCCTGTTCCACAAATCCTGATCGTCTGTGTAATTGAACAGACCACTGGTCATATTACCCAACATCCGGACTGTGATTTTATTTCCGCGGGGAATATTATAGGCTGGCAAATAATAGGAAATGGAACTATCCAACACAATTTTTCCTTCATCAGCCAGGATCAGCACGGCTGCCCCGGTATATGTTTTGGTATTGCTGGCAATTCTCCAGAAACTGTTCTCGCTCATTGGTTCTCCGGTAGCTAAATTGCCAACACCCCGCTTAATAATAAAGTCTTCTTCTCCATCGGCGGAAAGGATGGTGATCATTCCGGGTGTATATGCTGTTTTGAACACGCTATCTGCTGCGGCTTCTAATCTGGCTTTGATGGCAGCGGTTAACTGAAGATTACCGGCCGGAATACCTGTAGCTTCTTTTTTGCAAGAAGTAAGGAGCAAACCGGAAAGGAGTAACGGCATTATAAACCCGAAAAACAGTTGATTGATCTGTTTCATGGTTACTGATTTTAGCCTCCTTAAAGTTACGACAGAAATAACGCCTTAAAAAAAGGTTTATATCATTAAAACGGCAGAAAAAAGGAGTCGGTTTTGGACAGCAATGCCGGTTTCTGATTAATCAGTCTGTCTGAACCTTCATTTTTTTGACCGCAGCAGCTCACCGCGCATTTTGCTTAAAAACTCCGGTGTTACATCTATATAGGATGCAATCAGCTTTTGAGGGATATCATTAATGATGGATGGGTAGGTGTTACAGAAATTACTATACCGTTGTTTGGCAGTCAGACTCATATTGTCTATCAGCCTTTGTCGGCTGCTCACCAGGGAGTTTTCCGTCAGTATTCTGAAATAGCGTTCCAGTTTAGGAACCTGATCAAATAAATTCAGCTGATCTGTTCTGCTCAGCAATGCGACCTCACTGTCTGTAATAGCTTCCACATTCAGGAAAGCTGGTTTTTGCGAAATAAAACTATACATATCCGTAATCCACCAATCAACCGGTGCAAATTGCAGTATATGCTCAAAGCCATTTTCATCTACCGAATAGGATCTCAAACAACCGGATATTACAAAAGCCACATCGCGGGAAATTTGGCCTTCCTGCATGAGCATTTTTTTTCGTTTTACCTGCACAATCCTGAACCTCGACGAAACCAGTTCACATTCCTCCTTATTCAGGGAAATATGCTTTGCCAGATTGGTAATTATCTGATTGCAGATCATCTGTAAATGTACTTATAAAAGCAGAAAGGAAACGTTGAACGGCGGCATGCATATTCAATTATTTATCTTTAGCTTTATACAAACCCCATACATGAAAAAGATTTTTCTGTTCATTCTCTTATTCATATCCACTGCACTCCAGGCCCAGAAAATTTCATTTTATACAGCGAACGCAGATAGTACCCTATTTACATTAACAGCGGATGGCGCGTCTCACCTGGCTTCTCTCCCAATGAAATGTATTCTTCAGCAATATCCCAATAAGATCAACCATACAGCAGTCAGCGACAGCGATCAGGTTCTAACACCCATACAGCAGCATCCGAGCTTCTATGGCTGCTTCGACTGGCACAGCAGTGTACACGGGCACTGGATGCTGGTTCGTCTGTTAAAACAATTCCCGGAACTCAAGGAACAGGCTGCCATCAGAAAACTGATTTCAACGACCCTTACTGTTAATAACATCAGCCAGGAAACAAAGTATTTTAACAGCTCTCTCAGCAAAAGTTTCGAACGAACCTACGGTTGGGCATGGACCCTCAAACTTCAGGAAGAATTAATGACCTGGAACGATCCTGATGCAGTTAAGTGGCGCACAGCATTACAACCACTCTGCGATACAGTAATACAACTCTGGAGAAAATTTCTCCCCAAACAAACCTACCCCAACAGAACAGGCGTACATGGGAATACCGCTTTCGGTTTGAGTTTTGCAATTGACTATGCACGTACTACACATAACCAACCTTTTGAAGAAGAACTGATAGCAGCCGCAAAAAAACTGTATTTAAAAGACAAAGCAGCTCCCGCCGTTTGGGAGCCGGATGGTTCGGATTTTTTCTCTCCATCTCTGATGGAAGCAGATTTAATGCGAAGGGTACTGAACAAAACTGCTTTCATGAACTGGTTCAATGCCTGGCTACCGGAAAAATCTGTAAAACACCTGGCCGTATTACCGGTAGTTTCCGACAGAACCGATTTGCAAATTGTTCATCTCGATGGATTGTGTTTCAGCAGAAGCTGGTGTATGGCCGGAATTGCCAAACAGCTACCCCGGAACGACAGCAGAAAAACTTTATTGACCAAAGCAGCAGTAAAACATTTAAATCAAAGCCTGTCTTCCGTTGCGTCCGGTCATTACGGAGGGGAACATTGGCTGGCCAGTTTTGCGGTTTATGCTATCAATTCAGAAAAATAAACGTTGTGGTCTGAAAATATTTTTCAGAAATCAAGACTTCAGCCAATTGAGAAAAGAGGGTGCCTTAACCTTATTGATGATTACCTCATCAGAAACTTCAGGAATCAGACCCACAAACAGCCTTCGGAATCCGTAATGGATCACTTCTCTAATGCTTTCCCTATTAATCAGATATTGACGGTTAGCCCTGAAAAAATCAGAACCACAAATAGCCTCTAACTCATCCAAGGTATAATTAAGGCTGAATTTTTGATTTTGAAACGTAATGAGAAAAGTATTTTTCTTATCTACCGAGAACAGTGCAACTGCGCTAATCTTAACCGGTATAATTTTGTTTTTACTACTCACCAGCAGGGATTGAGGCCTAGCATTGTTATTTTGGCAAATTGTAACCAGCAAATCAGCGTGATTCAATGGGTTCAAAAAAGATTGTTGCAATTTTTTATATTTATCCAGTGCCTCAGCAATCAGTTTAACACTATATGGTTTTAGCACATAAGCTATTCCGTTATTATCAAAAGCTTCAAGTGCGTGCTGATTATAGGCTGTACAGTATATTACCGGTGTTGTTGTATTAATAGCTGTAAATATTTCAAAACTATACCCATCGCAGAGTTGAATATCACTAAATATTAGTTGCGCTGAATGATTACCATTAAAATAGGCTTGTCCTTCTTTAACAGAACTAATGATTTTAATAATATTGATATTACTGTCAATTGTTTTCAATATTTCAGCTAAATCATCGGATGTCATTTTTTCATCTTCAATTATCACTACATTAATACCCATAAACTTGTTTACATTATTTTGGTTCAGACTTAGCATCTGTAATAATTGTGTCGCCAGGCAGTATCGGAATAGTTACCGAAAATTCAGCTCCACTGTTGGAAATAATCACCTGTTTATCGCCAAGTAAATTGTAGCGTTCTGCCAGGTTTTTTAATCCAACTTTACTGGTACTCTCCGAAAATATTCTTGGATTTATCCTATTATGAACAGTTATTGATTGATTGATTTCATTAAAATCAATAGCAATGTGTAAGGGTGTTTCAATTGAAAATGAATTATGCTTTATGGCATTCTCAGCAAGTGTCTGAAGTGCATAAACCGGAAGCTTTCCTTTAACGGAAAAAACTTTTTCACTATTAACGTCAAAACTGATCATATTTCCAAATCTCACTTTCTGCATTTCCAGATAGTTGATACACAACTTCAATTCATCGCTGATATCTACCAGTGCATCGATTGCGGTACTTGTAGAGAAGCGCAGAAGATCAGAAAGTTTTAACAGGTAATCTTCGGCTTGATTCGGATCTTTTTTCAGCAACAAACGCAATGTATTGAGAGAATTAAATAAAAAATGCGGGTGAAGCTGCATTTTCAACTGACTATTTTTAGCCTCCAGGTTAGACTGCCGCAACAAGATATTTTCATCTTCAATTTTTTGTTTCTTAAAATTGAGTGTCACCAATTCACATAAAATGAGAATAATAATATTGGTCATAAGAGCATTCACAAGGGGTGATAAAAAGAATCCCCTTTTTGCAGGCATTTTTTGCATCAGTTGCATCCCTTCTTTAAATCCAGAATTTCCTTTTGTAAATGCAGTGTCTGCAAAGTGCCTGATTACCACCGGAGGACCAATATCTTTTTGCATGACTTTTTCAGAAAACCGTATACTGGGGGGTGGAAAGTTTTTGAGAACAAAATTGAATAAGTTAGTCGAAAAAATCAGGCAAAATAAAGTGCTTATCAAAAAACGAGGAACCCAATTTTCCAAGAAAAGAATGCGAAACCCTGTAAGCAAAAGAATAATGTTAATCGTCCAGAAAAAAAGAGTTGAGAACAGGTTAAAAGCAATAAGGGGAAAAAAATAACGAAGCTTGGAGAATTCAATCCTTAGTAATGGAGTTCCTCCAAGTAAACCCAGTAATGGAGTAGTAATCAGCGCTATAATAATGAGCCTGGAAAGTAGTTTTCGTTCTCTAAGCAGTTTTATCATACGGTTTCAGGTAGGTCTCAAAGTTGCGTCAGCAAGCTAATTTTATAAAAAAATCAGGCAAGCTTTAACTATAATAAATGTTAATCTGTTTTCCAAAAAAAACTTGCAATAAGCTGGAAATCGGAAATTTATTTCAGTGCGAGTTTTGTCCACTTCAACTGATATTTTGCCCCACTCAGACCCTTTAACATTTTGTTTGTCGCTATTTTGGAAAAATTTGTGACGAAATCAAAGTGTATGAAAAAAATTAAAATTCATTTACGTACATCATCTTTATTGTTCCTTTTAATAGCAGGGATGTCATCTTGTAGTAAGAGCGACACCAGTAGCACAGATATCATTGGAAACTGGAAAAGAGGTTCTGAATTTGAAGGGGTTGGAAGAACTGAGTCTGTCACTTTTACGATTAACAGTAAGGTTTACATTGGAGGTGGATTTGATGGCACCAACCGATTGAACGACTTCTGGGAGTTTAATCAGTCTACCGGAAGCTGGATTAGAAAAGCCGACTTTCCAGGTACTGCCAGAAGTAGTGCGATAGCGTTTACCATCAACGGAAAAGGGTACGTAGGTACAGGTTTTGACGGAATTAAAAAATTAAAAGACTTCTGGGAATATAATCCCGAAACAAATAGCTGGAAACAGGTGGCCGATTTTGCCGGAACTGAAAGGTATGGGGCTGTAGGGTTTTCTATTGGCAACAATGGGTATGTGTCTACAGGTTATGATGGCAATTACCTGAAAGACCTGTGGGAATATGCACCATCAACCAACAGTTGGACGCAGAAAGCCAGCTTAACGGGAAGTAAAAGAACTGATGCTGTTGTTTTTGTTTATAATGAAAAAGCGTATGTGCTCACCGGTATTAATAATGGCAGTTACCTGAATGATTTCTGGGTATATGATCCCGCAACAAACGAATGGGAGGAGAAAAGAAAGATCAACAGCATAAGCGACGATTCTTACGACGATGATTATGGTGCAAATATCACGCGAAGCAATGCAGTTTCATTTGTAATGAGTGGGGGAAAAGCTTATCTGTCACTGGGAAATATTAGTGGTGTAACCGGCACTACTTGGGAATATGATATTGCCACCGATTTATGGATTCAGAAAACAAGTTTCGAAGGAGCTGCAAGAGAAGGCGCTTTATCCTTTATGTTGAACAATAGGGGATATATTACTACCGGACACAACAGCAGTTACCGATTTGATGATTTATGGGAGTTCCTACCTTTTGCAGAACAAGACGACAATGACAACTAGAAATACCAATCGCCCTCAGATTTTATTGATAGTAGCACTATTTTTCTCTATTGTCAGTGCGTGTGAAAAAGTAAGTGTAGGATTTGGCGATACTGTTTCCTCGACAGATCCTAATCTCACTTACATTGATAATTATAGTGTAGAATTATCGACCTACAAACCCGACTCATTTCTAACTTCCTCACATCAGGTATTCAGCATTGGGTATCATGCTGATTCGGATTTTGGAATAATCAGGGCGGGGTCATTTGCGCAAATCAATCTACCAGTAATAAACCCACTTGCAGATATAAATGCGGAATTTGACTCACTGGAAATAATTTTAAAGCCAACTGGTCAATTTTACGGAGACAGCTCAAGTTCCATGAAAATAACTATATACCGGCTCACTGAGAACATTAAAAATGATTTCTTGGGAGACTATTACTACAATAGCTCTTCTTTTGCCCATGATCCTGTTCTAATAGGACAGAAAGAAATCAACTTATCAGGAAGAACAGGAACAGAAATACACATTAAGCTTTCCGATGCATTGGGCAAGGAATTATTGAATAAATTCAGATCTGGCCACACAGACATATCTACTGAGGCTGCATTTCTGAATTACTTTAAAGGGATCTATATTACTACTGATTCATTACAAACCAACACAATCGGTTATTTCAAAGCACATTCAGATTCTGTATTACTTCGACTCAACTACAAAGAAAGGGGGCTATACACCGAAAATAAGTTACTGAATTTCAGTTTTACAAGTGCAAAACAGTTTAATCAGATTAACTTCAGAAAAACCAATGCAAAATTATCTGATTTTGAAGATTCCAAAACTCAACTAATCGATAGTAGGTATTCAGGAGATCAGGCTTTCTTTCATTCCTCTATGTCTTCCAAAATAAAAATTTCATTTCCTGATTTATTGAATCTTAAAGAGCTGCACCCATATATAAAAATCATCAAAGCAGTATTGGTAATAAAGCCCGATCCTGTTTCATTCTCAAGGCCGTATCAACTGCCAACTGCATTGAACCTTTATTCCACTGATGAAACCAATACAGGAATTGCAGGCATAACGGACGTCACATCAACAGGAACACTCCAAACAGGAAACTTATATATAGATGGCTTATTTGGTGAGAATACAAATTACAGCTATGATATAACTTCTTTCATTACAGCAAAGATGGCTGAAGGACGGTTTTCAACATCAGCATTGTTACTTACCTCCGCACAAACTAGTATAGATGCTGCCACTGAACGACTGATTCTGAATAATCAGCGTAATAAACGACCAATTCAATTGAAATTATACGTGTTGGGTCTATAAACACTCATTATGAAATGTAAACATCTTTTGCTATGCTGGATCATGCTGGATATCTCCCTATACGCAACCGGTCAGAATGTATCTTCGCCTTATTCAATTGCAGGCATCGGTGATATTGAAACAACGGACAATGGAAGGTTTGGCGCATCAGGGAGTACCGGTGTTTCAAGAAGAGAAATTGGCTTTTATAATTTCTCAAACCCTGCTTCTTTAACAGTTATTCCATATAAATCGGTTAATTATGATATAATGATCAGGGGCAGGAACAGTAAATTTAAAACCCCGGAAACAGATACCTTCACCAACACTTCAAAAGATTTTGTTGTAAAAACAATTTCCCTTTCCCTCAAGGTAACACCAAAAATCGCTTTTTCTTTTGGGCTAAAGCCTTTCAGCAGTGTTAACTATCAATTTACAGGGGGAGCTGCTTTAAACGATAGAAACATAGATTATGCTCGTTATATAGATGGTAGTGGTGGAATCAATCAGGTTTATTTTTCCATTGCGCGTGAAATCAGTAAAAGTTTATCGGCAGGGCTTACCGCTTCTTGGTTGTTTGGTTCACTGAAAAAAAACACTACTTATTATAATGAAACAATTGGGTTGAATGTAGAAAAAAAAGAATTTGATTTCTATGCCGGGGCCGGACTAAAGGGAGGTATTCAATATTATCCAACAAGTTCAGGAAACTGGCAACAATCGGCAGGTTTAACCGCTACTGTGTACAACAGTCTTAAAGGGGAAAAGACCTTAGATTATCTGGAAAATAATATTGCTGTAAAATCATTGGAGCCCGAAAAAATTCAGTTTAGAATGCCAGTATCTGTTGTCGGAGGATATAGGATTGCCAACAAAAAAGGTTTGGGTTTTCAGGTTCAGGGTAGTTATCATCAATGGCCCAAACAGCAACTTAATCTCAACAATATTACAATATCCAATGCCTTTGGATTTAGTACAGGAATCGAATACAGCAAAAAAACAATATTGTCTGGTTACACAGCTGAGCAATATTATCTGGCTTGTGGCTTTCGATTTGAACAATCCTATATGAGACTGAACGATAATAGTTTAAACGAGTATGCCTTTACACTAGGCGGTGGGAAAAATATTTCCCCTGTTATTAGTATCAATGCAGATATTGAGATCGGCAGGAGAGGCCAGGTATCTCTTAAGCAAATCAGTGAAAAATACTTTCAATACTCAATAGGAATTACTTTAAAAGATATATGGTATGGTACAAGGAATTTCAGAAAATACGACTAAATACTACATAAAAAAATGGGGGATTATCCTGGCCTTTTGCACCAGCATTAACAGCATAAGAGCACAGAATATTATTGGAATATGGCATTCAGAAGATGGCACCCGGCAATATGAAATACAGCAGTTGCCAGACAACAGGTACAATGCTGTTATAAAATATTCGGCAAGACCAGGTGATATCCAAGGATTTGAGGTATTACGCAACCTAACATACAATTCACAGAAAAAGAGATTTGAAGGTTTCATATATACGCTATCGGATAGGATTCCTTCTTTTACAACAGTCCGCATCTCTCCCACCGACTCCAATCTCCTACTGTTATCCATCAACGGCATTCTTTTCAGCCGGGTGCAGATTCACTGGTACAGAACAGCTTTAGTATCAGCCACTGGGGAAAAAATATAGCCTATTAATTTATTTTGTAACCGCCCATATAGACAAGACTGTATCGCCATGCTCTTAGCCAAAGAAACAGTACTCTTACGCGCCAGAAAAAATACCTGAACGCTGTTTATGCGTTGAGTACCGAAGACTAATCCACCCTGTTTACGGTCACAATTAACGACGGAACTGCAGGTCGGGTGGGGCCTGTTCTGGCGGCTATTGCCAGGATGCTTATATTGATGTCTTCTATACTCCACATGATCTCCAAATAATCATTGGCTGCAAGTGAAGACATATAATTCCATGCAGCAACTTCCAGGGAACCAGCACCTGTCAGTGAAAAATCGGTGGCCGAATTAGGAATATCTACTCCGTTTTTTCTGAACCAGATTGTGCAGTAATCAGTTCCTGCATTCGATTTGCTAATTTGTGCTGAAAACATCACATTATAAACACCTGCTACAGTTACTTTAATTTTCGCTCCCTCTACAACGGAAATATAACTCGAAGAAATATCTGTTGTGTTTAATGTCATCGCCTTCGCAGTCAAAAGTGTATTTGTTTGGGTAGTGTTGTCGGAGAATTGTGCGTACATCGGGTGAACAGGTATATAACCTAAAGCTGTTGTAACATTAGAAGAAGTGAGCGAGGCGGAGCCCAGTAAACCGGCAGCGTTCAGCTGAACAAAGCCTGCCGAAAGAGCGGGCAGGGTAATTGTTCCATTCACTACCTGGTTATTGATGGTGGCTGTTCCGGTGATATTGGGCGAACTCAATGTTTTATTCGTCAGATTTTCTGCTCCCGCAACTGTGCTTAACTCGCCCGATACCGGCAGGGTAACATTGGTAGCGGCAGTGGAGGTAATGGTTGTTGGAAAAGCTCCTGAAGTGGTAAGATTGCCGCCCAGTGTAATGGTTTTTCCGGTATTGTCTACTCCTGTTCCACCCTCCGCGCCTGAAATGGGTATGGTCAACCCTGTTGGTGCAGATTGCCAACTGGCGGTTGTTCCATCGGTTTTCAGAAACTTACCATTGTTGCCAGTTTGCGCCGGCAACAACGCTTGTATTGCATCAGATGCAGATGTACTTCCCGTTCCCCCGTTTGCAATAGCAATGATTCCTGTTACATTGGCAGCCGTTCCTGTAGTATTTTGATTCCATACAGGAACTGTTCCGGTTAGTTTGGAATAATTTAAACTTTCCATATCACTGTTCGTAATAAGGGTAGTACTTCTCCTGTATGGGGATAGCATAAAGGATGTATCGGTTTTGCGCAGGAGATTGGCAAGCATGGCAGCAGTATCGGAAACATTCAGCTTATTGGATATATCTGCACTGGACAAATACGTGCTTGCATCCACAGAACCATCTGCTTTAAGAAACTGCGCGCTTGTTCCGCCTGTTTTTACAAATCCATTGGCTGTAAGATTACTGCTGAATGTTTTTGCCCCAGCAACTGTTTGAGTAGTAGATAAGTCTACAAAATTCTGTGTGGCTGAGCCCGTTCCCCCGTTGGCAATAGCAACGATTCCTGTTACATTAGAAGCTGTTCCAGTGGTATTTTGATTGAGTAGTGGTATATCAGAAGCTGTTAGTGCACGAAAAGCCGGAGCAGCCGTTCCAGTTACCGGACCTGCCCAAACCAGATTGGCATTTTGGTTAAGAAGTGTTGCGGTAATGGTGCCAGTACTGGTTACCGGTGTTCCTGCCACAGAAAAAATATCTGGCATAGCTAATCCAACACTGGTTACAGATCCAAGGCCGGTTCCTGTTGCGCTAACCACACCGTTGGCGTCAATACTCAGATTGTTACCTAACTTAATACCTCCCAACACCGATGCCGTAGCAACCGGCAGGCTATAAGCAGCAGGCTTATTGGTAAGGTCGTTATAATTTCCGCTGAACAAAGTGGGCTTATTGGTAAGATCCATATAGCTTCCGCTAAAAATCACCGGCTTATTTTTAATATATCCCGCTTTGGTATTATCGGCCTCTGCCCAGTCGCTTTGGGCTTTTTGTGCAGGGTCGGTGCCATTCAATACACCATTTGCATCAATACTCAGGTTGTTTCCCACCTTTATCCCCCCCAGTACCAATGCCGAAGCAACAGGCAAGCTGTAAGGCTGAGGCGCCTGAGATTCCACAAATTTTTTAACAGCTTTTGCACTTGGATATTTGATATCAGACATCGAATCTGTTATTATATCAAGCGTCTTATTTTCCAAAGACTCCCTGGTATCCAGCTGCGCTTTAACTGCAACACTCACTGGTTTTTCAAAATCGCCGGTATTGTCTACATTCCCTAATAAAAGGTCCGCTTTGGTGAGTGAAATATTTCCGGTTTTACCATTTACACTCTGAACCGGCGCAACCGGTGCCAGTAACTCTTTCCAGTTATTCAACTCTGAAGCAGGTAGTTCTGCCAGCACAAAATTCTTATTGATATCCGTTCTAATGGCTACTGTTCCAACTGCTGCGTTCGGCAGTGCCAGCATTTGGGTCTGCCCATCCACTACACTTACTGAATGTAGCAGGATCGAAGGAAGCTGACTATTGGGAATCTTTCCGGTTGCATCCAGTGTTGCAAGACCGTTGGCGATGCCGGATTCAGATTTGTTTATCTTCAAACTTAAAGAATCCCGCATCGGATTACTGACCGGTTTATCCATATCTCTGGTGTTATCCGCTTTATCCAATGATAATATTGTTTTTAATACGCCAAGGCTGGTGGCTCCGGTTCCCCCTTTATCAACCGGTACAACACCTGCAATACTCGTAGCGGCAACACTGTTGGCAAAATGAGCATAGGGTACAAAATTAATTTTTTGTACACCGGCACTTACAAAATTGGTTCCCCCATCTGCATCAATCTCTACCTGGAGGTATTTATTACCTGTTCTCCAGAAAATATTGTCAAATACACCTGTAATAACAGCTGTTGGCTCCGGTTCGCCCAATACAATACTGAATAAGCCTGCAACATTTGTAACGGTAGATTTGGTTTCGCTGTATTCTGTTATACCCTGTGGGCTTCCATCCCTGATGGTTAAACGAACAGTAATTTTTTTATTTGCTACCACGCCACCTGCTGAATTTCGGGCTACTGCCTGAAAATTGATCCCTTTAACCTGAGCGGTAACAATATCAGAGAGGCAGACCAGTAAAATCAAAGTCGGAAAAATTCGTTTCATGGTCTATATTTTAATAATTTGTTTAGAAGTTTTCCAAACTGAAAGATCAGGCAACGTAATGGTTACATGTAATATATAGATACCCGATTCATATCTGGAAATGTTGATGATTCGCTGGTAACCGATGCCTTCATAATCCTCCTGAAATTGCTGCAATAAAAGTCCATTTAACTGCATGAGTCTTATCTGAATCTTTCCTTTACTGGTTATGGTGGATCGTACCGCAACCATTGAACTGGAAGGATTGGGGAATGCAAATATTCCTGTTTTACTTCCGTCCGGAGGAAATGGACCCCAGGGAGTTGAATAAGATTGAAGAAAACCGGTTGTGATTAAAAAATTGGAATCTGTCCGAAGGGTTTGGACAGATATCTGCTCTCCAAAACTCCAGTCCAGAATAATACCACCCTTTGAATAAGTGCCACTATTGGCATTGATTACCTGAGGATCTGTGTTTTGTGCTGTAACAGTGAAGCCCAGTATAAGCAACAAAAAGGTGAATATGTTTAACCGCCGGTTCATCTGCTAAAAGATTAATTGCACACATTTGTTATACAACGGTACAGTACCAACAGCTTCATATTGAAGTTAAATATTATTTTCGATAAAACCTAAGCTAACAAAGGATTTCACAGATATAAGGGAGCATTATTATTAGGGATATTCGCTCATTTTAAAGAGGTTTATATCAGAATTTCGGCAACTATTAGTCTATTAATTTGGTAGGATTATAAAAATCCCCTAGTTTCGCCACTCAAACCTAAACTTGACGATCATGACTTCTTTGTGGCATTTTGTACGATGTTGATGCAGATCTGAATCCTCCCCAACCAATTTCAATTTTTTAATTAACTAACCGTACAGACCGGACTGCATTACCGTG
>JAQTZD010000036.1:13428-28344 GCA_028687975.1 Sediminibacterium sp.
GCCATTCCGGTTTCTTCTATTGAAAGGATTGAAATTCTGAGAGATGGTGCTTCTGCACAGTATGGAAGTGATGCCATTGCCGGCGTAATCAATATTGTTTTGAAAAAAACAGTCAATAAATTATCCGCCTCTGTAACTTATGGAGGACACAATACAAAATCAAATGGGATCAAATATACAGACGGTCAGAATGTTCAGGCGGCTGTAAACTTCGGTTTACCCATTGGCAATAAGGGAGGCTATATCAATTTCTCCGGTTCGTTCGACGACCGAAAACCCACCGACAGGGGCGGTGCGAGAACAGATGCCATTTACAAGCGCTATCCGGGTGGCGTAGACAGAACCGATTCCTTCCTGGTTGCTACCAATACTACCCGAAAAGATTACAGCCTCGTAGTTGGGCAGTCTCAATACAGAAGTGGTCAGTTTTCGTTCAATGCAGCTGTGCCATTGTCTGAAACAGCAACTTTTTATTCTTTTGGAGGGCTGGGTTACCGCAAAGGAAAATCAGGTGGATTTTATCGGTTACCGAATGAATCCAGAAATATTATTGAAATCTATCCGCTGGGCTTTCTGCCTTATATCGGCTCAGATGCATACGACCGTTCTTTTGTAACAGGCATCAGGGGCAAAGTAGCCGAATGGGATGTAGATTTCAGCAATGCCTATGGACAAAACCAGTTTGATTTCAGTGTATTGAACTCATTAAATGCCTCTCTGGGAAAAGCCTCTCCTACGAACTTTTATGCGGGTGGCCCTAAATTCACCCAGAATACCACCAATATCGATTTCACCAAAGGTTTTGACTGGTTGAGCGGCACGAACCTGGCGTTTGGAGGTGAGTTCCGTTATGAAAATTATCAGCTGAGACCTGGTGATCAGAATTCCTATGCCAACTACGGTTTAACCCGGCAGGTAGGCGTGGATGGAAGTGGTAACCCGATTCTTGTACCGGATTTTTCCGGCACCATAAATACTTTGTTTGGCCCGGATGGCTCACCCAGACCAGGCGGTGCACAAGTCTTCCCCGGGTTCAGACCTGAAAATGCAGTCAATGCCAACAGAACTGCAGCAAGTATTTATGCAGATGGTGAATTCAACTTTAGCAAAGCCTTTCTGGTAAATGCTGCTGTTCGGTACGAGAACTACAGTGATTTTGGTTCCACTACCAATGGAAAAATTGCTGCGCGTTATAAATTGAATAAAAACCTCACTGTACGGGCTTCAGCAAGTACCGGATTCCGTGCACCCTCTTTACAACAACGTTATTATGCAAATACCTCCACTGTTTTTACCAGTGGTGTTCCGGCCGAAGTGGGCACATTCCCCAACGACAGCCGCCCCGCACAATTACTGGGGATTCCAAAACTTAGTCCGGAAAAATCAAAAAGCGTAAGTCTTGGATTTACCGGCAATTTTGGGAAACTGAAAATTACACTGGATGGCTATTATACAAAAATAGACGATCGGGTTATTTATACAGGCCAGTTCACCGGAAGCAACTCCCCAAGCGCTTCTCCGGTTGATAAGGAAATCTACCAGTTACTCTCTCTGGCAAATGCAACAGGGGCAGCATTTTTTGCCAATGCATTGAATACAGAAACAAGGGGTATCGACCTGATCATCTCCTATAAATTCAAACTCGGAAAAGGAACTTTGAATGCTGATTTTGCAGGAAATGCTTCCAAAACCAACCAGGTTGGGCCCATTCACGTTTCAGAAAAACTCATTGGAAAGGAAAGTACTTACTTCAGCAACTCCAGCAAAGTATATCTGGAAAACGCAGTACCAAACACAAAAGCGAATCTGGCGCTCAATTACACAATCAACCGATTCAACATTTTCCTCCGGAACAACTATTTCGGTGGTGTAATTGAAGCAACCAACACCATTGCCAATCAGCAATTTTATGCTCCAAAGTGGGTAACTGATTTATCCTTTGGATATAAAATCAGCAAATCTGCAAGTATCACGCTTGGTGCCAATAATCTGCTGGATGTTTATCCCGACAAAATTGCTATTGCGGGAAACAGCAACTCTGGAAACTTCATTTATTCAAGAAGTGCTCAGCAGTTTGGATTCAATGGCCGATACCTGTTTGGCAGAATCGACATTTCATTATAAACATCTCCAGAAGAAAGAGCGCCATACATGAATTTGTATGGTGCTTTTTTTATTGTACTTTCCAATCGCTTTAATTTCTTTTCATGCAAAAAAGATACCAGGTACTAACTGTTTTATCTGTTCTGTCGATGATCACATTCCTGGACAGAATAGCACTGTCCTCTGCCAGCAGCGCTATCATGGACGACCTGCAAATCAATACGGTACAATGGGGTTGGATCCTTGGAATATTTACCATTGCTTACGGGGCATTTGAAGTGCCTACCGGCTGGCTGGGAGACAGATTGGGTGGAAAGAAAGTACTAATCAGGGTGGTTTTGTGGTGGTCGTTATTTACCATACTCACCGGTTTTTCAACCGGGTTCATCATGTTGCTGGTAATACGGTTTTTATTCGGTATCGGAGAAGCTGGCGCTTATCCGAACATTTCAATTGTATTAAGCAAATGGTTTCCGGTTCTGGAAAGAGGAAGGGCTCAGGCAATCATTTGGGGGGCTTCCAGAATCGGTGCTGCAATCACCCCTTTTATTGTAATTCCATTGCAGAACAACTACGGCTGGCATATGCCCTTTTACGTATTGGGGGCAGCGGGTATCGTCTGGGTTATATTCTGGATTTTCTGGCACAAAGAAGAGCCTGCTGAAAGCAAACAGATTTCCGCCGAAGAGCTGGCATACATTCAAAACAACCGTGATCTACCCGCTGAACAGGGAGCTGCCAAACCTTCTTATTGGAAAATTTTCCATTCCGGTAATTTATGGTACCTGATGGCCATGTATTTCTGTTATGCTATCGGCGCATATTTCTTTCAAAGCTGGTTTCATACGTATTTACAAAAAGGAAGAATGATTCCGAAGGAAGAACTGATGTGGGCCTCTTCGCTCCCCTATCTGCTCGCTGCGGCCGGCTGTTTAACAGGGGGTTGGATAAGTGATAAAGCCTGCTTGCGTTTTGGGAAAAAATGGGGAAGGAGAATAGTGCCAATGGTTGGTTTATTCATTTCCGGACTCTGCCTGATTGGTGCTGCTTTAACAGAAGATAATTTCACAGCCATTATTGCCCTGGGTGTTGGTATGGCCTGCATGGATGTTACAGCTCCTGTTGCCTGGGCCGTGGCCATGGACATGGGTGGTTTACAAAGCGGCGCAGTTTCCGGCTCTATGAATACTGCAGGATTAACAGGGGCTTACCTAAGTACTGTCTTATTCGGATATCTGGCAACTTCCTATGGCTATTATCTGCCTTTATTGCTGATTGGTATAATTGTATTAACCGGAGCTTTTATCTGGTTTAAAATTGATGCCACGAAAAAACTTACGGCATTCTCTAATTAATCAACTGAGAATGATTGAGATATTGTTGATCCGGAGCATATATGAATAAACAAGACTCTCCCTGAATTGTTTCAATGATGTTCTTAACCAAATGATTGGGAACAGCAGGACAGCCCAGGCTTCTGCCAAGATATCCCATCTGGCGGATTGCATTGTTGCTAACATATTCAGCGCCATGCAATACAATTGCCCGATCTTTTGCCTGGTCATTGATACCCGGCTCTACTCCTTGCAAAATCAGGGATTTACCATGTTTCCCGGAGTAAGGCTTTCCTGTAATATAAAATCCAAGACTACTCTGATTGGAAGAGTTTCTGTTGGAGAAATGCTTTGCAAACAAGGTTCCGGAGTTTCGGCCATGGGCTACCAGGGTTTGCAGAACCATTTCCTGTTGCTCCATATCTATGATGTAGAGGCGCTCCTCACTGCTTGGTTTACTGAAATCGGCAATCGTTAAGTAACGTTGGTTGGTTAAACGTCCCTGCTCTTTCAGTTTGTTATAACCATTAACAGCAAGCATAACTGCCTGACTGTTGATATTCAGTTTTTCGGAGAGGGTCATTGCTGCCGGCTCTGTTCCCTTGGGTGAAAATTCAGGCTTATTGGTATAAGACTGAAAGGTGATGAAAGAGAGCAATAAGATTAATACTAGTTGTTTTTTCATAGGGTATCGGGGGCTACACTAAATTGGTTGCAAAACTAAGTCAGATATCATGCCAAAGAGCCCTCTGAGGCAGAAATAATCGTTAAAATAGCCTGTTTTTGGGTAAAATTTATATATAAAAGACTGATTATCAATAAAAAATCCGTGACTGTGTTTCTGTCATAGCCCCTTCGTTTTCAGGCAGTTTTACTGCTGTGAAGCCTGCTTTTTTTGCTCTTTTTCCAGTTTCCTGAAGTAGCCACGGAAAAAGAAATTGTGTTTCAGGGCCTCCATATTCTGGTTGAAGCCATCTGTTCCCTTCTGAATATTTTCCAGACTTTTGTTCAGTTTATTAGCCATGGCACTGTCTTTCAGCAGGGCATTAACGGTTCCGTGGCCCTGGTCAATATCTTTCTGTATACCTTTCACCACCGAACTGACCTGTTGAGAAAGCAGGTCGGCCTGATTACCCACCTCCTTGATTTTTAATACTGCAGCATTCAGGTTCTGGGCAAAAGCGGTATCTGTAACAATGGCCCCAAGCGATCCCTTTCCGTTTTTAACTCCCTGAACAATCGACTGCAGATCGGCAACTATTTTGTTTGCTTTGCCGGTTGCCTGATGAATATTGTATGCAGATTGCTTTAAATGGTTGGGAATACCCTCTTCATTCAGAAGATTCCAAAGCGCCTTGCTGTTGTTGATTTTAGTGACGGTTGTTTTTAAGCCTTCGGTAATTATAGCCAGATCATTATTTGTTTTGTTGAGTGTGCGGAGCATTTCATCGGTATCAATCGATTTTCTGGAACTCAATACATCTCCATCTTCCACGGGTAAGGCCGCTATTTTTGAACTGGAAATTTCCACTATTTTATTGCCTACCAGTCCGTCTGTACGAATAGACACAATAGCATTTTTCCGAATCACCGGTTTAACCATTTCATCAATCACCATTACCACTTCCATGGTCGTGTCGTTCAGGATATTGATTTTTTTGACAGTACCCACATCAATACCTGCATAGCGCACATTGTTCCCGGATTTCAGGCCCTGAACATTATCCAGCTGTACTTTTAAAACAAAGGAGGACCCGAATAAGTGTTGGTTTTTGCCGATCAGGTACAACAATACTATAATAAAAGTTAACCCGGCCAATACAAAAGCTCCCAGTCTTACATTATTAAATGTTTGCTTTGCCATTTATTGCTAAAGTTTAAAATCTTGTTCAAAAAACTGTTTTACTTTGGGGTCTGTATGATTTTGCAGAAATGCATACGTTCCTGTTGCATAGCACATGCCGTCGTACAAAACCACTACCCGGTCGCTGGCTCTCCTTACACAGTTCATATCGTGAGAGATGATCAGCGACGAAGTGTTGTATTTCTTTTTAATTTCTATCATCAGGCTGATGATTTCACTTCCGGTAATTGAATCCAGGCCGGTAGTTGGCTCATCATAAAGGATGATATCAGGTTTTAAAATCAATGTTCTCGCCAGAGCAATCCTTTTCCGCATACCGCCCGACAATTCAATCGGCATCATATCGATGGTATGTTCAAGCCCAACATCTTCCAGCGCTTCGGTCACCATCTGATTCACCTCCTCCTGCGTAACTTCTATCCAGTGCCTGCGTAAAGGAAATTCCAGATTTTCTCTTACTGTCATTGAATCGTACAAGGCATTGCTCTGAAAAAGGAATCCAACCCTGGCCCTGACCTTATCCAACTCGGCATCATCCATATCATTGATGCACTGATCAAACACGTCAATGGTTCCCTGATCCGGCTTCAGCAAGCCTATAATACACTTAATCAGCACAGATTTACCCGATCCTGACTTACCCAGTACCACCACATTTTCTCCTTTGTATAACTCAAAATTGAAATCGTTCAATACATGATTGTTTCCAAATGACTTATACAAGTGCGATATTTTCATGACCGTTTCAGACAGCGCCATAATGAATGGTTTAATTAAATCCTAAAAGATCAGTGATCTGAACTGCCAGCAAATCCAATATAAATATCACAACAGACGAAAGCACAACCGCCGAGTTTGCGCTGTGCCCCACACCTTCTGTTCCTTTTTTACTGTTGTAGCCTTTAAAGCAACCGATAATTCCTACTGCAAATCCAAAGAAAAATGTTTTGATAAATGCAGGCAGCACATCATTAAAGGCCAGGCTATCTACCACTTCAACCCAGAAAAGATGGAAACTGGTAGCTCCTCTTACATTAACACCCAGATACGCACCATAAAGAGAAATGGCATCACCCAGCACCGACAGAATCGGAAGCATACAAATAGCAGCCATTACCCGGGTTACAACCAGGTATTTAAAAGGATTGGTACCGCTTACTTCCATGGCATCAATCTGCTCGGTCACCTTCATGGAACCCAGCTCAGCACCAATACTGGAGCCAATTTTACCTGCAAAAATCAATGCGGTAATTACCGGACCAATTTCACGCACTATAGCGATACCGACAATTGCAGGCAACTGCGATTCAACGCCATAATCTACCATCGAAGGACGCAACTGCAGGGTGAGTACCAGGCCCATGATAAAACCGGTTAGCCCTACCAGAGGTAAAGACTGATAGCCAATTATATAACACTGCCGGATAAATTCAGCCACTTCATACCTAGGTCTTAAACATTGTGAAACAAACCGCGCTGCAAAACGGGAAAGTTCTCCTGCTTCGGACAGAAATGCCTGGAATCGGGTTTCGTTGCTCATTAACATGAAGTTACCAAATAAACAGGAAGAATCAGAACCGGTTATCCGATAAAACTGATCCGGTATTTTTGTACCGGATATTCGGATAAAATGGTAACTTCATATAATGGTTTTTTACTTGCTCTTTTACCTAAAAGCTCAACTATAACCCAACTGTTTTTGTATGGCACACAAGGCTAAAAAAAATGTACTTATAATAGGTTATGACTCTAATATCGGGCTGGGTGTGCTTTTCTGTTTGCGGACACTTGGATACGACTTTTACCTTCTTACCCACAACCGCAAGAATGCTGCCCGGTATTCCAGGTTCACCAAAAAATCATTTCTGTATCATGCCGAAAACGATGACCTGACCGAAAAAATCATTGAATTGACCAAACAGTATCAGATCGAACTGATAATGCCCTACGATGAGTTGGAAATCAGAGAGGTTACCAAAAACAAAGATGTACTCAGCAAATATGCACCCTGCCTTTTAGGAACAGACCCCGATTTTTTCGATATCGGTATTCACAAATTGAAGCTGGCAGAGTTTCTGACAAATAAAGGAATTACCTGCCCGGCTTTTGCTACTTACGACAATAAAGAGCAACTGGAAAAACTGATTGAGCTTTCCGGCTTCCCCCTGTTGCTAAAACCGGTAAGACAGTCGGCCGGAAGGAATATCCAGAAAATCCACGACCGGGAATCACTTCAGGCTTTCTTTGAAACAAGGCCGGATGAACATAATGGCTTTATACTCCAGCCCTTCATCATTGGCTCCGATGTTACCTGCAACGTAATTTGCAGAAACGGGGAGATCATTTGTTATACCATTCAGGAATCTCCGGTTAAAACAGGTTCCAATTTCAGTACAAACGATACCCTGGAATACCACGACGACCCGGAGGTAATTTCGGTAGTCGGAAACATGATGAAGGTGCTTCACTGGAATGGGGTGGCCTGCGTGGATATGAGAAGAGATGCCCAAACCCGAAAAGTGTATGTACTTGAAATCAATGGCAGGTTCTGGGCCTCCGTTGTACCATCTTTTTTAAAGGCCGGAGTAAACTTTCCGCTGATTCTCTCACAATTATCACTGGGCAACCAAGTGGAAATTCCAAAAATGAGACCTGCCAGACAAGTTTCATTTAAAGAATACCTGCACTCACTGTTCACAGGAGGTAAACTGAAATTCAGAGATACAAAATACGAGAGTTACCTGTACGACCCCATTGCAAGGTTTATACAGGTATTCATCAAATAAATTGACCCGGGAGAGCTGCATCTAAAGACCATACAATGAGTATTGTAGAGAAAATAAAGTCGAACGAAAAACTGAAGTCATTTGTTTTATGGACCATAATGGCCAAAGGCGCCGCACAATGCAGGTGGTGGGTAGTACTTTTTGTTCATCCGTTTATACATAAGAGAGGAAAGGGAACCATCATCAGGAGAAGCACCCGCCTGGATGTAATTCCCTGGCGGAAATTTGATATCGGTAAACATACAGTAATAGAAGATTTTGCCTGCGTGAACAACCAGGTTGGAGATGTTTTTATCGGAGACAACTGTACCATTGGAATTGGCAATATTGTGATAGGGCCTGTGAAGATCGGCAACAACGTTATACTGGCACAGCATGTTTGTTTATCCGGATTAAACCATGGTTACAAAGACATACATGTGCCCATCCGCGACCAGAAATGTTCCGCGGCAACAATCATCCTGGAAGATGATTGCTGGATTGGCGCCAATTGTGTAATTGTTTCGGGTGTAAGCATTGGGAAGCATGCCATTGTTGCCGCAGGAAGTGTGGTTACCAAAAATGTGGCTCCTTATACAATTGTTGGAGGTAACCCCGCCAAAATACTGAAACAATACAACCCCGCCACCGAATCCTGGGAGAGCGTGGTATCCAAATGATTGCAACCATACATTTCAGTTAACCGATCTGTATTGATTAATACAACCAATATTTTTTCTGATGACTCATCAAGCTTTATTTCTGCTCATAATGGCCCATTTCATTGTTGTGCCGGGTATTACTCAAACAAAGCACAATACACACCACCAGTATCGTTTAATCATCGGCACGTATACCAACAGCGGCAAGAGCGATGGCATTTACACCTATCGGTTTAATGGAAACAATGGGGAAGCGGTATTCCTCAGCAAAACAACCACAACCGATCCGTCATTTTTAGTGATGGGGAAACAGAACCGCTTTCTTTATGCAGTAAACGAGTTGGGCGGCGGAAAAGGCAGTGTGAGTGCCTTTCGCTATCAGCACAGCAACGGTGAAATCAGTTTACTGAATACAGTTGCTTCCGGTGGCGATCATCCCTGTTACATTACTACTGATCGTAAAAATCGATATCTGTTTGTTGCCAATTATACAGGGGGTAATTTTTCTGCAATCCGTATCAGGGAAGATGGTTCAACAGATAGTGCAATACAAACCATTCAGCATTTCGGCAAAAGTATAACATCCAGACAGGAAAAAGCTCATGTTCATTCAACCGTATTGTCTCCCGATGAAAAATATCTGTTGGTACAGGATCTTGGCACAGATCAAATAACTGTTTATGCAGTTAACCTGAACGCGGTTGCCAACCCGGTAACGGAAATACCTGTTTCTGTTTACAACACCGAACCCGGAAGCGGGCCAAGGCACCTGGAATTTCATCCCAATAAAAAATGGGCTTACACAGTACAGGAGTTGGATGGAACTGTTACGTTTTTTGCTTTTGAAAATGGAAAGCTCAAAAAAATGCAGAACATTTCGCTGCATGCTTCAGGTTCAACAGGAAAAGATGGGGCTGCAGATATTCATATTTCTCCCGACGGAAAATTTTTATACGCCTCCAACAGGGGGTCCTTCAATGAAATCACCATATACCGCATTGATGCAAAAGGGAAGCTCATTTTTCTTGCAACAACTCCTACATTGGGAATTGCACCCAGGAATTTTGGCATAGACCCTTCCGGAAATTTCTTACTTTCCGGGAATCACCTCAGCGATCAAATTGTGGTATTTAAACGCAATCCGACCAACGGATTGTTGACCGATACAGGAACTAGGATACAAACCGGCGCCCCTGTTTGTATTCGTTTTATTCCGGAATAATCCAGAATAGAAAAGTTTAATCAGAAAAAATTAAGTGCCCTATTCTCTATTACCCTGACTTGCGTCGGGCTTGTTTCCTGCCGCCCCAGGTCTGGGCCCACGATTACCTGATGATGGTCTGTTGTCTCCCTGCCGGTTGCCTCCGGGCCGATTGCCGCCAGGTCGGCTACCCCCGCTTCTGTTGCCGGAAGGTCTGCCTTCTCCGTTTCGCTGGCCACCATGTCTTCCGCCGCCACCGGAACGTCCGCCAGATCTGCCACCGGGCCTGCCACCGGATTTCGGTGCGTATTCCGGAGCCGGGCCAAATTCCTCAGGCACGGTTATCTTAGCCACAGGTTTACCCAATAATTGCTCTATTGCAGCAAACTTTCTTTGTTCGGGTTCACTAATAAAAGTAATGGCCGTTCCCTTGGTTTCCGCACGGGCTGTACGGCCAATACGATGGATATAATCTTCCCCATCATTGGGTACATCGTAATTGATCACCAGTTCAATTTCCTCAATATCTATTCCCCTGCTGAGGATATCTGTGGCAACAAGGATTTTCAATTTCTTATTGCGGAAATCCTGCATCACCTGTTCCCGCTTGTCCTGCAACAAATCGGAGTGAATTTCCTCAATGGAGAAACGGGCCCGTTTCAATTCAGATGCCAGCTGTTTTACATTTTGCTTTTTTGAGCAGAAAATAATTACGCGCGTATATGCTTTGTGATTAAGAATGTACTTAATCAGTGGAATCTTCTGCGGCTCATATACCACATATGCTTCCTGTACGATCTGTTCAGGTGGCTTGGAAACGGCAATATTGATTTCGATTGGATCATGCAGGAGTTTTCTGGCAAGGTCGCGCATTTTCTGCGGCATGGTAGCCGAAAACAGCAGGTTCTGGCGCTTCTTGGGAAGAAATGAAATGATCTTCATGATATCATCATTGAAGCCCATGTCCAGCATCCGGTCGGCCTCGTCGAGTACCAGATAATTTACCTGGTTCATTTTAACATATCCCATGTTCAGATGAGCAATCATCCGGCCCGGAGTACACACGACCATATCCACGCCACTGCTGAGCGCTTTCTTTTCCGCAACAAAGGAATTACCATCCCCCCCTCCATAAACGGCAATGCAACTGATATCTGTAAAATACCCCAACCCTTCCATCGTTTCTGCAATCTGAATAGCCAATTCTCTTGTTGGCACAATAATCATTGCATTGATATGATTGGGAGGATGCGGAGAGGTCAGCATTTTATGGACGATTGGCAAAAGGAAAGCAGCTGTTTTCCCGGTTCCTGTTTGCGCAGATGCAATAATGTCTCTCCCTTCTAAAATGGGTTGAATTACCTGAGCCTGAACGGGGGTTGCTGTTTCGTAACCCATGGCATCAATGCCTTCCAGTAATCTTTCGTCTAATCCTAGTTCTCTGAAATTCAAAATAATCGATCGTTAATTGAGCGGATTCTACCGCTGTTGTATTTGTACGGCCTGTATCATCAGGATAAAGCCGCTATTTCCTTATTTAATTCAATTTTGGCCTGCTCAAAATATTTTTTAAACAGGTTGAGCATACCCGGTATGGTTTCCAGACTTGTTTGTTGCCTTGCATTCCGTTCCATAGCCTGTGCCAGCTTATGCATTTCCGGAACCTTCACAACAGACAGGGAGGATTTAGCATAGTGCGCTGTTTTATAAAAATTCTCCCAGTCGGATACCCCAAGATATTCCTCCATTTTTTGCATGGTTTCCGGCATGGTTTCCAAAAACATGTTCATGATGGTGATCTTGTACTCATTGTCTCCCTCTGCCAGTTCATTGAGCATGTCCAGATCCAGTAAAGAGTCTTCCTTTGAAGAGCGTGCTGTTTCGGACAGAACTGCCGGTTCTTCGGGAGCTGCTGTCGAACCGGGTGCTTTTAAAATAGCATCCAGGGTTTTATACAATGCATCCAAACCGAATGGTTTAGCCAAACACCCGTTCATCCCGACACTGGTAAACTTATCGCCTTCAGTCCGGCTGCTCCAGCCGGTCATTGCTATAATTGGAATAGAAGGGTTAATGTCTTTACGGATGAGTTGTGTAGCTTCAAAACCATCCATTTCAGGCATATTGATGTCCATCAGAATCAGATCGTACTGACCGGATTTCAATAATTCAATTGCTTCAAGGCCATTCCCGGCAATGTCAAAAACGGCGCCGGTAGTGTTGAGCGAATGGGTGATTAGTTTCTGGTTCACAAAGTCGTCTTCTGCAATAAGTATTCGCTTCCCCTTTAAAAAATCCGTGTTCATCAATGCATATTTTGTGATGGCTGAGGCGTAAATATAAAAATTATATGCCCCAAGTGCCCGAATTTAGTCATTATAAAGGTCAAAAGCTGCTATTTTGACTAATTTTTAACCGTTATAATGGCCCCATTTCTATTATTTTTGCCACCTGCCCGAGAATTAATCCGGCAAACAACCGAAAATGAAAAGAACATTACTACTGCTTACAGTGCTGCTTAGTGTGGGTGCAATGGCTCAAACCGGCAATAGCAAAAAATTTGATTTCGCGAATCGCAGCAAAGATCATTTTATGATCCAATTCGGATCTGATTCCTGGACCAACCGTCCGGACAGTGTCAGAACCGGCGGATTCAGCAGGCATTTCAACCTCTACTTCATGATAGATAAGCCTTTTAAGAACAATCCCAAAATGAGTGTTGGTTTTGGAGGCGGACTCGGATACAGCCACATGTTTTTTAATAATGTAAATGTGAATGTGAAATCTACATCCACAACCCTGCCTTTCACCATTGCAGACAGCGTTGACCACTTTAAGAAATTTAAAGTAACCAATATTTACTTGGAATTACCGGTAGAGCTTCGCTACTTCTCCAACCCGGCCAACCCGAACAAATCATGGAAGTTTGCCTTAGGAGCCAAAGTGGGTACCCTGCTGAAATCCTTCTCTAAAGGAAAGAACCTCGTGAATAAAAATGGCCAGTCGATTTACGGAACATCCTATGTTGCCAAAGAACAAAGCAAGAAGTTTTTCAATGGTACAGAAGTTGCTTTAACCGGAAGAGTCGGTTATGGATTTTTATCACTCCACGGAAGCTATCAGTTAACCAGTGTATTGCGCGACGGCGCAGGTCCCAATATGAATAAATTCAGTATTGGCGTGGCTATCAGCGGATTATAATAAAATCATTCTTACAGAAAAGCCTTCCCGATTCCGCGGGAGGGCTTTCTTGTTTATAAGACCCCAGAAAGACTAACTTTGCAAAAAACAGAACAATTTGATTGAAAAGAAACAACTGATCGCCAGAGAGGAAAAGGCAGTGTTGGTGGGAATCATTCTAAAAGAACAAACCATTGAACAGGCGGAGGAATATCTGGATGAACTGGCGTTCCTGTCCGAAACAGCAGGAGCAACCACCGTAAAGCGGTTTACACAGAAACTGGCACACCCGGACAGCAGAACATTCGTGGGAAAAGGCAAGCTGGAAGAGATTAAGGAGTACCTGAACGGAAAAGACATCACTCTGGTGATTTTTGATGACGAACTCACCGGTTCACAAATATCCAATATTGAAAAAGAGCTGAATGTAAAAACCATCGACAGGAGCGACCTGATCCTGGACATTTTTGCCAGAAGAGCAAGAACAGCCCAGGCCAAGGTTCAGGTGGAGCTGGCGCAATATCAATATTTATTGCCCCGTTTAAAGGGAATGTGGAAACACCTGGAAAGACAGGGAGGAGGTATTGGTACGAGGGGTCCCGGTGAAACAGAGATCGAAACGGACAGGCGTATTGTTAAAGACAAAATTGCTTTATTGCGCAAGCGGCTGAGCGAAATAGACAAACAGGCATTCACCCAGCGAAAAGAACGCGGGGAACTGATCCGGGTAGCACTGGTAGGATATACCAACGTGGGAAAGAGCACCCTGATGACCGTATTGAGCAAAAGCGAGGTGTTTGCAGAAAACAAACTATTTGCAACTCTGGATACAACCACCCGGAAAGTGGTGTTCGAGAATACTCCTTTTTTATTAAGTGATACAGTTGGATTTATACGTAAGTTGCCGCATCACCTGGTAGAAAGCTTTAAAAGCACCCTGGATGAAGTAAGAGAAGCAGATATTCTCTTGCATGTGGTGGATATTTCGCACCCACAGTATGAGGAACAAATTGGTGTGGTAAACAAAACACTGCAGGAGTTGAAGGCATTTGAAAAACCCATCCTGACCATTTTTAATAAAATGGACCTCTACGAGGAAAAAACCTTTGATGAGTGGCTGGATGATGCGGTAAAACAGGAAATCCTCCACGACCTGAAAGAAAAATGGGAGCGGGCCACCAACAACAATTGCGTGTTTATTTCGGCACTGGAGAAAAAGAACATGGATGCGCTCAGAGACCTGATTCTGGAAAAAGTCAGGGATATGTATAAAGTGCGTTACCCCTATAAGACGATGTTATATTGATTTAATGATATAATATGGCAGAAAAAAAAGTCAATTGGGTTAAAATAGCCGAAAGTTTAGCTGAAATAGCCTGGCAGACAAATGATATGTGTGTTGTGCCGGCTGATGGAAAAATGGTTACCCTTGCCAGATTCAATGATCAGCTTTACGCTTTTGCCCAAAAATGCCCGCATGCCAGCGGTATTATGGCCGATGGTTTTCTGGATGCAATGGGCAATGTGGTTTGCCCGGTTCACCGGTACAAATTTTCAATGGAAAATGGCCGGAACATCAACGGAGAAGGCTATTACCTCAAAACCTACCTGGTTAAAACAGAGGATTCCGGGGTATATGTGGGATTCGAAAAAACTAGTTTTTTTAATTTTTAGGGTATTTTTTTTGTAAGAAAGTGGAAACCCCTATTTTTGCAACCCCGAACGGGGAAATTCCTCCTTAGCTCAGTTGGTTAGAGCATCTGACTGTTAATCAGAGGGTCTCAGGTTCAAGTCCTGAAGGGGGAGC
>JAQTZD010000037.1 GCA_028687975.1 Sediminibacterium sp.
GTATCGTGGTGAGAGTTCAGTAAGATGGATGGCTTCGAAGCATCATAATGCTGATTAACGGCCCACACATTGTTCAGAAAACGCCGCGTAGGTATACCGTGCAGCTGAAAAAATTGTTCAAGGATCAAAGCGGTCTTGTCTTCTTCTTTGCTGAAAGAAGGGGTTGCAATCAGTTGTGTTAATAATTCAACTGCTGCCGTGTATAATGTATTGTTATTCATTTAAAATAGTTGTTCCGGAACTTCCCTGTATGAGTTGTTCCAGGTGATTTGCGTTACCAATAATGACTTTTGTTACTCCTTTGTTGATAGCCGAAAAAGCATTGTCGAGCTTTGGTATCATTCCGGCGAATATCAATTCTTTTGTTTTTAATTCCCGGAAGTAACCCGGTCGTATTTCCGGGATTACGGAGTTTTCATTATTCGTATCCAGCAATACACCCGATTTTTCAAATGAATAAATCAGTGTGGTATCGTAGAAAGCACTCAGTGCCGTAGCAATTTCCTGTGCGATTGTATCTGCGTTGGTATTCAGTAATTGTCCTGTACCATTGTGTGTAATAGGTGCAACCACAGGCGTAACGCGCTGCTCCAGCAGTTGCTGAAAGAAAGCAGCATTTACCCCATCCACATCTCCTACAAAACCGTAATCTATGGCTACTCCGGAGATGCTCATTTTTTCTCTTTTATGGGCAAGAATGGCATTGCCGTCGGCACCGCTGATTCCTACAGCATTGCATTGGTGCTGCTGCAACTGTGCCACAATATTTTTATTGATGTAACCTGCATAAACCATGGTTACAATCTTCAGTGTTTCAGCATCGGTGATTCTTCTTCCTTCCACCATCTGTTGTTGAATACCCATGGCCTCAGCCAGCCTGGTGGCCAGCTTTCCGCCGCCGTGTACCAACACTTTATGTCCCTGAATATTTGCAAACGACTGCAGGAAGGATGAAAGTGCAGATTCATTATCTACGATATTCCCTCCGATTTTTATGATATACAGTTGTTGCATAATTGTTTATTTGGCTGAGTTCAATATTTCCGACAGCACAGTTTGTGCAGCCCATACCCTGTTTCCGGCCTGACGTGTTACCAGGCTGTGTTTTCCATCGAGTATTTCATCACTGAGTTCCACATTTCTTCTGACCGGCAGGCAATGCATTACTTTGGCATCATTGGTCACTTTCATTTTTTCCTCAGTGAGCATCCAGGCAGGATCATTTTCGTAAATCTTGCCGTAGTCGTTATAGGTACTCCAGTTTTTCACATATACAAAGTCAGCATCTTTCAGTGCGGCATCCTGGTTGTGTACAATAGTTGCTCCCCTGGTGAACTGATCAGACAGTTCATAATCATGCGGATGCGTAATCACAAAACTGGCACCTTCCCAGGCATTGATCCATTGTGCAAAGCTATTAGCTACACACTGCGGAAGCGGCTTTACATGCGGTGCCCAGGTGAGCACCACTTTGGGCTTGCGCATAGCAAACTTTTCAGGCTGACTGTTCACTTCTTCCTGAATGGTAATAATATCTGTAAATGACTGAAGCGGATGCAGGGTAGCACTCTCCAGGCTCACTACAGGAACACCGGCATATTTAATAAACTGTGTGATATACATTTCACTGTAATCATCAATTCTGTTTTTCAGCGAGGGGAAAGTTCTGATGGCAAGTATATCAAAATACTGCCCGAGGATAGGTGCCGCATCTTTAATGTGTTCTGCAGTGGTTCCGCTCATGATGGCGCCTTCTTCAAATTCCAGCGCCCAACCTTCTTTGTCTACATTAAAAACAACCGCTTCCATACCTAGGTTAGAAGCTGCCACCTGTGTACTTAACCTGGTACGCAAACTGGGGTTCAAAAACAACAAACCGATTCGTTTGCCCTTACCCAGATGATGATCCATATACGGATGCTGTTTGTAGGCAAGCGCCTTTTTAACCAGCGCGCTGATGTTGGTTACATCATTTACAGAAATAAACTGTTGCATATATTATCCTTCATTTTGAAGAAGCTCCTGAATAGATTCTTTTAAAGCATCCAAAAATTCATCGGCCTGTTTTCTGGACAATGCCAATGAAGGAAGCAGTCTTATCACATTCGGTTTTGCTTCTCCGGTAAATACATTGTGTTCGGTCAGTAAATGTTTTTTCAATCCTTTGAGCTTCTCGGGAACATCAAACCCGATCATCAGTCCCTTACCTCTTACATGTTCAATTCCTTCGATCGCTTTCAGCTGGTTCATCAGGTACATCCCCCGCTGCTTGGCCATACTGATCAGGTTTTCCTGTTCCATCACTTCCAGTACTGCCAGTGCAGCAGCACAAGCCAGGTGGTTACCGCCAAAAGTAGTCCCCAGCATGCCATGCTTGGGCTTGATATGCGGAGCAATCAGGATGCCGCCAATGGGAAATCCATTGCCCATCCCCTTTGCCATGGAATAAATATCGGCCTGAATACCGGCGCCATCATGCGCAAAGAAATGACCGCTTCTTCCATAACCACACTGAACACTGTCTGCAATAAATACAGCGCCATGCTCATCGCAGAGTGCACGAATGGATTGAAGAAATGCATCGGATGCCACATTGATTCCACCAACACCCTGAATACCTTCTGTGATTACTGCGGCAATGTTCCCGCCCTCTTTCTGAAAACAGGTTTTCAATGCATCCACATCATTGAAGGGAAGAAAAATAACATTTTCTGTTTCATTCACAGGCGCTACAATGGAGGGATTGTCTGTAACAGCCACCGCCAGTGAAGTTCTTCCATGGAAAGATTTACTGAATGCAATAATTTTTTTACGGCCGGTATGAAAAGAAGCCAGTTTCAATGCATTCTCATTGGCTTCTGCGCCACTGTTACAAAGAAAAAGCTGGTAATCGTTCTTGCCACTTACCTGCGCCATCTTATCGGCCAGTTGCTGCTGTATGGGTATTACAACAGAATTGGAATAGAAGGCAATTTTTTCCAACTGTTCCTCTATCCGCTTCACCCAATGTGGGTGGGTATGACCAATACTGATTACAGCATGTCCGCCATACATATCCAGGTATTGAACGCCCTGATCATCCCACACATATGAGCCTAGCGCTCTGGTGATAGCAATATTGTTCAGCGGGTATACATCAAATAATTTCATAGTCTTAAAAATAATTGGCTTTCAGTTTTAATCCGGTTTTTTCGGCTAATCCAAACAGCAGGTTCATGTTCTGAACAGCCTGTCCGCTTGCCCCCTTTAACAGGTTATCGATGGCGCTGTGCACCACCAGTTTATTGCCCTGCTTCTCTACATGCAACAGGCATTTATTGGTGTTCACCACCTGCTTCAGATCGATCATGGTGTCGCTGAAATGCGAGAATGCCGCATCCTGGTAAAATTCCCTGAACAGCTTTTTGATTTCTTCCAATGGCAAACCACAATCAATCACAGAACTCACATATATGCCACGGGTAAAATCACCTCTCCATGGAACAAAGCGAACACCACGACCTTCGCCTGATACAGAAAGCGGATCCTCCTGCTGCAACTGGTTAATGGATTGGGTGATTTCGAAAATATGCTGATGCGAAAGCGATTTGTATGCCTGTATATTATTGGCTCTCCAGCTGAAATGTGCTGTGTTGCTCAGCCCCTGTCCGGCTCCGGTAGATCCGGTAATACCGGTTGTATATACATCTCCCAGAATACCAGCTTTGGCCAGGGGCAGCAAACCCATCTGTATAGCCGTTGCAAAACAACCCGGATTGGCAATATTGGCAGCTTTTTGAATGTCTGCCTTATTGAGTTCGGGTAGCCCGTATACAAAGGTTCTGTTGCCAAACTGTGCGTTTGGCGCCAGTCTGAAATCCTGAGAAAGATCAATCACTTTCACGGTATCGGGAACAGCATTTTCTGTCAGGAACTTTTTGGCATCACCATGTCCTACACAAAGAAACAAAACGTCTATATCGGTACGGAGCTGATTGGTAAAACACATATCGGTTTCACCTACCAGGTCTGCATGTACTTTACAAAGAGGGTTTCCTGCATTACTACCACTCAGTACAAAACTCAATTCCACGTCCGGATGATTGATCAACAAACGGATCAATTCACCACCGGTGTACCCGGCGCCTCCGGCTATTCCTGCCTTAATCATTGGCAGCAGCTTTAATGCTGTTATAAATTACGAGCTGATTAGCGAAAATTTTAGAGAAGCCGCGTACATCTTCTCCACTCCAGCCAGTATTCATTTCGCCGTAATGGCCAAATTTACTGCTCATCAGATCGTATACAGATTCAATGCCGGATACCTGAAAACGGTAAGGCATCAGTTGAACGAAAACGTCTCCGGTAACATGTGCCTGAGAACTTTCCAGATATGCTTCAATATCGCGCATTACCGGATCCATGATTTGTCCTTCATGCAGCCAGTTACCATAAAAATGGGCGAGTTGTTCTTTCCAGCTCAGCTGCCACTTGGTAAGCACATGCTTTTCCAAAGCGTGGTGAGCCTTCAGAATCACCATGGGTGCAGCCGCTTCAAATCCTACCCTTCCTTTGATACCTATGATTGTGTCGCCCACATGTATATCTCTGCCTATACCGTAAGGACCGGTCAGCAACTGGAGGTACTGAATGGCCTGTGCAGGATGATCAAAAGCCTGGTTGTTGATCATCGTGATCTCCCCTTTTTCGAAATGGATTTTAATTTCTTCTGATCCGGTTTTCGTAACCTGGGTAGGCCAGGCTTCTTCCGGTAAAACTCCTTTTGAATGCAGGGTTTCTTTTCCACCTACACTGGTACCCCAAAGACCTTTATTGATAGAATAAGCTGCTTTCCCAAAATTCATTTCTACCCCTTTCGCTTTCAGGTATTCAATTTCGGCTTCACGGCTGATTTTCAGATCGCGGATCGGCGTAAGAATTTCCAGTTCAGGAATCAGGATATGAAAAATCATATCGAATCGTACCTGGTCGTTTCCGGCCCCTGTACTTCCGTGCGCCACGGCAACAGCGCCCATTTTTTTTGCATGCTCGGCAATATGTACTGCCTGGCTCAGTCGCTCTGCACTTACGCTCAGCGGATAGGTATTGTTTTTTAATACATTGCCGTAAATCAGGTATTTAACAATTTTATCGTAGTAGCTTTTTACCGCATCAATGGTCGTATGCGTTTTTACTCCCAGAGCATACGCATGTTTTTCTATATGCTGCAGTTCAGCTTCGCTGAAGCCACCGGTGTTTACAATTACACTATGCACTTCATACCCTTTTTCCTGCGACAGATAGATGGCGCAATAAGTGGTATCCAAGCCTCCGCTGAATCCCAGTACCAGTTTTTTCGATTGCATGTTACTCCTGTTTATAAATTAAAAAAATTGCTCAACAATGTTTTCTTTCTGAAGATATTCATCAGTTTGCTTTGCTTCAGTTTCATGAAACGTTCATACAACTTGGAATTTTGCTTAAAGTCGGCAGAAGTTTCAGCAGGCTCATAATGGTCAGCAGGATCGTAAAGCATGGCGGTACACATACAGTTCTTCCGGTTCTTGCTCATCAGAATATCGTAGTTTACGCAGCTCTTACAGCCCGCCCAAAACTCTTCATCATCGGTCAGTTCACTGTAGGTAACAGGCTCATAACCCAGATCACTGTTGATTTTCATCACAGCCAATCCGGTCGTTAATCCAAAAATTTTAGCGTTGGGATATTTCTGTCTGGAAAGATTGAAAATGGTCTGCTTAATCTGCTTGGCAACCCCGCTTTTCCGGTATTTGGGAGAAACAATGAGTCCACTGTTTGCCACAAACTGTTCATGCCCCCACACTTCTATGTAACAGAAGCCCACCCAGTCGCCATTGGCTTCAAGCGCAATAACGGCCTTGCCTTCTTCCATTTTCTTTGCAACATAATCCGGGCTTCTCTTGGCTATTCCTGTGCCTCTTGCCTTTGCAGATGATTCCATCTCATCCGTAATGATCTTTGCATACTGTGTATCGTTGCTGTTTGCTACACGAACAATGATTTGCTGTTCCAACTTGCTAATAATTAAAAAGAATGATCGAGGGGGCCCTCTGCCTGATTCACTTTCGGGGAAATTTCCACTGATAGGGGCAAGTGCCAGTTGCTCGTCCTATCAGAAACCGCGTCGAGGTCGCGGCAATACGACAAAAGGGAAACTTACCGGTTCAACAACATGTGAACGGCCAGTGAGGATAAAATGGTATGTATTTGCTTTTGCCATTTCTATTTGAAGGCGTAAAATTAGCACTTTTAGCATATAAATGGTCAATTTTCAGAAAATACGGGAAATTAACCCCTTCCACAAGCCTGAACACCTGGCCTACTGCCTGAAGTTTCGTATCATCCTGTTTCCGCCGGGAGGTCTGTTTCCACGGAACATCTCCATCATGGGATTGCGCTGCTGCTGACCCTGGGCACCGAATCTGCGCAGGTTATAGGTAAAGCTGACCATGAAATAACGGGAGAGTACCCTGGACGACACGTCCTGAATGGTGTTGCCGGTAATATTTCTGGTTACACTTACATTCTGGTTCAACAGGTCAAAAACATATAATTTAATTTCTCCTTCTTTCTTTTTAAAGAGTTGTTTGGCAATGCTGGCGCTCCAGAGTGGTATACTGGTATTGTATCCTTCGGCCCTGCCTGTATTTTTCACATAACTGAAATCGGAGGAAATCACCCAGCCGTTTTTGCTGTAAAAAGTAGGCTCTGCCGAAAGTGTCTGGGTAAAATAATCACCATTCTGCTGCGGCTGCAAGCTGTACCGGGCAAAAGTGAAAGAAGAATTGGAAGAAAAGTTCATATCAAAATTCTCTTTCAGGTTGGTGGTCCAGGATGCATTGAACCCTGTACTGGTATTGCGGGTATAATTGCTTTGCGCATTCACCAGGGTCTGACTCTGCGACCTGCTGATGTTCAAAGAAAGGTTGATATTGCTCTTTGGCTTTTTCAGCGGAAATCCATAGTTGAAGAAACCATTGATGTTATACGTACCATCCAGGTTAACAGGCTTGGTAAACTGAGCTCCGTTGGCCAGGAAAACCGTGGAATTCTGAATATCGTTGGCAGTAAAGCTGGCATTAATCGTGGCAAATACCAGCCGTTGCGTAAACATATCAAATGAGTTGTACATAACCCGGAAACTGTGTATGAATTGCTGTTTCAGCTCCGGATTACCTGTTCTGATATTCAGCGGGTTGGAATTATCAATGACCGGCTGCAACTGGGCAGCGGAGGGTTGTGTTGTTCTGCCATTATAAAAAATCCGCAGGTTTTTCGTTTTGGAAAAATCATAGCGAAAATTCATGGTAGGAAAGAAGTTCACAAAATGCTGAAAAATGGAACTGTCTTTGGTGATGTTTTTACTGGTCAGATCCCCTGCCTGAATACCGGTACCAATACTGAAATTGTATTTGGAATTCTGCAAACGG
Source organism: Sediminibacterium sp. (assembly GCA_028687975.1). GTDB lineage: Bacteria > Bacteroidota > Bacteroidia > Chitinophagales > Chitinophagaceae > Sediminibacterium. The sequence goes on from JAQTZD010000037.1 coordinate 7,449, forward strand.
TAATTCAACGTAACCCTGTTAGACTGGAACGTGTTTTCAAATTCATTGGTAAGGTTGGCAACCACCTTATCGTATTGCCCGCTAACCGGATTGAAAGCATAGGTTCTGGTGCCGGAGTTATTGGTATTACTGTTGTAGTTATAATTGATCTCCAGGATCTGGTTCCTTCCAACCGGCTCTGTATAAGACAATGTAGCGCTGAAGGTATTGGCATCCCTGCTGGTAATGCCACGCTGGTTGATGGTATCCGAATAAGGGCTGGATGTGTTAAAGTAGTTGTTGATGGAATAATTGGAAGTATTACCGTCGTTGATATTTCTGCCCGGGTTGAATGCTATGGAATAGGTTCTTCCCTTCTTTGCAAACCGGTGACGGAAAGTAGCTTCCAGCGATGCATTGTAACCATCATTCTGCCGGTTGGTAGCGGCAACAGAATTGTTCAGTGATTTTGCAGCACCTTTTGTAGAAAAAGTAGTCTGATCCGTTTGAGCATCGGTTTGTTGAAAGCTCAGGTTGGGGCGTATGATCAGGGAGTTGGAAGAATCAAACTGGTGTTCAATGTTGAAATTGATCCGGTGATTCCGGTTATGTGTTACGGATTGCTGTAACTGCGAATTAAAAATAGATGAATCGGGATTACCCGGAATCAGGTTCTGCGTATAACTGTTCTGGTCTCTGTAAGTTTTCTGGTCATTATAAAAATAGCTTCCCGAAACCTGGGTTTTGGTTCCCCACACATCTTTGTAGTTCAGTCCTCCTGCCCATGTATTCACAATTCCTCCACCCGTACCCGTGCCCAGCAATCCGCTCACTGCTGTAGCACCACCACCTCTTCCTCCGCCAAAATTACCTCCACCCAGTGAGCCCAGCATATCCTGTACACTGAAATTCTGTTTATTCACGTTGTTGGCCTGCCCGATCAGGGTAAGCTGCATGTCGCCGTTAAAATGACTGAGGTTAATATTGTTATCGAATCTGCCTTCTTTGGAATCGGACCCCGCACCCACTACCGCTTTTCCGAAGAACCCTTTTCGTTTGTCTTTTTTGGTAGTGATGTTAATGGTCTTGATTCTGTTGCCATCATCAAATCCTGTAAATGCACTCTGGTCGCTCAGGGCATCGAATACCTGAATTTTATCAATCATATCCGGAGGCAGATTTTTGGTAGCCAGCTTGGGGTCGTCTCCAAAAAACCTTTTACCATCCACCAGAACCCGCTGAACATTTTCCCCCTGAGCCTTGATGGTTCCATCCTTATCTACCTGCACACCGGGAAGTTTTTTCAGTACATCTTCCATCACTGCGTTCGGCTTGGTTTTAAAAGAGGAAGCACTGAACTCGACTGTATCTTTTTTGATCGTAATCGGAGACTGGGTAACCGTTACATTACCAAGATCGGTAGCGGCCATTTGCAGGTATACCAATCCCAGGTCGATGCCGGGTTGTTGTTTTGTAAAGAGTAATTTCCTCGAAAATGGTTCATAGCCCTGGAACCTGATTTGCAGAAGCATTTCGCCAAAACTGATGTTCTCGAGCAGGAAACTTCCATCGGCTTTGGCAAGCCCGAACACTTCCAGGGTAGAATCCTTTGCATCCATGAGCGTAAGGGAGGCATCCTTCAATACCTGCTTGCCAACGGTATCCACCAATTTCCCTTTCAGGGTACCGGTTTGTTGCGCACTAAGCGGAACATTGGCAGCCAGAAGCAGTAATACAACCCATAGTTTTTTCATCATAAAGCCTGCTTAACAATGTAAAATTGCAGTAGTATCCCGGAAGAGACCCACCTGATCCAGATTATGAGGCAAGCTATCATGATAATTGGACTGAGCTGGTTCAAAATAGTTTAAAATCGGTGAACTGTGCCGAATAAAAGGAGAATTGGCCGGCTGCAATTTAGCTGAACAGGTATTCCACGTCTTCCTTGGTAAGTGTTTTTACAAACCCATCGTCATCGGCAATTACATCCTTTGCCAGACTGCGTTTTCTTTCCTGCAACTTCAGAATTTTATCTTCTACGGTATCCGTGCAGATCATCCGGTAAGCGAAAATATTCTTGGTTTGCCCGATTCGGTGCGTACGGTCAATGGCCTGTTGTTCCACTGCCGGGTTCCACCAGGGATCTACAATGTATACATAATCGGCCGCAGTAAGATTCAGCCCCACTCCACCCGCTTTCAGTGAAATCAGAAATACACGGCAGTTCTCGTCGTTTTGAAACCGGTGTATGGCCCGTTCTCTTTCATTCACCGTGCTGCTGCCATCAAAATATTCGTAGTCAACACCCAGTTCCTTCATTTTTTCTTTAATCAGCGAAAGCATACCCAAAAACTGGGAGAATACCAGGGCTTTGTGGTTGCTGATGTTTTCGGTGATTTCTCTACCCAGTTCTTCGAGCTTTACAGAAACATTCGGGAAACGTTCTTCCTCTTTAACAATAGCAGGGCTGTCACAGATCTGCCTGAGTTTCATTAATCCCTGCAAAATGGTCAGCTGAGACTTTTGAATACCCTGGTTCTCCACCACACCCAGTATCTTATCCCTGTAATCGTTTCTGTAGGCATCATATATTCTGCGCTGTTCCTCGCCCATGTCGCAGAAAAGTACCATTTCCTGCTTTTCGGGAAGATCCTTGGCAACCTGTTCTTTGGTTCTTCTGAGAATAAAAGGGAAGAGCAGCTTACGCAGATGATCTTTTTGCTCTTTCTCTCCAAATTTATCGATCGGAATGGAAAACTCCTGTTTAAAGAATTCCATACTGCCCAGCATTCCGGGATTCAGGAAGTTCATTTGCGCAAAAATATCAAACGTATTGTTCTGCAAAGGAGTTCCACTCAAACAAAGCCTGCTGGTAGCTTTCAGCAATGAAGCGGCTTTTGTTACTTTACTTGCCGGATTCTTGATCGCCTGGCTTTCATCCAGAATTACATAATCGAACTTCACTTCAACAAACTGCTTAATATCACTTCTTAAGGTACCATATGTGGTAATGATTACATCAATCGTTTCGTCCGTGATACCCTCTCTTACACGCAACCCGCCGTGGTGGATATAATAGGAAAGTGCAGGAGTGAATTTTTTAATTTCATTTTGCCAGTTGTACAACAATGTGGTAGGACATACTACCAGTGCTTTCAATGTGCCTGCTTCTACTTTCAGGTGGTGCAGAAAGCTAAGGGCCTGAATGGTTTTACCCAAACCCATATCATCGGCCAGAATGCCACCCCACTGGACCTCCCGGAGATAATTGAGCCATTGAAAGCCGCTTTCCTGGTAGGGGCGCAAAACAGATTTCAGGTGTTCCGGTGCCGGAATAGGCTTAATGGAATGATTGCCCCTGAGCCGTTCGTATTTTTCTTCGAGCTGGAAAAAGAGTTCCTGCTCATCCCGCTGCATATACAGTTCTTCAATTACACTGAAATGGTATTTGCTCAGTTTGATTTCGCCGGCCTTACCCTCCCCTACCCTGAAAAGAAGGGAATATTTCTTAATCCACTCTTCGGGCAGAATACCCAGTGTTCCGTCGTTCAGTTGTACAAACTGTTGTTTATTAACAAGGGCTTTTTTTACCTCGTCGACCGTTACCTTTTGTTCACCAAAAAGAATTTCCACTTTTGCATCAAACCAGTCGGTATTGCTGCTGATGAAAATTTTGGTAGAAGGCTTGGCCGTATTGAAGCGGAAATTTTTCAGCGCTTCGTAGCCATAAACAGGAATATTCATTTCCTTCACTGCATCTACAAACAGGAAGAACCAGTTGTTCCGGAGCACTTCCTTACCCTTCAGGGCAAGCACATTGGTTTCGAGCGGTTTCACAAAACCGGAGTGCAGGCCTTCAATGCGCTGCATTAATTCCTGTTCCGCAGCTATATTTCGATGAATCACCAGTAATTTATCTGCAACCGGGAAGAAGATTTTTTCTTTATCAGAACTGGTTACATCATAACCTCTGTAATTGAATACAGGCTGAAACAGAAGATATTCTCCTTTTTCTTTGAGTAAAATTTTCAGTTCCGGTTTTGCATCTTTTACCTCCTCTTTCTTCACATTGGTAAAGTGTACCCCGTATTCCTTAGACAGGGGGAGTATAAATTCCTGCAAACGCTGCGACCAATCAGCAGCATCAATGACCATTGTACCGGTGGGAAGAAACTTCTCTACCAGTAAAATATCTTCTGCCTTCTTCCAGATGAAGAACTGCTGATGATATTGAAAGAGAAAATGGGTATCAGAAGCATTCTCTGAGATGTTCAGGTCTGCCAGCGGAAGTTTAACCCTGCAGTCCACTATGTATTTCCCGTCTTTGTAACTGATCTCAAATTCAGGACTGATGAAGTGATCAGACAAATGCGCCTGATCCAGATTTGCCGTGGTAAAGCTCTTATTGGGAGGGAGAAAAAATACAAAAGGGCTGGTGGCCAATTCAGCAAAAAGTTTCTTGAATTTAGGATGCAGGTACTCATTGATCAGGTGCCTGGTTTCCTCGGGAAGTTCATCGTCGTGCTGCTGAATAATATTTTCCCAGATGCCACTGAAAGGAGAATTCCTGTTCAGGTAACGGCTTACTTCGGAGGGCATGAGTTTGCGCAACTGCTGCAGCAGCATTTTATCGTCCTCCGGAAAAACCTCCGTATTAACAAATTTGGTGAGGTCCAGCTTAGACACCTTCGAAACATACCGGGTACCGGCATCGTCCGGTTCTCCCTGCACCAGCTCCAGCTGTGTATATGGATATTGAGATTGCAGTGTGGTGATCACCAGTCCCATTTTCATGGAAGGAAGTGCAGGTTCATCTGCAGTTTCGGAAGCGGCAATCAAGGTTTCAACCGGCTTTTGTACCGGAGCAGTTGCTGCATTCACCGCAACTCTTTTGATGGAATTATCCAACACCCGCAAAAAAGGCTTGCCATCCGTATAAGTGAATTCAAACTTACCTTTCAGGTCGTCGTCCAGCGAATACCCGTAAAGGGCAAGCAATTTATTTTTTTCTTTATCCCAGTTTCTGATCGTGTCAAAATATCCGGCACCGTGGTTTTTCAGCAATTGCAGGAATACAATGGTTTTGTGCACACACAATGGATGTGCAATTTCACTGCTGCAGGTGCAACTGGTATCAAAATTGCGCTCTTCGTTTTTTTGCAAAACGATCCGCTGCTTTTCTCCTTCCATATCCACCTCTGCAACCACCCGTTCGTTCTTGGCTTCCAAAAGGTTGGCCGTATTGCTTCTGAGATATTCCTGTGCCTTGTCGAAAGTATCCATGGAACTCAGCATCCTGAAAAGCTTCAGATCCAGGGATTTAATTTTTACTACCGTATGTTTCTGATCGTAGAGGGTTTCCTTGTCGCCCAGCAGGTTTTTATCCAGCATGTCCTGCAAATGGAACAACGCACCAGCCTTGTGCCTGCACACTTCTGAAAGGTTATACGGACAGGTGCAACGAAGAGAAAGTGTTTTAGGATCCTTGAACTGGTTAATATGTACTTTATAGAAAGTGGCATACCCGTCATCTTTAACCCGAAAGATCACGTTTCCCATGAGGTCGTCGTGTTCAATCAGTTCAACATTGCCCAACGCATGGATTTTTTTACCCCTGCGGATAACTTCCTCTGTTGCGTTGTTGTAGATATGCTTTACTAAATACGGTAGTGCCATGCTGATAAATTGGCCAAAAAAGACCAATTTGCAAAATTAAAGAAAAGCAAACCTATTTTGTAACAGAATTCAACTGATGTGGATGAAATGTTTGTTAAACATACCAACTAAGCCACAATAAGGTCTCCGTTGCGATAAAAAGGAAGTACATTGGCCTGATCGGGTGTTACACAATATTCAAGATCTTTTTCCAGCCCATACTGTGCCAAACGGTGCCAGTGTGTGGTATTCCGGATAAAAGACTTCAGGTCTTTCTTATGCAGTGCATACATATCTTCAGCCATTAGGCTGCTATCGCAATGTATGGTAAAATGTTTTTTGATTCTTTCAATCACTGCGCCTGCAAAAAGCGTGTCTTCCAGATTAAACCGGTCTTTCCAGGCAGAACAACCCAGGATAACATTCTTTTTTTCTGCCGTCAGATGATCACAAATTGCGGAAAGATTGGGGAAAGAGCCTGTAACCACTTCGGATGCGCCATTCTGCAATGCCATATGGAGCAGCCTTGTACCATTGGTGGTGGTGAGTACCAGGGTTTTGCCTTCTACAAATTCTCTTGAATATTCTGCCGGAGAATTTCCATGTTCCAGACCGGGAATGATCTTACCGTCCCTTTCACCCGCAGTGATCCCGCCGGTTGTTTTACCAATCTGAATGCATTTATCAACAGAATCTACAGGAATTACCCTGGAGGCGCCATTGTATAGAGCAGTGGCAATGGTAGACGTTGCTCTGAATACATCAATGATAACAACGATGCTGTTGGATACATCATAAATATCCAGCAATCGTGGAGATAAAATCGTGTGTAAGGCCGGCTTTGTTTTCATGGGGCGCAAATATAAGTCAAGATAATTCCACAGCAGGGTCCCAGAATAATTTTTCAAAATCCACTACCTGGTCTTTCTTTATTTTAACTTTTTCTTTTTTCAACAAGGATTCCATACTGGTAGGCGTATCAAAATGCATCTTTCCACTCAACATACCATTTCTGTTCACCACACGGTGCGCAGGAACATCCGGCATTCCATGGGCTGCATTCATGGCCCATCCAACCATCCTCGCACTGGATCTGGCGCCCAGAAAAAAAGCAATGGCTCCATAGGAAGTAACCCTTCCCGGCGGGATCAGCTTCACCACTTCGTATACTTGTTCAAAAAATGAAATGTCTTTTGCACCACTGGGAAGCACTTGTTTTAACCGGGCCGAAGGTTTCTTGGATGTCATAGTGGAAAAGATTGATCAGATTGCAGAACAATATCTGATAATTCGTGCGTAAATCACAGACCGGCTGTCTTTTTTTGTTCCAGCAAGGTGGTTCTTTTGGGTTCAGGCACAGATTCGTAGTTGTAAGGACAATGCCGGCAACCATGCCCGCAGCAAGACCCTTTTTCCAGGTGATGCTTTTCGGTAAACACCATATATCCGTTGCTGTCGTAATAAAAATCTATGGACTCAACCAGGTTCTTCTTCACTGAACAGATGTTTTAACTCAGAATCTTTTTCTTTTGGAAGGGGTTGGCTGATGCGAAAGCAGATATAATGAATCCGGTTGCTTTGTGCAATATCCAATCCTTCATAATGTGTTTTAATGGACAGCTCCGGTTTAACCGGGTCGGCTGCATACACATTATCTGTATGTTCTAACAATTCCAGCTCAAATAAGTTGATGACCGTAAGGGTAAAATTGTATAAGCGCGGGCTATCTGTTTTCAGGTGAACCAGGCCGTCTTGCTGAAGAATCTGTTGGTATAAGCGCAGGAAATGGGGATGGGTGAGCCTTTTTTTTGCCCTGGAAGCCCGTAACTGGGGGTCCGGAAACGTAATCCAGATTTCAGCAACTTCACCAGGAAGAAAATAATCGGTGATTTTATCTATATGGGAGCGCACAAATGCCACATTATCCAGCCCCTCATCCAAGGCAGTTTTGGCTCCTCGCCAGATGCGATTGCCCTTGATATCCACCCCAATGAAGTTCCGATCGGGATACATCCTGCCCAGACCAACGGCATATTCTCCCTTGCCACAGGCCAGTTCGAGCGTGAGCGGATGGTTGTTTTTGAAAAAATCCTTCCACTTCCCTTTCATATCCTGCGGATACTCCAGCACGTTGGGAAAAGACTTAATTGCTTCAAAACGAATGAGTTTTTTCTGGCCCATGGGCGCGAAGATAAAGCGGCCACCCGAAAAAAGTGACGGAAAAAAGAGGTCGAGGGACCAGTAGCCAAGGCTGACTTATGTGCATTTTAAAGAAATTGTAACAGTTTTCAGCCGGTAAGTCACTACCTTCGACCCGTGAAAAAGCTTATTCTCGTATTATTAATCAGCATTTACACTACGGCCACTTTTGGTCTGAGCGTAAAGTCTTTTTATTGCTGCAATAAGCTCAAATCTACCAGCATTGCCTATACACCCACTGCAGATGAAAAATGCAGCATGGATGTAAAAATGGATAAGTGCTGTAAAAGCACTTATAAATTCTTCAAGGTAAAAGACAACCATTATGGCGAAGGAAATGCCTGGAACCTGGTAAAGCTTTTCACAGAACTTCATTTCACCACACCGGTATTTCAACCAGCGGTTAAGGCTTCAACCCAATTCAAGCCAGCTCAATACAGCAACCCGCCGCCGTTGCGAAATGGCATCCCAATTTATCTTTTCGACTGCGTTTACCAAATCTGATACTGCAATCTGCAGTATGCCGGCACTATAAAACTATAGCTGCCCTTTGCCGTTTATACCCAACAGGCATTTTCTTCTCATCATCATAAAACAACAACAAATGAAAAAAGCAATTCTGCTGTTCATGGCTGCATTCATCAGCCTCAGCACATTCGCACAGGCACACCAGCCTAAAACCGACAGCACCGCCAAAGCAACCCACAGCTGCCCGATGCACCCGGAAATTACCGGAACAGCTACAGACAAATGCAGCAAGTGTAAAATGGCGCTGAAGCCGGTAAAACATTACTCATGCCCCATGCATGCAGATGTAACCAGCAACAAAAAAGGCAAGTGCACTAAATGTGGAATGGATTTAACAGATACCAAGACAAAGCACTAGTAACAGAAGAATGATCCTTCCCGGGGAACCCTGTTCTCCGGGAATACTTAAATTTTATGAAGATGAAAGCAATGAAAAATATATTCCTGTTCTGTTTGCTGTTATTGTCTGGTACAGTCAGCGCTCAGAGCGGAAAACAAGCAAAAGATACCACTGTCCATTTTAAAGTATACGGCGCCTGTGAAATGTGTAAAGAGCGCATCGAAACAGCTGCAAACGGAAGAGGTGTAAAAAAGGCAGACTGGGAGATAGAATCCAAAATACTGTCATTAACCTTTAATCCGTCGGAAGCTAGCCTCGATAAAATCAAAAACAGAATCCTGGGAGTAGGACACGATCTGGAAACCAAAAAGGCCAAAGAAGTAGTTTACAACGACCTGCCCGAATGCTGCCGTTACCGCGGTGAAATTACCGCTTCGCACGGCACTGAAAAAAATATTGGAGCAGGAACACAAGCTGCAGATGCACAGGTTGGAGGAACACCGGGGTTACAAACCATCCGGGGTATTGTTTTGGAGACCAGCAATAAAGGAGAGTTCAATCCCCTCGCAGGCGCCAGCATATTCTGGCTGGGCACCAACAAGGGTGTACTATCAGACAGTCTGGGATATTTTGAAATCGGCCATACAGGTACGGATACCAGGCTGGTTGTAAGCTATACCGGTTATACGCCCGACACCATTTCGGTGGGCAATGCCAATGAACTGAAGATCGTAATGGCCAACAACAACCAGTTAAGGAATGTTACGGTAAAATCCAGTCCGCGTTCCAGTTACATTGCCACCATCAGTCCGATCAGAACAGAAGTGATGACCGCAAAAGAATTATTAAAAGCAGCCTGTTGCAACCTGAGTGAGAGTTTTGAAACCAACCCATCTGTAGATGTGGCCTACAACGATGCAGTAACCGGTTCAAAACAAATTCAGTTGCTGGGACTGAGCGGCAACTATTCTCAGCTCACCGTAGAAAATTTACCCGGACCGCGTGGAATAGCAACCCCATTGGGATTGAACTCCATTGCAGGGCCCTGGATTGAATCCATTCAGCTGACCAAGGGAGTTGGATCTGTTGCAAACGGTTTTGAAAGTATTGCGGGGCAAATTAATGTGGAATTGAAAAAGCCGGAGAGCGCAGAACAATTGCTGGCCAATATTTATGTGAACGATGCAGGCAAGACCGACCTGAACCTGAACCTCAATACCCGGCTCGGAAAAAAATGGTCTGCAGGCTTGTTGCTGCACGATAATTTTCTGACCAACAAAGGGGTAGATTATAATAAGGATGGTTTCAGAGACCTGCCTACCGGAAATCAGTTCAGCATGGTAAACCGCTACAAATACGACAACCTGAACGGACTGATGGCGCAGTTTGGTATAAAAGTAATGAACGACAAGCGCACCGGAGGGCAAAGCGCCTTCAACGAAGCAAAGGATAAATACACCACCAACTATTACGGACTTGGAATCAATACAGAACGTTATGAAGGGTTTGCCAAAATAGGCTATGTATTTCCACAGAAAGTATACAAGAGTATCGGTTTGCAGCTGGCAGGAATCAGCCATACACAGGATTCCTATTTTGGATTAACCGGCTACAATGCCAAACAGCAAAGCTTTTACAGCAACCTGATTTATCAGTCTATCATTGGTAATACGAACCACAAGTTCAGAACCGGCTTAAGTTTCCAGTACGACAAATACAACGAAACATTTAAAGCCACCAATTACAGAAGAACAGAAATAGTACCGGGAGCATTCTTCGAATACACTTATACAGCCAACAGTAAGTTCAGCGCTGTAGCGGGTATCCGTGCCGATCACAACAACCTGTACGGAGCATTTGTAACACCCAGACTCAACCTCCGTTATGAGCCATTTAAAGGAACCGTTATTCGTGCAAGTTTTGGAAGAGGACAACGCACAGCCAATATTTTTGCAGAAAACACCAGTGTATTCGTAAGTGCGCGACAGGTGAATATTATTACTTCAGATGCAGGAAAAGCCTATGGATTAAATCCTGAAGTTGCCTGGAACAAAGGCATCAGCATCGATCAGAAGTTCAGGTTGTTTCAGCACGATGCCAGCCTGAACTTCGACTTCTTCAGAAACGATTTTACCAACCAGGTAGTGGTGGACATGGAAAATTCCAGACAGGTTAAGTTCTATAACCTGCAGGGCAAATCCTATTCCAATAGCTTCCAGGCAGAACTGACCGTGGTGCCAGCTACCAAACTGGATGTACGCCTGGCCTATCGCTACTTCGATGTTCAGTCTACTTATGGAATAGAACTGTTGAAAAGACCGTTCATCTCCGGACACAGGGCCTTCCTGAGCATCGATTATACCACCGGGAATTACTGGAAATTTGATTATACCATCACGTATAATGGCAGGAAACGCATTCCTTATACACAGGACAATCCACCACCATACAGACTGGAGAGCTATTCTCCAAGCTTTGTACAGATGAGTGCACAAATCAGTAAAACGATTGGCAAAAAGCGGGATATGGATTTTTACCTTGGTGCGGAAAATCTCACAGACATGTTCCAGCAGAACGTAATTGTTTCGGCTAACCAGCCATTCAGTCCTTATTTCGACGCATCGATGGTCTGGGGACCGGTAACAGGCCGGATGTTTTACGCAGGCTGGAGGTTCAGGATAAAATAATAGCATAACTTTCTGATCATCATCAACAAGAATTGCAATGCGCATATCCTATTTTTTACTCCTGCTGACAGGAATTGCAGGCATACAGAACAGTAAGGCACAACAGCAAAAAACACAGCCTGCAGTACTTTCTGATGCAGCAAAGCAGCGGGTATTGGTGCAAACCATCGACAGTGTTTTTCAGTCTCAGGTAAGCAATAGGCTTATCCCCGGAGCAGTAATCCTGATCAAACAAGGGGATCGGTTCATTCTGCAAAAAGCATACGGATATGCCAGTTTGTGGGATAACAAACAGCAGTTGCTGGAAAGACCGGAAAAAATGACCCTGCAGCATGTATTTGATCTGGCATCGCTTACGAAAGTGGTCGGAACCACCACCAGCCTCATGTACCTGGCAGACAAACAACAGATTTCGGTAAACGACCGGGTAAGTAAATACATCAGGGCATTTGATACACCGGAAAAGCGGAACATCACCATCCGGCACCTGCTGACCCATAGTTCGGGTATACCGGATTGGTATCCCACGTATTACCGGTCTAACAACAAACAGGCAACATTTCAGTTGATCAGTGAACTCCCGCTCTTTGATTCAATCGGAAAACAACGGAGGTACAGTGATCTGGGATTCACGATCCTTGGGCAGATTATAGAGGTTGTATCCGGCATGCCACTCGATCGTTTTGTAAAGGAAAAAATCTTTTTGCCGCTGGGCATGAAGCATACCATGTATAACCCATTAAAGAACGGAAACAGCTTACCCATAGCGCCAACCTCCATCGGTAATCCATACGAACACCGGATGGTTTACGATCCTGCACTTGGATTCCGCAGAAAAGAGATTGATCCGGATTCCTGGAACGGGTGGAGACAATACCAGCTGGTGGGCGAAGTGAATGATGGCAATGCATGGTATGCCAACGGTGGTGTTTCCGGTGCAGCGGGTATATTTTCTACTGCAGACGATATACAGCGGCTGGTAGAAATGTTGCAGCAGAAGGGCAGGGTGAACGGGAAGCAATTTATATCCGAAGCAACCATCCGGGAATTCCTGACCAAAGACCGGTTCAACAACGGGCTGGGCTGGATGATGGATACGGCTGTTTCCTTGCTGAAAAACGGGCCGGCCGGATCATACGGCCATACCGGCTTCACAGGTACAAGCATTGCCGTGATTCCTGAACATCAGATCTCCGTCATACTACTGGTGAACCGGCAACATACAGGGCTTTCGGCTAAAGGAGAATATTACAACCTCAGCCCGGTAAGGGCTGCCGTATTCAAAGCCGTACTGGAGTATTGCCGGTAAAGAACCCCTGTTTACCCGATAGCAGGCACAGTATTGTTCCATTCAGAAGGAAAATACTATTTTTAAAAAAAAGCACATGAGCAACAACGTACAACACAAAATGAGGGTTTACCACAGATATCTGGGATTCTTCCTGGCCGGCATCATGGCGGTATACTCCATTAGTGGTATTACTATGATTTTCAGAGAAACCGATTTTCTGAAAAAGGAAAAGCAAATAGAAAAAACAATCAAACCCAATGTAATTAGTGCAGATCTTGGAGCAGAATTGAAGATCAAGAACCTGAAAGTGGAAAAGGAAGAAGGCAATCTGGTGTATTTTCAACAGGGCACTTACAACAGGGAAACCGGTGTAGCCAACTATACCGTAAAATCCCTTCCATATGTTTTGGACAAAATGACCAAAATGCACAAAGCCACTTCCAAGCAGCCCCTGTTTTTCCTGAACATCTTTTTTGGGGTGTCGTTGTTCTTTTTTGTGCTCTCTGCATTCTGGATGTTCCTTCCGAAAACCACCATTTTCAAGAAAGGAATGTACTTTGCAGTTGCAGGTTTGATATTAGCGCTGGTGATGATCTTTATATAACCAAGATGGTATCATAGAATGCTCCACAGGCATTTTATGATACCCTTTCCTGTGTTACATTTTATAATGATTATTTTCTCCCCGGGACAATTTCATAATGTCCAGGCATCTACAATTTCGGGGAAGTGTACCAAAAACAATGCTCACAATAAGGCTATTGGACATTGTTAAGCTTAGGTATTTTTTTAATTTCCATGAGTCTTTCTTTATGTATCCTGAATCGGGCAATGAAGAAAGTCGATATGATGAGAGCTGTCACCCCTGCAACGCCAAAGATCAGTTTGTCCTGTCCGGATATGCCTCTGATCAACCCATTATGGTCAACGTCAGTTTCACCTGGTTTTACGAAAAAATAAAAGGAAACAAAAAGTAAGCTAAAGACCACCAGCAAGTAAGAAGACTCCCAGATCGGATTATGTTTTTGAGATGGCTTCTGAAGCTTTTGTAGAACTGATTCTGACAAATCGTAGCTTGGTTTTTCCGGCTTCAGGTGAAATAAAAGGTCCCGAATAGCGTCCACATCTTCGCTATTATGCTGATCAATGTTAGTTTTATTCTTTTCCATAAGTTCAACGATTAAAATTGTTGATTGTAATAGCAAATCTCAGGGTTTTTCATATCCTTGATTTTTAAGGATTTTTTTTAGTTGCTCTCTGGATCGATGCAAACGGACTTTTATCAAATTAATGTCCATCATGGTAATTTCAGAAATTTCTTCAATAGAAGCCTGTTCTAGGTAATACAAAGACATGATAATACGGTTTTCGGGAGACAGTTTGTCAAATGCGTTTCTGATTAGTTTTGCCTGAAATAACCGATCATATCTAGAAACAGCGGGGGCATTTCCTGTTGAAAGTTGTTTATCATCAAGTTGATCCAGTTCAATGCTTTGATGCTTTTGTCCTCTCTGAGCATGGTTTAGCGCCGTATTATACACAATTCTGTACAGCCAGGTTTTAAATGATGATTGCTGCTTAAATGCACGAATTGCCCTTATAGCTTTTACAAAGCTATCCTGTACAGATTCTTCAGCATCCTGAGTATTTCTGACTATTTTATATGTCAGGTTAAACGCGAAATCCTGATAACGCTGAATTAAAATAGTTATCGCTTCATTCTGGCCGGTTAAGATCCTTTCAACCAATTCTTCATCAGTTAAGGTATTTCCCATTAATCGTATTAGACACTCAATTAACAATAGTGGTTACAAAATTTAGAGAAAATATTATAAAAAACATTAATTTTTTTGTAACCTCGGATAAACAATTTGTGTCTACCTAATTACAGCAAATAATTTTTTTATGAACCAGACGCATTTTCGACTCTTATTTATACTTCTCATTGTGCTTATTTTCCTCTTAATATTCGGTATACGTTATATCCGTAGTAAAGAAAATATGGCCATGATCGAAAGAGGTATGATGCCTGCGGTTTCGGACAGAACTACAGTAAACTGGACGCTTATTTTCTCTTGTCTTTTTTTTGGCCTGGGCATTGGTCTCTTATTAGGCAATATTGCTGCCAATAACTTTATGAGCAATTCGCCTATACTGGCTTACTGGATATTTGTTTCTCTTACTCTTGGAGCTGCATTACTCGTTGCCTACACCATACAGGAAAAGAAATCCAAATAGATTTTCTTTTATCAAAAAACATCTATGAAGCAGGTATTCTACCTTCTATTAGCATTGCTGTGCTTTCAAGTAGCCGCAGCACAGCAAACAAGTGAGATTGCCACGATCGTTATCGATAGCATCAATCAAACAAAAATGATAAATGCAAGTATTATAATTACCCGATCATCGGATTCAATGATTGTAGTTTCAGGTAGAACCCAACCTGGAGGCTATTGTACTTTTACGCTGAGAGATACCGGCACTTATCAATTATATGTTCTTTACCCCGGATATG
The DNA here is from genome assembly GCA_028687975.1 of Sediminibacterium sp. Lineage (GTDB taxonomy): Bacteria > Bacteroidota > Bacteroidia > Chitinophagales > Chitinophagaceae > Sediminibacterium. The sequence goes on from JAQTZD010000037.1 coordinate 22,643, forward strand.
TTGATTACTATAAAGAGTTCTATATTTCAGAACATCAGAACAGGAAAATTTTTCGCCCTTCGCTATTACCTGTGGCACATGTACTGGAAGAAGTAGTTGTAAAAAATGAAGTAAAGAAAATTAAAATAAAAGGAGACACAATTGAATACCGGGCAGACAGTTTTCTCACTGATCTGAATGCCACAGTTGAGGATTTGATAAAAAAATTACCAGGCTTATCCGTAGATGAAAGAGGCATAATACGTGCCCAAGGGAAGCGAATAGAAAAAATTCTTATTGGAGGTGAAGAATATTTCAGCGAAGATCCGACGCTGGTTACAAGGTCATTGCGATCTAATATGATTCAAAAAGTGCAACTTTTTGATAAGAAGTCTGATCAAGCAGGTTTCTCGAAGTTTAATGACTCTAAATCTGTCAAGGCTATTAACCTGGAACTAAAACCAGATAAAAAGAGAGGCTATTTCGGGAAGGCAGAAAAGGGTATTAGCTTTTCACAATATTATAATAATCAAATTCTGGCTAATTACTTTAATGACAATCGAAAAGTAGCTGTGTACTTTGTTCTATCGAACACCGGAGTTACCGGCTTAAGCTGGCAGGATACAAGGACTTATAGTGATCTTTCTCTTAATTCACAGGAATCAAGTGGCTTAACAAGTTCCAGAACATCTTCTCTAGAAAATTGGGACGGGACTTTCCAAAATCAGGGAATCCCCCTTGTAAGCGCTGGCGGGCTTCATTACAGCGATAAATATTCTAATTTATTTTCTTTTAATAGCAATTTAAAGCATTACAACATTAAGCTAAATGTAAAAACCATTTCAGATCAGCAATTCATTGTTAATGGATCTCAATATCTAAGAAAGATTCAAAGTTCCATAAACAATCATGCATCTTCCAACAGGGGCATCCTTAAGACTACATTGAAACTTGCGCAAAACAGCGAACTACTCATTGGATTAGACCTGAACGTAGGGAATAAAACCATTGAAAATGCTATATCCTCCTCTCTGGCTCTGGACACATTGCAAAATTTGAATACGCAATCCAGAACGTTAAAGATAAAGGGAGCAGAAAAGAATCTGATTGCAAGCCTACTGTGGCGTGTAAAAACACACTCTGGTTCTACTTTTTCCATTAATGGAAAAATAATTGCTAATTCAAATCATTTTGATGGATTTATATATTCACAGGACAGTGTTTTTAAAAATAATTTTTTTTCAAAAGACTCAGTTACCGATCAATACAAAGATGATCAATTTTATAACACGGCATATAATCTGAAATCTGTTTACAGCATTCCTATTGATCTCTTTTCTACTATCCAGGTATCAGCAGGGTATACACATAATTTTAGCAGGAATCGAATTAAATCTTTTAACAGAAACAGCACAGGGCAATACATCCTGGAAGACGGGTCCTATACCAACCAGTACAACTTGATTGGTCAAAACATCCTACTAGGATTGGGCTATAATTACAGCAGTGGCAAATCCATGCTAACTACAATGATAGACGGCGGCTTATCAAGTCTTAGCCAGGAAACAATAGGGCAACCCAGGCTTTCAAAATCCTTTCCGATGCTATTCCCTTCTATGACGCTGACGTATAGTTTTAACCAGCAGCACAAACTTATTATAGATTACACCGGCACAACAATACTCCCGCAAATAAGACAGCTCCAGCCTGTGTTGACCAATCTTGACCCACTAAACTTAGTAATCGGCAACCCAAACCTTTCTGCTGCATTCAGAAACACTATTACACTTCAGTATTACAACTTTAACTCGAGTACTGATGCTTTCATCTCAGGTGGAGGAACTTTCAGTTTTGATCATAATGGTTTCAGCTCAATAGAAAACATGGATCAGTTTGGAAAAACAATCTATTCTATGACAAATGGCGCTTCAAACAAGAAATTCTCTCTTTTTAGTTATTATACCTGCAAACTTTTTCGAAAAAAGTTAGACCTGAACTTAGCCCTGACAGCAAATGGATCTGAACACTTTCGCCAGATAAATGGATTTCAAATTAACACACAATCCGTTGACTATGGTCTAACAATTTCTCCGTCTTTATACAGGCAGGATAAAATCAATATTGAGTTTAAATCGGGAGTTCGATGGAACAGAATCAACACCAATGGATCATTAAAATCCGCAAAACAGGTATATACAATCCTTCTTTTACAACCTTCTATTTCCGTGAACATCAGAAAGTACACCACATTAAAAGCAGACTATTCATTATCAAGATATCCGGTTAATACGATATATGGAGCATCCGAAACTATTTCTATTTTGAATGCTTCTCTGTCTCAACAAATGTTAAAAGGCAAATCACTCACTCTAAAGCTTTACGTAAGAGATCTATTTAATACAAATACCGGATTAAGCAGAAATGTTTTCGATAATTATATCTCCCAAACCTCCTTTAATACTATATCAAGATATTTCTTATTGTCGCTTATTTATAATTTTTCACATACGCTTAAAACTAAATAAAATGAAAAAAATTGCTTTTTGTGCTTTTGCACTCTTAGGTTTATCAGGATGGTATCATGCTTTTTCACAGACCGATCTTTTCTTTAAATCGGGAACTGTTGAGTATGAACGTACACAAAATATCATGGCCACTTTTAACCATGATCCACGACTGCAGGGTTATGTAGATAAAAAGGGATCAGAAATATATACCAGCTTTTTTACATTAACAATTTTACCAGACCAAACGCTATACCAGTTTAGCAAGAACAATGGCAGATACAACCAGTTTCCGGAAATGCCTGCAGACATCAATACCGTTTATTATGACCTAAAAAACAAAAAGAAGGTCGTTCAAAAAAATATCAATGGAAAAGAATATACTATTACGAACGAAGCCCGAAATCTGGAATGGAAATTAACAAATGAGCGAAGAACGATTGCAGGTTATGACTGTCGCAGAGCTAATACATTGCTTTTTGATTCCATTTATGTAGTTGCTTTTTTTTGTGATAAGTTTATCCCCCAGATAGGACCAGAGTCATTTGGAGGTCTTCCAGGGCTGATTCTGGGTCTTGCTATTCCGAATGAGCATATTTCCTGGTTCGCAAAAAAAGTAACCCCATTGGAAAATCTACCCAAAATAACCCCTCCTATCGGAGCCAATCCTATTAGTACATCTGAATTTCAGACTCTACTTGAAACAAAAGTTCGCCCAATTCCGAAATTTGGATTTACTATGTACAAAAGGGCTCTATTGTAGGTGATGAAATTTGAAAGAATGTCAGTTAAAACTCAACAAATCTGCTAGTCAAAAATCAGCTAACCTACCTTTACCATACAATGGACTGATATTCACTCTAAAATAGGCTTGATTTATTATCAGGATAAGGTTTTACCTTATGGCGGAGGAGATTTCAAGGGTGTTGGAATAACAATTTTATACTCGGTTTCCACGTATTTTTACAGATTGAATTTTTGAATTATGCTCAGAGTAGATGAGATTAAACGTTTGGCAATTATCGCTATGGCTTCTGATGACACCTTGGTAGAAACTTTGGTACTAAAAGGAGGCAACGCCATTGACCTGATGTACCGCGAAAAAGATGGTAATCTCTCACGGGCATCTTATGACCTGGACTTTTCTATTTCCGGCGATTTTGACGAAACCCTTTCAGACATAAGCGCCAGAATAGAGCGGACGCTTATTAAAACCTTCCTTGAACAAAAGTTCGTTGTCTTTGACTATAAATTTTCCGTGAAACCTTCTGTAGCCAATGAGCAGGTAAAAGATTTTTGGGGTGGCTATAACGTGTCCTTTAAACTCGCTACACCGGAAGCAGCCCGCGAGGCAGCAGGAAATCTGGACAAACTCCGTAGAACAGCTATGGGAATTTTGCCTAATGGTTCTACGCGCTTTGAAATAGAAATCAGTAAATATGAATACACTGGTGGTAAAGTAGAGGCCGAGGTAGATGGCTACCATATTTTTATTTACTCCGCAGAAATGATCGTATTTGAAAAATTACGCGCTATTTGTCAACAATTACTTCAGTATGCTGAAGTAATACCCTCACACTCACCCAGACCCCGCGCACGCGACTTTTATGATATCTACCTGTTAATGAATCAGCATCAAATCAATGCTGCATCCCCCGATAGCAAACAACTCCTGCAATATATCTTCGAGGCCAAACGGGTGCCCACCCGCTTTATTAAACTAATCAAAGACAATTTGAACATACACCGCCAAGACTGGCAATCCGTTCTGGATACCCTATCCGCCAAAGAAGAGGTAAAATCTTTTGATTTTTATGTAGAATTTATTCGCTCACAGTTTGAGCCCCTTACATTTCCTTAGGATAGTATAGCTTCCACTCTTTTGAATAGGCTGGATTTACCAATTGGTAATCGAGGTAAAAATCAAATGAAGATATTTTATCTCTTAGCGCGTTTAACTGCTTTCCCTGGAATCCCGCACGCTCTAAATAAAAACCAATTGCCTGTTGGTAAGGGTAAATGAATGATAAATTATTGAGTAACGCAAGTAGCTTGTTGATAGACACATCCTGTGTTAACGCTTGCCGATAGGCATCCAGTACCATAAAAGTTCCCCCTGAATAATTAGGACGTACAGCCGCATCTATCAGTGTTCTCTCGAGCCCCGTGTAACTATAACCAGTATTGGGATCCAATTGCGTGGTAACTCCGGCTCTGCCGCTGTATTTGCCATTGAGTAATACGATCTGGTAATCTTCATAAACTGCTATATTCACTGCCCTTCTTTGCGGCTTTGCAAAAGCCAGGTCAATGGCAGACTGCGTGAGATCGTTGTTACTTTCGATTTTTTTGCTTAACTCATTGGTTACATAAATTGTCTTGGGTACCTGCGTAGTAAGACCTAACAGGTGCATGGCCGAAAAATGCGAGATATACGATTTGGCATGAAAACTTACCGCTATTTCATACACGGATGTATTACCAAATAAATAACGCAAGAGTTTTTTATTCTCTGGGAATTGTATTTCAACAGCCCGAATCAACTGATGGTTAATTAACCGTTCTACCAGCTTATAAATGGGTGTGGTTTGCGCAAAGCCCCAACTCATTCTGTTTTCTGTCAGCCACTGGTTGATTTCCTGCGGTGTAAAAACTTTGCGACCCGTTCGGGTCAGGAAAAGATTAACCTGCTCTATGGCCGAAATGCTGCGCTGATATCGTTTGAATGTAGCCATTA
>JAQTZD010000119.1 GCA_028687975.1 Sediminibacterium sp.
GCATAAGAAGATTCCTTTCGGGCAAAATTAAGGCATTGCAATGATGCCCACATCTTTCTTACATTTGCGCAAATTTGATTCAGATGAACTTAGTGGAAGAATTAAAGTGGAGGGGAATGATCCAGGACGTCATGCCCGGTACAGAAGAATTGCTGGCCAAAGAAATGGTGAGCGGGTATATTGGATTTGATCCTACATCAAACAGCCTGCATATTGGCAGCCTGGTTCCCATTTTATTACTGGTTCATCTGCAAAGAGCCGGTCACAAGCCTTATGCGCTGGTAGGCGGCGCCACCGGCATGATCGGAGACCCCAGCTTTAAGAGTGAAGAAAGAAACCTGCTGAGCGAAGAAACCCTGCAGCACAACCTGGCAGGCATCAAGAAACAACTGGGCAAATTCCTCGACTTCAGTTCCGAACAACCGAACAAGGCCGAGATGGTGAACAACTACGACTGGTTCAAAGATTTCAGCTTCCTGAACTTTATCCGCGATGTGGGCAAGCATATTACCGTGAACTACATGATGAGCAAAGACAGTGTGCGCAAGCGTTTGGAGGGAGACAGCGGCATGAGCTTTACCGAGTTTACTTATCAATTGATACAGGGATACGATTTTTACTGGCTCTACCAGAACAAAAACTGCAAACTGCAGATGGGTGGAAGCGACCAGTGGGGCAATATTGTTACCGGAACCGAACTGATCCGCAGAAAAGCAGGCGGAGAAGCATTTGCGTTTACCTGTCCTCTGCTGACCAAGGCCGATGGCGGCAAGTTTGGTAAAACAGAAAGAGGCAATGTGTGGCTGGATCCGGAGAAGACCTCCCCTTACCAGTTCTACCAGTTCTGGCTGAATGCCAGCGACGAAGACGCTACCAAGTGGATCAAGATCTTTACCCTGCTGGGCAAGGCTGAAATAGATGCGCTGATTACCGAACATGCTGCTGCACCACATGCCAGGGCATTGCAGAAAAAACTGGCGGAAGAAATCACCTGTTTTGTACACAGCCGCGAAGACTATGAGTTTGCCGTAAAAGCCTCTGAAATATTATTCGGAAATGCCGCAACAGAAGTACTGGCCAGCCTGAATGAAAAACAATTGTTGCAGGTAATGGACGGGGTACCCACTGCAGAAGTAGCTTACAGTACGCTGGAAGCAGGATACGACCTGATCAGTTTCCTGGCAGATACTTCCATCTTCCCCAGCAAGGGCGAAGCCAAAAAAATGGTACAGGCCGGAGGAATTGCCATCAATAAAAACAAGCTGAGCGCGGATAAGACCACGGTAAATACAGCCGATTTATTGCAGAACAAATACCTGCTGGTACAAAAGGGCAAGAAGAATTATTTCCTGGTGAAAGCTATTTAACAGGCTATTTAACGGACTTCAGCACTTTCCAGATTTCATCGGCTAAAAACTGGTTGCCGACTGCATTCAGGTGAACCCTGTCTGTGGTCAGAATGCCTTTTTCCTGGTTGTCGGGATTGTTAGCAATCAGGTAGTTGGTGAAGGCAGTTCTTAAATCTACGCAGGGAAGCTGATTGGTCTTGGCATAGTAACGCAGCCAGTTGCTGTACATATTCAGTTCACCGTCCTGTTCATTCGAAAAATCTTTGCGCTCACCAATTACAGAAGGCGTACACACAATTACTTTAATACCCGCAGACTGGAGTTTCTTTACAATGGCTTCATAAAACTGGCCAAACTTCATGTAATCGGTACCGGTACCGGCCAGGCGCTTGTGCCATACATCGTTGATGCCCACATACAATACCACGATGTCGGGATTTTTTTTGAGTACATCTTCTTCCATTCGAAGGTAGAGGTCAGTAACCTTGTTACCGCCAATTCCCGCACCTACCATTTCGTACTGATCGGCCAGGTTTTCCTTACCCAATACCTGTTCGAGCAAACGGATATAACCGCCCGGCTGCGCCCCCATTTCGGTAATGGAATCACCAAAAAATACCACTTTACGTTTCTTGGTAAAGTTGAAAGACATCAGGAGCATGGAGCCTACAAAGAGGGCGAGCAGGAGAATTTTGTTCATCGTGGAGGGTTTGTACTACTTGAAAAATTAGGGATACAAGATAGCCAAATTATTTTGCAAGAGAAAACTTCCTGTATGCGGGTCTGGACGGCGTGTTGGCCGATTCACAAAAAGTATAATACATTTACGCCCATGTTAGGTAAGAGCGGGATAATCAAGGAGTGGGTTCATTCCTATTCGGACAGGATGTATTCCTGGGCGCTTCACAGGACCAATAACAAGGAAGTTGCGGAGGACCTGGTGCAGGATACATTTGTGGCGGCGATCCAGTCTTTCGAAAAATTTGCGGGCAAAAGTGAACCGCAAACATGGTTGCTGGGTATCCTCAACAATAAGATTGCCGGCTATTACAGAAAGCTGTATCGCAATCCGGAGGTCAGTGCAGGCATATCCGGAGCTGAAGAAGAAAATGATCCGCTGGATACCTTTTTTGATACCAACGGAGAATGGAAAAAACACCAGCGGCCTGCAGAATGGACAAATGAAACAGCTAACCTGCTAAACGATACAGCTTTCACCTCCGAATTGCAAAAATGCATGGACAGGTTGCCGACCAACTGGCTGGCAGCAGTCCGTTTGAAATACCTGGAAGCCCAAAAAGCCGAAGATATTTGTCAGGAACTGGGGGTAGCACCAACCAATTACTGGCAGATTCTTCACAGGGCCAAGCTGCAACTCAGAAAATGCCTGGAGGTGCATTGGTTTAAAAAATAAGATTATGAAAAAAATAGCGCATCTGATCATGCTTTCCTGCAGAAAGGCAACCGAATTGATCGAAAAGCAATTTGTGGTTAAACTGACCCTGAAAGAGCGCGTGCAATTGAAAATGCACAAAAGCATTTGCGATGCCTGTACCGCCTATGAAAAACAAAGCAGGTTCCTGAACGACCTATTGAAAGAACAAAGTTCCTCCACCCCGGATCAAATCATCAAACAGGAAAACGAGGCACTCAAAGCCAACCTCCTGAAGCAACTCCCCCTGGATTAGCCTATCCTCCGGATTGAAATTTTCCCCCTCCGCTATCTTTTTTTAAAAAAATCGGGCCTGTTCTGTCAGGATTGTTTGTTACCGGCAACTGTTCCGGTATTCATCAACAATCACCATTAAAAAAAACAAAAAATGGAAAAAAGAACAAGCATCCTGAAAGGATCATTAGTTGCCAGCGCAATCGTAGCCGTATCCGGTTTTTCTGTGAACACAGCAAAGGCATTCAGTTTCGAAAGTCTGGGAACCGGAAATGATATAAGAGCCAGCCTGCTGGAGAGAAAGCATGCCTCCGGAACACTGGAACTGGCCTGTGGCAACAAACAGGGCAAGACCGATACCGTTGCTAAAAAAGGGAAAGACGGCAAATGCGGCGAAGGTAAATGTGGTGGAGACAAAAAGAAAAACACCAAGGGCAAGAAAGGAAAGGATGGCAAATGCGGTGAAGGAAAATGTGGTGGAGACAAAAAGAAAAATGGCTAATCCATTGGTCTTGTTAAAGCAGGTACCCCCGGCCTGCTTTAATTTCTTTCACTTAAAAAATTCAACAGATGGTAGGCATCGGATACAGAAAGGATTTCTCTGAAGAATTCCTGAACAGTGATATAATTTCTCCCTCGTTTATAGAAGTAGCCCCGGAGAATTGGCTGGGTGTGGGCGGTTACTGGAAGAAACAGTTTCAAAAGGCCCTGGAACGATATCCCTTATTTACCCACGGACTCTCCCTGTCTATCGGGAGCCCGGACGAATTGGATTTTCAATTCCTGGCCAATGTGAAAGCCTTTTTAAAAGAAACCGGTGCCGAACTATATTCGGAACACCTGAGCTATGCCAAATGCGATAATGCACATCTCTACGATCTGCTGCCCATCCCGTTTACAGAAGATGCGGTGAAACATGTGGCAGAAAGGATCAGAAAAGTACAGGACTTCCTGGAACAAAAAATAGCCATTGAAATTGTAAGTTATTATACGCCGGTAGCGCCTGAAATAACTGAAATTGACTTCATCAACACCATATTGCAGGAAGCCGACTGTGAGTTGTTGCTGGATGTAAACAATGTGTATGTAAACGCATTCAACCACAAGTATGATGCCCGACAGTTTATAGAACAATTAGACCTGGACAGGGTACGCTATATACATATGGCGGGCCATGAACAGGTGTCGGACAGTTTGATTATAGATACACATGGAGAAGCCATTATAGTCCCCGTTTACGATTTATTGGAGTATACTCTGGAACTGTTGGGGCGAGACGTTCCTGTTTTATTGGAAAGGGATTTTAATATACCGGAGATGGAAGCGCTACAGGCAGAAATCAGGAAGCTCAGCAACATTAAAGAAACCGTATTAAAAAGAACCGCCCATGCAGTTGCTTAAGCAAACCCGGCAATACCAGTCTGAACTGGCAGGATATTGCCGAACCGGGATTCTGCAGCAGATACCCGGCATCCATACCGGCAATGTAGTGCAGTACCGCAAGTTGGTCATGAATGTGGTGGATGATATTTTGCAGAATGCTTACCCGCTTACCTATGATTTACTCACCGGAGCAGAGTGGGATGCCCTTGTAGCCAAATTTTTTGCCGGACATTCCTGTAAAAGTCCACAGGTATGGTATATGCCCAAAGAGTTGATCGGATACATGGTTGATACAGATCATGCATTGCTGAAGCAGTATCCGATGCTGCTCAACCTGCTTCAATTTGAGTGGCTGGAAACAGAGATGTTCATGATGCAGGATATACCGGTGCCCCTTACCCGCAACGGAGATCTGTTGTTCAGCAAACTGGTATTGAATCCCGAACACCGATTAATGGTATTGGAATATCCGGTACACCGGAAAAAGCCATCCGACATAAGGCCGGAAGACCAGCAGGCATATTACCTGGCAGCACACCGGGATGAGGAAGGTCAGGTTGTATTTACCGAACTATCCCCTGCCCTGTTACGGGCTGTAGAACACCTGCAGGAACGGGCCATATCCATCCAGGAATTGTATCAATTGATAGAACAGGATTTCGGCATACAACTGACTGAAACCGATCACCTGGCCATTATTCAATTTATACAGCAGGCGTACGCGGAGGAACTGATCAAAGGATTTGCACCCGTTACCTGAACCACAGGGCTTCATTCATTCACATTAAAACATTTATACATGCAAATATTCAGGCAGTACGACCGGCTCATCCGGTTTTTAAGCCAATACAACTCCCTGCCCCTGCTGCTGATCCGGCTGGTGCTGGCATATGGATTCCTGAATCCGGCCCTGATGAAACTAAAAGATGTCAATGGCATCGCCGAATGGTTTGAAAGCATTGGGATACCCATGCCATTGCTGAATGCCTGGCTTGCTACCGGAACAGAAACACTTGGCGTCATTTTGCTAACCCTGGGGTTGGGCAGCAGGCTAATATCCATTCCACTGATGATAACTATGGTGGTGGCCATTGTAACCGTACATGGAGCCAATGGATTTGAAGCGGGTGAAAACGGATACGAGATACCGTTGTACTATATTATCTTCCTGATTACCATCCTGTTCTATGGCTCCGGCAAACTGAGCCTGGACTACCTGATCCGGCAAAAAAAATTAAAAAATCAGGGCATGAATCATTAAAAAATTTGGAACGTTTACACCCTAGCCTTATTTTTGCAGCCCAATACGAAAGTATCGGAAGGATTGCCTGATAGTATAAGGGTAGTACAACTGATTTTGGTTCAGTATGTCTTGGTTCGAATCCAGGTCGGGCAACAAAAAACCCGCAGCTACTGCTGCGGGTTTTTCTTTTCTGCGAATGAGCCGAACTTGTTCGAGCGAATGAGAGGGAAAGAAAAACGGATCAAGAACATTATTTTGATCCATTTGGAAACATGATTTTATAATCATCTTTAATTGGGAGTGATATTGTATCATGTTTTATAAAATAATCAATATTTTCTCTGGTAATTTCTTTAGAGCTAGTAATGGCAGTCAATCTACCTTTTGTGTTTATCCAAACATAATGAGGTAAGACAGTAACTTTTTCGGACCTAAAATAATCATGAATACTTGCAGATTTATCATATACTTCTGCCAATACTACCGGTATATTAATACTCTTATGATATTGAAAAGAAACTCTATTAATAACTTCTTGCACCATTTCAGTCGTATGTTTTG
>JAQTZD010000038.1 GCA_028687975.1 Sediminibacterium sp.
AATCTCAGGAAATTGTTTAATGGATTCATAAAAGACTACCCGATATATGCCTGTTTGTGCTCTGAATAATATGATTGGTGTGGGCTTGTTCACAACAGGTAAACTGCAGGAGATTGAGCAGATTGCCCAGGAATACGACTATGCATATATCAAAGCTGCATTGAACTTCGGTTTCTTAACCCGGAAGGAATATGTGGCTTTCCTGGATCGCTCCGGCTTTCCGCTGGTTGATATAAGGGCCGAAGTGATTGATGAAACCTATGTGGAACAGTGCGACCTGCAACAGCTGAATGCCTATCTTTTTCTTCCTGTACGCAGCGATGGACGCGGTACGCTCACCGTGGCTGCTGCCGATCCGATGGATGAAAAACTGAGAAGTACACTGGAGATTAAGTTCAATACCAAGGTGAAGTTTGTGGCGGCCTCCGATCTGGACATTACCTGGATGGTGCACAAACTGCGGGGTGAGTTTTACGTGAAGGAGTCGGTATTCAGTCTCATGCGCAAAGACCCCGAAAGTTCCGGCCTGATTACCTTTACCGATCCGCAGCTTGTGGTTATTTTCTGTTTTATAGCACTGGCTTTTGCGATGCTGACCTTCAGCTTTGTAAATATCTTCATTTTCTTCAACCTTTTCTTCAGCGGGGTTTTCCTGTTTGCCATTCTGTTCAAACTGTACATTGCCCTGAAAGGCTCCCGGTACGAACTGCATGAAACCGTTACCAAAGATGAAATCAGAGCGGTAGACAACAGTACACTTCCTGTTTACACCATTTTACTTCCGGTGTACAAAGAAGATAAACTGATCCGTAAACTGATCTGGAACCTGCGCAGCCTCGACTACCCAAGGGGCAAGCTCGACGTAAAACTCCTGATTGAGGAAGACGATGATAAAACGCTGAATGCGGTACGGGACCTCGATTTCCCGGCCAACTTCGAAACCATTGTGGTGCCTTTCCACATGCCCAAAACCAAGCCCAAAGCCTGTAACTACGGCCTGTTTTTCTGCAAGGGTAAATACCTCACCATCTACGATGCGGAAGATGTTCCGGATTCTGACCAGTTGAAAAAAGTGGTTTGTCTGTTCCGCAAACTTCCCCGCGACTATGTGGTGCTGCAGGGAGCCCTGAACTATTTCAATAAAAACGAGAACCTGCTTACCCGCATGTTCACCCTGGAATATTCTTATTGGTTCGATTATATGTTGCCCGGTTTGCAGTCGCTCGATGTTCCCATTCCGCTGGGAGGAACCTCCAACCACTTCAAACTGGACAAGCTCATTGAACTGGGTGGCTGGGATCCGTTCAATGTAACGGAGGATGCCGATCTGGGTGTGCGTGTATTCGAAAAACGGTACAAAGTGGGTGTGGTAAACAGTACTACGCTCGAAGAAGCCAATAACGAACCTTTCAACTGGATTCGTCAGCGTTCGCGCTGGATCAAGGGGTACATGCAAACCACGCTGGTACACATGCGTAACCCGGTGAATCTGGTGGGTAAAATCGGCTGGCGTGGTTTCTTCGGATTCAACTTCTTTGTTGGCTTTACGCCCATTACTTTTTTGCTGTACCCGGTGTTGCTTTCCTTCTTCCTGGTGTACCTGATCTTTGACCTGGAATCGGTACGTGTCTTGTTCCCCGACTGGGTTTTGTATGTGTCCATTTTTAACTTTGTGGCCGGTAATACCCTCATGATTTACCTGAACATGCTGGCGGTATTTAAGAGAAGGTACTATGAACTGATCCTGTTTGCCATGTGCAATCCATTGTACTGGCTGATGCATTCCATTGCCGCGTACAAGGGATTATGGCAACTGATTTATAAACCGTTTTACTGGGAAAAGACCAACCACGGTTTAACCAAAATGTCTCACTCAGCTGCAGCAACTGCAGCCAATGCAAATCAAGCGTAATGAGATTATCGAATGCGCAAATACGAATAGGGTCTCTGTTACTGGTTTTTTACTATGTAATAGCTGCCTGGTTGTTTCACCGGAACGGATTTGAGCATACGGAAGCCCTGTTTTATGCCGAAAAGCTGAAGCTGCTTTTTGAATACTCCGACAATACCCTCATTACCCTGGGTACTACGTTTCCGACGACCATGTTCATTGGTTCGGTGTTTTTTTCGCCCTTTGGTTTTCTGTTTGCACCCATTGCACTGACCATTGTAATGATGTCTTCGCTGTTTTTCAATATGGCGGCGGACCTGAATAATTCCAGTTTACCGGTGAAGCCGTTGCTGATTGTTTTGGTGATATTATTTGTGGCTCACCCGATGTTTTTGTATGCTGCAGTGAGTGGCAGGAATGTTGCTGCCATTATGCTGTTCTTTTACCTGCTGTTCCGCAGCTTCTTCCAGTACTACAGAAGCCAGACTACCTATTATTTATCCATGGCCAGTATTTACCTGACCTGCCTGATTTTTACCGAGATCAATTTCATCTGGATGTTGCTGTCCTTCTTTCCTTTCGTGGTGCTGATTTCCATTGAAGGCATCAAAGTAGCGAAGGGAGAACAGGTGGTGTTTCAGTATTACCAGGCTTTGAACAACCGTTCGCTGCGCAGGAAACTGGCCAACAGAACTATTGCGCTTTACCTGATTTTATTTCTGTTGCCCCTCGGTGCAGTGTATTTGTACAGAACCCTGAATGCCGCACACGCCGGAGATGCAACTTATTTCTTAACCAGCCAGTATGCTAACTGGCGGGTAACAGGTACCATTTCGCTGAACACCATCCTGGATAATATCAAAGGCAATAATGTGGGCAAGCAGACACAGATTGTATTCCAGGCATTCACCATTTTGCTGTCGCCCGTTTTTATTGCATCGATGATCCTGTTCAAAGGAAAGCTATACAAATTGTTTACCGTTCTGACCCCGCTGATTTTTTTCAGCATCATTATGGTAGATGTTAAGTATTATTTTACCGTTGAGTACTTTGTTATCATCAATGTAATGGCCATTGCCGCACTCATTTATTTAGGACAGCCCAAGGCCAGTAGTACCCTTACCTCCTGGCTGCTGATCGGCAGTACAGTACTGAGTGTGTTTGCAGGGGCATATTATTTCTACGAATCCAATGATCCGGAGGAGCGGCGTTTTTACGAAGTGGCCAATACACCTTCCGGCTGGTTCCAGCCCAAAGTAAATTCCGAAGTGCAGATGCTGGCGGAATACATTGCCAGCATCGCTTCTGATAAACGTCCCGTTCTGATAGACGATGCTTCTGCTTACGGCATTGTTGCACATATGCCCAACCTCAATGGCCTGATTCTTCCCATTCAGAAGAACTTTGTTACCGTAATTGAAAATCCTAAACTGATAGCACATTATATGTGTGTGGCCAAAAAGAACAATCGCCTGCACAATTTTACCGTGCTCAATGTGTACAACGTGGGAATCATGAAATCGAATCTCGGATTAACGCCAGACCGGGTGTATGAAACAGAAAACTGGATTATATACAGCGTACAATAATCCAGTTCTCCCTTAAAGGTTGGTCAATCTTATGTTGGCTGATCTTAGTTTCTGATCGGTCTTCCGCTTTTCAGTACACTCTGAATTCTTTCCAGTGTTTTCTTTTCTCCGCAAAGGCTTAAGAAGGCTTCTCTTTCCAGGTCGAGCAGGTATTGCTCGCTCACCAGGCTTTGTTCGCTGAGGTCTCCGCCACACATCACATAGGCCAGTTTGCGGGCCACCAGTGCATCGTGATCGGTTGCATAACCTGCGCGCCACATACCGTTGATACCGGCAAGTAATGCACCCAGACCGGCGCGTCCCACCACTTTTACATCCTTGCGCGGTACGGGAATCTGGTATCCCTGTTCGTATAGTTCAATCACCGATTTCTTGGCTTCGGCAATTCTTCTTCCGATGTTCATGATCACTTCATCCTGTCCCTTGCGCAAAATGCCCATGTCGTATGCTTCCTGTGCGGAAGTGGCCACTTTGGCTGTGGCAATGGATAAGAAGCGTTCCTTTAAGGTATTGGTTTCGGGCTCGTCTTTGTGCAATTCGTCTCCGGCACGCATGGCAAACTCCTTGGTTCCGCCTCCGCCAGGAATCAGACCCACGCCCAATTCCACCAGACCAATATAGCTTTCGGCTGCTGCACAGATTTTATCTGCATGCAGGTTCATTTCACAACCTCCGCCGAGTGTTAATCCATGCGGAGCAGTTACCACCGGTATATTGGAATACCGCAAACGCATCATACTGTTCTGGAACATCCGGATGGCCATATCCAGTTCGTCGTATTCCTGTTCTACTGCAAACATGAAGATCATGCCCACATTGGCGCCGGCACTGAAATTAGCGCCATCATTGGCAATCACCAGGCCATTGAATTTTTCTTCTGCTATGTTGATGGCTTTGTTCAGGCCTTCCAGCACTTCACTTCCGATGCTGTTCATCTTGGTGCTCCATTCAAATCCTGCAACACCATCTCCAATATCGTACAGTCTGCAGGCACTGTTCTTCCACACCAGGTTGTCGCTGTGGTTCTTCAGGATCAGGAAGGATTCTCCTCCCGGAATTACTTTATAGGATTTGCCTGCGATATCGTAGTACATGCGCTTGCCCTGTTCTACTTTGTAGAAACTGGTTGCGCCGGATGCCAGCATGTCTGTAACCCATGGCGCAACTGCTACTCCCGCAGCTTTCATGGCTTCCACGGTTTTAGCAACACCCAGGGTGTCCCAGGTTTCAAATGCACCGATTTCCCAGCCAAAGCCGGCCATCATGGCATCATCGAGGCGATAGATTTCATCGCTGATTTCCGGAATGCGGAACGAAATATAGGAGAACAGGGAATGGTGAAATGCACGGTAAAAATCACCGGCTTTATCGGTGGCCACATGCAGTTGTTTGATGCGGGTTTTCAGGTCTTCTACCGGCTTGGCCGCTTCGATGCTTCCGAATTTCGGCTTCACCCGCGCGCCGTATTCCATGGTGCTCAGGTTGAGGGTCAGGATTTCTTTTCCTGCCGCAGATTTAGTTTTTTTGAAGAAGCCCTGGCCGGTTTTATCGCCCAGCCAATTGTTGGTGGTAACGGTTTCCAGCCATGCAGGTATGGTAAAAATAGATTTTGCTTCGTCTGTTGGGCAATTGTCTGCAACCCCTTTGGCCACTTTCACCAGTGTGTCAATCCCTACCACATCTGCTGTTCTGAATGTTGCGGATTTAGGTCTTCCGATGATGGGGCCTGTTAACGCATCAATTTCGTCGATGGTCAGTTTTTGCTGATCCATGATATGGAAAATGCTCATGATGCTGAATACCCCGATACGGTTGGCTATGAACGCAGGTGTATCCTTACAGAGCACAGTGGTTTTACCCAGGTACAGATCGCCGTAATACATCAGGAAGTCTACTACTTCCGGTGCAGTGTATGCTGTTGGAATAATTTCCAGCAGGCGCAGGTACCGCGGTGGATTGAAGAAGTGTGTGCCGCAGAAATGTTTTTTGAAATCTGCTGATCTTCCTTCTGCCATCATATGAATCGGAATACCGGAGGTATTGGAAGTAATCAGCGTGCCTGGTTTTCTGAACTGCTCTACCTGATCGTACACCAGCTTTTTAATGTCCAGTCGTTCTACCACCACTTCTATGATCCAGTCGCAGGAAGCGATGTCTTTCATATGATCGGTGAAGTTGCCTGTTTTGATATTGTTCAGTGCCGCTTTGGTGAAAACGGGAGAGGGGTTGCTTTTAACGGCTGCCTGCAAGGCATCGTTCACCAGTTTGTTTCTTTCGGCAGGTTTGGTGCTTTCCGCAGCTGCTGCAGGCACAATGTCGAGCAACAATACCTGTAACCCGATTCCTGCAAAATGACAGGCTATCCTTGAGCCCATAACGCCACTTCCCAATACGGTAACTTTTTTGATTGAACGTTTCATATGCAATCTTTACTGTTTTTCAATTGGTCGTATGGTGCCGCTGTTGGTTCCTCCGGCGTTGTCATACGCAATCTTTGGTTGAATATCATTTTTACGTAGGGTAAAAATAGTTAGCTATGCAACTATTTTCATCGAAGATAGGATAATCGCATAAAAAAAATCAAACTTTTAAGGGCAAGTTTGATTTTAAAAAAGTTTACTGCGAGGGGGTCACTCCTCTGATACTGCCGCACCTCTGTAAGCCAGATAAAGGCAGACCAGGTAAACGACCAACAGAACATATACTAGCATATCGGGGGGATTTAGTTGAACTAATTTAAGAAGTTTATGTTGGCATAAACACTATTTAATCTCCACATTATGTGAATATTCAGGATTTTTTAAGGTTTTTCCCGATTTTGACCGCTGCTTTTGTTTTATTGCCTTTTAAAATTTTACTCTTCCATCTTGCCATGGTTTCTGTTACATTTGTTTATATGGAAATCACGCCCAAAATGATTGATCACCTGGCCCATTTGTCCAGGCTGGAGTTCAGCCCCGATAAAAAAGAGTCCATCCGCAACGACCTTGCCCGGATGGTGGGGTTCATTGAAAAATTGCAGGAAGTGGATACCACCGGTGTGGAGCCGCTCCTCTGGATGACCGATGAACAGCAGGTTTGGAGAGCCGATGATGTGCAGGGATCCGTTTCCCGCGAAGATGCGCTGCGCAATGCGCCCCTTACAGACGGCTCTTATTTTAAAGTACCTACCGTTATAAAAAAATAAACTGAATTTTGTATGGCTAACACCGAATCGATCATTCACCTGGAAGGTATTGAAAAGAATTACTACATGGGTAACCAGGCCATTACGGTTCTGAAAGGTATTACGCTGGATATATTTAAGAATGAATATGTTGCCTTGATGGGACCCTCCGGTAGCGGTAAAAGTACCCTGATGAATATCCTGGGTTGCCTGGATTCTCCTACCGGTGGCAAATATGTGCTCAACGGAAAGGATGTGAGCAAAATGCCCGATGACGATCTGGCCGAAGTGAGAAATACGGAAATTGGATTCGTGTTCCAGCAATTCAACCTGCTGCCCCGTTTATCGGCTGCCGAAAACGTGGCCCTGCCGCTGATTTACGCAGGGGTTCCCAAAAAAGAAAGAATGGAACGCGCCCTGGAAGCCCTGAACAAAGTGGGCCTTGCCGATCGCAGTCACCATAAATCGAATGAGCTCAGTGGTGGTCAGATTCAGCGGGTGGCTATTGCCCGCGCACTGGTGAACAATCCTGCCATTCTTTTGGCCGATGAACCCACCGGTAACCTCGATTCCAAAACCTCGGTAGAAGTAATGCAGATTTTTGGAAAAATTCAGGAAGCGGGTAATACCGTAGTACTGGTTACACACGAAGAAGACATTGCCGCCTATGCCCACCGGGTAGTGCGTTTAAGAGATGGACTGGTAGAAAGCGACCAGACCAAACAAGAGTTTCTGCAGCACCATGCTCATATTGCACATGTCTGAACCATTCGGTCTTTGTGTTGTAATTGTATCAACCGATTCAAACCATGTCCATTAAAATATATACCAAAACCGGCGATCTGGGTAAAACCTCTTTGATTGGTGGAACCAAAGTGCCCAAGAACCATATCCGGATTGATACTTACGGAACCGTAGATGAACTTAACTCCTGGATAGGAGTGGTGGGCGATTATGCCTCCGATGCACATACCAAATCGATCCTCAAAGAAATACAGGACCGCCTGTTTACAATTGGTTCTTCCCTGGCCTGTGATCCGGACAAGGAACTCCTCATGAAAATTCCCGATCTGAAAGAATCGGATATTACTTTACTGGAGCAGGAAATTGATCACATGAACGATGCGCTGGCACCGATGAAATTCTTTGTATTGCCCGGTGGTCACCCGGCCGTATCGCAAACCCATATTGCCCGCTGCGTTTGCAGAAGAACGGAGCGTTGCTGTGTGAACATGCAGGAACAACAAATTTTTGTAGAACCACTGGTGATCAAATACCTCAACCGCCTGAGCGATTATCTCTTTGTATTGTCTCGTTATTTCAGCCACCAGCTGGGCATTCCCGAAATTCCCTGGAAGCCCCGTGTTTCCTAAACTGAGGGTTTAGCCTAAACCATCATTCCGTCTTTCATATGAAGGGTTCTTCCGCAAAGTGCTGCCAGTTCCTCATTGTGGGTTACAATCAGAAAAGAGGTGCCGGTTTCTTTGTTCAGCTGTACGAATAACTGGTGCAATTCCCTGGCATTCTTACTGTCGAGGTTGCCCGTAGGTTCGTCTGCAAATACGATGGAGGGCTGGTTGATCAGCGCCCTGGCTACTGCCACCCGCTGCTGTTCCCCGCCGGAGAGTTCCTGGGGTTTGTGCGTTGTTCTTCCGGATAGTCCCAGGATATCTAAAAGGTATTCTGCCCTTTCCCTGACCTGTTTTTTGGGTGTTCCGGCAATCCATCCGGGGATGCATACATTTTCGAGGGCATCAAATTCGGGCAATAAATGGTGAAACTGGAAAATAAATCCGATCTGCCGGTTGCGGAAGGCGGCCAGTTTTTTGGGCGATAAATGGCCTGTTTCCTGGTTGTTCAGCCAGATCCTGCCTGTATCGGGCCGGTCCAGGGTACCCAGAATATGCAGCAAAGTGCTTTTACCGGCTCCGGAAGAGCCTACAATACCAACGATTTCGCCCGATTCAATGGAAATATCCACTCTTTTCAGTACCTGTACATCCCCGAATTTTCGGGTAATCTTTTCTGCTTTTAGCATGTTTTTGCTGCAATTATCCCTACAAACCTACAAAACAAGGTTCCGAAACAGCCATTTTTTAAACATTTATTTGCACAGTGGTTAAAACTCACATTTGGTCATATCATTTATACGGTTACTTTTGCAAAAAATAATCGAAAACTATGTTTTGGACTTTAGAATTAGCAAGTTATTTAGAAGAAGCTCCCTGGCCTGCTACCAAGGATGAGTTAATCGATTATTCCATCAGAAGTGGCGCTCCGCTCGAAGTGGTGGAAAACCTCCAGGAGTTGGACGACGAAGGTGAAGTGTACGAGAGCATCGAAGACATCTGGCCCGACTATCCCAGTCAGGAAGATTTCATGTTCAACGAAGACGAATATTAGTAGCAATAAAAAAGTGCAGTTCTCACTGCACTTTTACTTTTTTGTTCCGGATAACCCGGAGTTCTTTATTGGATGAATTTATTCCGGCTTCTTAAACGTGAGTTTAAAATACAGCAGTAACAGCGACAGCGCCAGCACAATCAGGTTGGCTGCCAGCACAGGTCCGCTTTTCACGTTCACTGCATAGATCAGCCACACCACACAACTGGTAACAACAATCAGGATCATCCAGATACTCAGATCACCTACACTTTTTGTTTTCCATGCCAGCCATACCTGTGGCATGAATGTGATGGCACTGAGGAATGCACCGAAGTAACCCAGCAGGTCTACTAAATTCATGGTTTATTTTTTATTGATTGGCAATACCGAGTTTCTCCAGCACATCCATGCTCACTCCTGTAGTGGAGTATCCTCCGTCGTGGAAAAGGTTCTGCATGGTGACCATTCTGGTAAGGTCGGAGAACAGCGTGATGCAATAGTTGGCACAATCTTCTGCACTGGCATTGCCCAGCGGAGCAATGGCATCTGCATAGTCGAAGAAGTCGCCAAAGCCTTTGATTCCGGTACCTGCAGTGGTTTTGGTCGGAGACTGTGATACGGTGTTGATCCGTACTTTCTTCTCTTTTCCGTAATGGTATCCAAAGCTTCTGGCAATGGATTCGAGCATGGCTTTGATGTCTGCCATATCGGTGTAGAACGGATAGGTTCTTTGAGCTGCCATATAGGTAAGCGCTACCACGCTGCCCCACTCGTTGATGGCATCCAGCTTTTTAGCTACTGCCAGCATTTTGTGCAGCGACATAGCCGATACATCAATTCCTTTTGCAAAATATTCGTAGTTGGATTCGGTGTATGGAATCTTCTTACGGATGTTGACACTCATTCCGATGGAATGCAGTACAAAATCCATTTTTCCACCGAGGATTTCCTGCGCCTGTGTGTACAGGTTGGTAATGTCTTCTACGCTGGTGGCATCTGCCGGTATAATTTGGGCTCCGGTTTTTTCGGCCAGTTTATTGATTTCTCCCATTCGCATGGCGATCGGAGCATTGGTCAATACAAATGTTGCGCCTTCCTCGTGTGCTTTTTCGGCCACTTTCCAGGCAATGGAGTTCTCATCTAATGCGCCGGAAATAATACCGCGCTTTCCTTTTAGTAGGTTATATGCCATGTTGTTGTTTTTAACGAGTTCCGAAGATACGAATTACCTGCTAACCATTTCCCTGGCATTCTCCAGTGCAGCTGGGGTTGGTTTTTCTCCGCTCAGCATCTGCGCAATGGTATGGATGCGCTCTTCGGTATCCAGCAGCCGGATCGTTGTTTTTACCTGCGATCCTTTCTGCTCTTTATATACGTAATAATGTGCGTTAGCCTTTCCGGCAATCTGCGGCTGGTGCGTAATACAGATGATCTGACGCTTATCGGCCATGGTTTGCATAATCAGGCCCACCTGTTTGGCGGCTTCTCCGGATATGCCAGTATCGATTTCATCAAAAATCATGGTAGGTAAATCGATGGAGGCGGCTACCAGCGATTTGATGCAGAGCATCAACCGGCTCAGTTCACCGCCGCTGGCTACTTTGCGAACCGGTTCAAAGCGGTTGCTGCTGTTGGCATCGAACAGAAATTCAACTTCTTCTGTTCCATATTCGTTGAATGCATTGGTCTGCAAACTCACCTGCAGTTTTGCATTGGGCATGCCCACCTGCTTCAGTAAACGGTTCACTTCTTTTTCGAATGGAGCTACTGCGGCCTTTCTGGCTTTGCCAATGGCAGCTGCCTGTTTTTCCAGGTCCTTCTGTAAAGCCGCAACGGCTTTTTCTTTGGCCAGTATGGTATCGTCTAGCTGCAATACTTCCTTCAATTTCTGCGACAAATTTTCCTGTATCTGTAAGAGTTCTGCGGTGGTTTGTACGCTGTGCTTCATGGTGAGTTTATAGCCTTCTCCCATGCGCTGGCTGATCCATTCTGCGCGCTGCTCATCCAATTGTATCTGATCGTTCAGGCGTTCCAGCTCATCGGCAATGTCTTGCAATTCTACCTGTGCTGCCTTCATGCGTTCGCTCAGTGCGGGCAGTTCTTTCAGCAGGCTGGTATATGGCTGCAACTGGGTGTGCAATTGTTTAAGCTGTGCAACCATTGGTTGTTCGCTGTAACTCAGCACATCCGTTACCCTGCTTATTCCGCCCTTGATGTTTTCTGCATTGCTCAGCATCTTCAGCTCTTCTTCCAGATCCTCCAGCTCATTTTCTTTCAGCCCCAGTTCTTCCAGTTCATTGTAAAGAAACTGGTGGTAGTCTGCTTCTTTGATGAATGCGGCCTTTTGTTCTTTCAGGTTGTTCAGTTCCCTGTTCAACTGCTGCCAGCCTGTATAGGTTTTCCGGTATTGCTGTACGGCTGCATCATTGCCGGCAAGGGCATCAATTACCCTGCGCTGAAAAGCGCTCTCGCCCAGTTCCAGTGTATCAAACTGCTGATGCAGGTTCACGAGCAATCCGGCCAGTTGCTTGAGTTGTTGCAAGCTGGCAGGTGTATCGTTAATGAAGGCCCTGGATTTTCCACTGGCACTGATCTCTCTGCGCAGCACCAGTTCGTCATCGGCTCCGCCGGACTCATCCAGATCGGCTGCCTCCAGAAATGCAGCTACATCGGACTGATTACCCACTTTAAAATAGCCCTCGATGATGCATTTTTTTTCGCTGTTGACCAGCACACTGCTGTCTGCCCTTTCTCCAAGAATCAGGCTCAGTGCACCCATCAGTATACTCTTACCTGCACCTGTTTCACCGGTGATGATATTGAGTTGATGAGAAAAATGGATGGTGATCTCATCGATGATGGCATAGTTCTGTATGATCAGCTTATGAAGCACGTGAATTTGTTTGGCGGCAAGTTAATAAAGCTTGTTTATACAATTAGCAGCGTATTTTCTATTATCCTTTTTTATGCACCCTTGCATCGGGCAATTCCGGCCTTGGCCCGCTGATCGAGTGAATCCTTGTATTCATGGTCTTCCATGTCGAGGCATTGCTGATAGTATTGTATGGCCAGCGTTTTCTGCCCCCTGGCTTCGTATATCTGTGCCAGTTGCAGGGCTGCCCTGGAGGCAAAATATTCTTTTCTGTTGGCCCCCAAGCGGATGGTGGTCTGATAGGTACGGATGGCATCCTCCGTTCTGCCCAGGTCGTCGTATATCCGTGCCACCCGGTAGGCAAACTCCAATTGTTCTTCGGTTTTTTTGAAATAATCTTCTGTTTTTCCAGCCAGCAGCTGATAGGCTTCCTGGTGGTATCCGCCGTCGTTCAGTAACCTTGCTTTCAGGAGGAGGGGATTGGGCCAGTTTTGTTCCCGCGCATCTTTCAGGGCTTTCTTATCTGCATCAGCATCGGTAGCACCTTTGCGGATCACCATCAGCCGGGCTTCCTCCGCTGCTTTCATATTGCCCTGCAGATAATAACACCAGCTGATTTTCTGGTACACATCCTTTACATAAAAATTTCCCTTGAAGTTGCGGGTGAACTGTTCAAAATGATGTCTGGCTTCGTTCAGCCGGAGATGGTACAGCCGGGTATATCCCAACTGAAAATCCCATACGCTCAACCGCAGGTAGTCTTCCGATTTATTCCTGTTGAGTACAATGGATTCAGACAAAACAGTTTCCTTGTTGTTCAATGCAAGATTGGCGGCCATATAGGCATGCAGGTGGTTGTTGACCAGGTCCAGTTTTTTTTGTTGTATAAACTGCAGCGCCTCTTCTTTTTTGTTTTCTATGAAGAACAGGAGATAAGGATAAATGAAAGCTGCTTCGTTGAAAAAGGTACGTGCCCAGGGGTCCTGGCTGTTGGTGTAGTTGCGTACGGTTCGCATGCCCTCCGAGAGGGATGCCCGCATACCCAGCAGATTCACCAGCCAGCGGTATCCCTTTGGAACGGTTCCGATCACGGCCTGCAATGCGCCAAACATCAGGTCGTTGGGTGAAAAACCCGGATACCTTTTTTTGTTTTCTTTCAGCAGCAGGTAGGCCCTCCTGAAATCCCATCCGGCATCCCAGAAATGCCCGAACTTAACCGATACCCCTGCCCGGTGCATCCGCACGATGGCCTGGGAATACAAATAAAAAGGAGAGGACTGCGGCCCTTCCCGCAATTGATTCAGTCTTTCTTCAAAATGCGGAAACAAGGATTGGTACTGTGCCGGATTTTCGTTCAGGAACAGGGTATAGAAATCGCTGTAGCTTTCCAGTAATACCGGTATCAGGTTGTTGGCATTTTGTTCCCTGGCCTGTTGAATATGGGCAACGCCCGTTACCAGTTTCAACCGGGTAATATCCTGATAGGCTTCCACACAGGTATTGTTGAAATCGAATACCTGCTGGGTCATTCCCAAAAAGGAAAGCAGCAGGGCGCAGCAGAGCAAATAGCTTTTCTTCATCACCACCCGAAAATAAGAAAGGCTAACCAAACGGCTAACCTTTCTTTATGCTAAAAAAAATCTAATCCTATTTTACTTCCACACTGTCGTTCAGATCTGCGTCTACCAGAATACGTCCGCAGTTTTCGCAAACAATGATTTTCTTGTGCAGGCGGATTTCGCTCTGACGCTGTGGCGGGATGGAGTTGAAACAACCTCCGCAGGCATCACGCTCTACGGGAACCACTGCCAGTCCGTTTCTGTAACTCTTCCGGATACGGTCGTAGCTGTAGATCAAACGCTCATCAATATGACCGCGTGCTTCGGAGCTGATTTTGTTCAGTGCGGTTTCTTCTTTCTCTGTATCTGCAATGATCTTTTCCAGTTCTCCTTTCTTGTGATTCAACACGCCTTCTTTAACAGCTACCTGCTTTTTGGCAACTTCCAGCGCCTTGATCTTTTCTGCCAGTTCTTCGTTGGCATCGCGGATATGTTTCTCGGCCAGCTTCACTTCCAGTTGCTGCATTTCCACTTCTTTGTTAATGGCTTCGAACTCGCGGTTGTTCTTTACATTATCGCTCTGCTTCTCGTATTTCGCAATCAGGGCCTCACTTTCCTTGATGGTGTTTTTCTTGCCTTCAATGAATTCGCTGATACCGTTGATTTCTTCTTCAATACGTGTTTGGCGGCTGGTTAATCCCTGGATCTCATCTTCCAGATCACTTACTTCCATTGGGAGCTCACCCTTCAGAATCTGAATTTCATCTAACTTACTATCGATCTTTTGTAAACGAAGCAGGTTTACTAATTTTTCTTCAACGGAGAAATCTTTAACAGATGCCATATGTAGTTTGTAGTTTGAGATTACCCTATAAAATAGCGGACCGGATTGGTGTTGATCGCCGTTTTAAGGACGGCAAAGTTAGGGAATTTAGTGTTTAAAAGTGAAAAAAGCAGGTCTATCGTGTATTGTTCGCTCTCCCAATGCCCGATATCGGCGATAACCATGCGGTTTTCCGCATCAAAAAACTCATGGTATTTAATGTCGGAACTGATAAAAAACGAGGCTCCGGCCGCTTTGGCGGTGGAAATCAGGAAGCTGCCGGCTCCCCCGCAAAGCGCTACTTTTTGCACTTTTTGGCCCAAAACAGGGGTGTGTTTGATCAGTTTTAAGCCAAAAGCAGTCTGAATTTGTTGTAAAAAGGCCATTTCTTCAACCGGCTCGGGCAACTCCCCGATCAGTCCGCTGCCTACTTGTTGGTTGGCGTTGAGCAGGGGAATAAAGTCGTAGGCTACTTCCTCGTAGGGGTGCGCTGCCAGCAGGGCACTCAGTACGGGCTGTTTCAGGTATGCCTGCAGGATCACTTCTATCCGGGTCTCCGGTTCTTCGTGGCGGATGCCGGGGGTACCCACATAGGGATTGGTTTGTTCCGATCCCTTAAATGTGCCGGTTCCGGCCGTGCTGAAACTGGTTTCGCTGTATTCGCCGATCTGACCGGCCCCTGCCTGGAACAGGGCATTCAGGAGTTGTTCCCTTTCCTTCAGCGGGGCAAAGCTCACCAGTTTTACCAGGTCGTTGTTTTTGGGGAGCAGGATTCTCGTATTGATGAGCCCCAGTTTTTCTGCGATCACCGCATTCACCCCATTGGCCACATTGTCTAGATTGGTATGGATGGCATAAATGGCAATGTCGTTTTTGATGGCTTCGATCAGCGCCTGTTCCACATAATTTTTTCCCGTGAGCCGGGTAATGCCTTTGAACAGGATGGGATGATGGGCCACGATCAGGTTGCAGCCCCTTGCTTTTGCCTCACGTACAATTTCTACCGTAGCATCCAGCGTGCAGAGTATCCCGGTACATTCCATTCCGGCATTGCCGGTAAGCAATCCTGAATTATCGTAGGATTCCTGGTAGGCCAGCGGCGCAATGCTTTCCAGGTAGGAGGTGATCAGACCAATTTGCATAATGGCTAAGATTAGTTCAGGCGAATTTACCTTCATTCTATCTTTGTAGCTATGACTCCAGCCGATTTTCTTTTTCACGATGGCCAATTGCTCCGTTCCGGTAAGCCACTGATTTTACCCGACAACCGTTCTTTTCGCTACGGAGATGGTTTTTTTGAAACCATGAAATGGAGCAGGGGTAAAATTTTATTGGAACCCTACCATTTCAGCCGGCTGTTTCGTTCGCTGGAAACCCTGAAGTTTCAGCCGCCGCACTATTTTACGGCTGATTATCTGTCCGATGCCATTGCGCAAGTGGTGAAAAAAAACGGGCACCACGAACTGGCCAGAATCCGGCTCACCATTTACCGGGGAGAAGGCGGTATCTACGATGAACAGCATCATTTTCCGCACTTGCTGATTCAGAGCTGGAATCTGAACCCTGCCAACAACCTCCTCAACGAAAACGGCCTGGAGATTGATCTCTACCGTCCTGCCATTAAACAGGCGGATGATTTCTCCCGCGTCAAAAGCAACAACTACCTGCCTTACCTGATGGCGGCCCTCTGGGTGAAGGAGCAAAAACTGAACGATGCCGTGTTGCTGAATCCCTATGGAAATATTGCAGATGCCACCATCGCCAATGTGTTTGTGGTGAACAACGGGTTCATTAAAACCCCGCCACTGAGCGACGGACCGGTGGCCGGTGTAATGCGCCAGTACCTGATCGACCGTTTGCGCAAGCTGCACTACGAAGTGGAAGAAGCTTCCGTTAGCCCCGATGAGCTGGCCGGCGCATCCGAAGTATTTCTGACCAATGCCATCTACGGAATCCGCTGGGTGAAGCGGTTTCAGCAAAACCAATACCTCCCGCAACTCGTGCATGGTTTGCACAAAGACATCCTGCTTCCGCTGTTCAACGGATAAATCGGGCCCTGTTAAACCATTTTGCCGTTGCGCTGTTGTTTGTTCAAACAGCTCTGCATTTATGCGCATCAACATCATGTGGTTCAGGAGAGACCTGCGCCTGGAAGACAACGCGGCTTTGTATCATGCACTCAGGGCCGGACTTCCTGTTTTGCCCATCTTTATTTTTGACCGCAACATTTTAGATCAGCTCGAAAACAAAGCCGACCGCCGGGTGGAATTCATTCATGCGGCATTGGAAGAAATGCAGAGCGCACTGGCGAAAATGGGTGCTTCGCTGCTCGTTGAACACGGCATACCTAATACCGTATTTGCTTCGCTGGTACAGCGCTACGAAATTGATACGGTGTTTACCAACCACGATGATGAACCCGCTGCAATAGAGCGGGATGCCGCAGTGGCTGCATTATTAACGCAGCATCACATTGGCTTCCATACGTTTAAAGACCAGGTAATATTTGAACGGAATGAAGTGGTGAAAGACGATGGCAAGCCCTACACGGTGTTTACGCCTTACTCCAGAAAATGGAAAGCGAAGCTACGCGATTCGGATTTGGATGCGTATCCTTCTTTGCAACATGCAGCTGCTTTTCTGAAGCAGGATGCATTGCCCATTCCTTCCTTGAAGCAGATCGGTTTTGAATCTGTTGACCGGCCTTTTCCTTCCAAAGCACTGAACGAAGCCATTATTCAACAGTACAATACCACCCGTGATTTTCCTGCACTGGAAAACGGTACCTCGAAGCTGGGCGTTCACCTGCGTTTCGGAACCATCAGTATCCGTGCGGTAGCAAGAAAAGCCAGGCAACTGAACGAAACTTTTTTGAACGAACTGATCTGGCGCGATTTTTATCATTCCATTCTCTGGCATTTTCCGAAAGTAGGAAAGGGGCAGTCGTTCAAAACGGAATACGATCGCATAGAATGGCAAAACGATGAAGCCTTGTTCCAGTGTTGGTGCGAAGGAACCACCGGTTACCCGATTGTGGATGCAGGCATGCGTGAACTGAATGCTACAGGCTACATGCACAACCGGGTCCGGATGATTGTGGCTTCCTTTTTAACCAAGCATTTGCTGATCGACTGGCGTTGGGGCGAAGCCTATTTTGCGGCACATTTGCTCGACTACGACCTGGCTGCCAACAACGGTGGCTGGCAATGGGCCAGTGGCAGTGGTTGTGATGCAGCGCCTTATTTCCGCGTGTTCAATCCGTATCTGCAAACAGAAAAATTCGACAAAGACCTTCGCTATATCCGTAAGTGGGTTCCCGAATTTCAGGAGTTCAATTATCCCAAACCCATTGTGGTGCACGAGGAGGCACGCAAACGGGTGCTGGAGGTATATGCAAAAGCGCTGAAAGGATAAATGCTGCTTCCCTTTATTGTACCTGCTTAGCGCTGATGCGCAGGAGTTGGTCTACCGCTTTATGTCCGTCGTTGCCCAGATCGAGTGAGAATTGGTTAACGTATAGGTTGATGTGTTTGCGCATCACGTCCTCACTCATTTCCTGTGCGTGTTCCTTTACATATTCTGCTACCTGCGGGTAATGGGCAAATGCGTATTCGATGCTGCTGCGGATCAGCCGGTTGATGGTGGCTGCTATGGCCGGATCAATGGATTTTTTGATGATGATGCCTCCCAGTGGAATAGGTACCTGCAGGGTTTCTTCCCAATAGGAGCCCAGGTCGATCAGTTTCACCAATCCTTTTTCCTGGTAGGTGAACCGGTTCTCGTGTATGATGACCCCTGCATCTACTTCTCCGGATAATACGGCATCTTCTATCTGGTTGAAGATGGTAAACACTTTGTTATCGGCTTCGGGAAATGCCAGTGAAAACAGCAAATGTGCGGTGGTGTTCTTGCCGGGAATCGCCACCCTGGTGCCTGCCGGCAGGGTATATGCACCCTGCTTCTCCTGTATCTGTATACCAGCATCGGCCCGGGTGATCAATAATGGACCTACGCCAATGCCCAGTGCGCCGCCGCTGTTGAGCAGTGTATACTTGTTCATGACCTGTGGTAACACACCGTAACTGATTTTACTGATGTCCATCTTTTCGCTGATGGCCCATTCATTCAGGGTTTGTACATCTTCCAGTTGTACATCAAATTCAAATCCTTCTGTATTGATCTTATGATGTACCAGGGCATCGAAAATAAAAGTATCGTTCGGACAAGGTGAAAATGCCAGCGTAAGTTTCATGGTCTATTTGAGCTGATATAATTGTTCAACATATTGTATCACCGTTTGGTTGAGGTTGGCCAGCGATTCCTTCATCAGCCATTTGGATTTGTCTCTTTCTCCCACCATATTGGATACGGCACGGATCTGTATAAAGGGTATGCCTGTTTCCCTGCCGATATAATGCAGGGCTGCACCTTCCATGCTTTCCAGATCGGGTTGGTATTTTTTGATGAGTTGTGCAATGCGTGCAGAGCCGGTACTTACCTGGTTTACCGTAATGGCATCTACCTCCGGTAATTGCAGCAGGTTGTATTTGCTGAGCCAGGGGTTGGGCAACTTTCTTTTTTCGTAGGGATGATAGCTGCTTTTTTCCAGCTTCAGGTCAAAAAGGTCTTTCCATATCCCGCCTTCTTCCACACCCGCGTCGCCCAGCATTTCATGGTTCACTACCACCACCTTCCCGGGTTCTATGGCCGGGGTAAAGCTTCCGGCTATGCCCATTTGAACAATCAGGTCGGGCCGGTCTTCCAGGGCCAGCCTGGTCAGGGATACCGCACTGGCCAGCATTCCCACCCCCGACTGGTAAAACTGCACTTTAAAGCGGGCACTTTTTTCGGTGTACAGCTCGTTCAGCGAGGTAAATGCGGGCATCCATTCTCCCACGGTTGCTGCGGTAATAATGACTCTCATGATTGTAAAGTTGATGAAAAACGGTCAACTTTCTGAGTTTTTGTACCTTTGCCGAAATTTTACTGAGGAATGGTGTACCTGACCAGAATAGAACACTTTAATGCTGCGCACAAATTATATAACCCAAAATGGTCCAAAGAGCAAAATGAGGCGGTTTTTGGGGTTTGTGCCAATGAAAACTGGCATGGGCACAACTATGAACTTTTTGTAACCATCAAGGGACAGCCCGATCCGGATACCGGATTCCTTTTCGACGTAAAAAAGCTGAGTTCCATGATTAAAACGGCGGTAATTGACCGTTTGGATCACAAGAACCTGAACCTGGATGTGCCTTTCCTGGAAGGACAAATGTGCAGTACTGAAAACCTGGCCATTGCCATTTGGAAAGAATTATCCCCGATTTTGCCAAAAACAGTGCAACTTCACTGTATCAAACTCTATGAAACCCCCAGGATTTTTGTGGAGTATTTTGGAGAATAAAAGTCGCTCGCAGAGCGGTAGTTGAATAAAGCAGGCTTTTTTATTTAATTGGTTTTGATGTTTTTTAAACAAAAAAATTGGTTTGCTGTTATTTGTAATTACCTGGCCACTTGATCAGCACACTTCTGAAACAGTGCCGGGGAAAGGATAGATTCACCGGATTTAAACATAAAACGTATTTCGTAAGGAACCATGTGTGTACCTGTACATGCATTCTTAACCTTTCTTGAATGGATAGTAAAAAAGTGACTGTTTTTCGCAAAGAGCATTTCAATGCTGCACACCGCCTGCACAATCCAGCCTGGACGAGTGAGCGGAACAAAGCGGTATTTGGTCTTTGCAACAACGAAAACTTTCACGGACACAATTATGAACTGGTGGTGCAGGTAACCGGGGAAATTGATCCGGAAACCGGCTATGTAATAGATCTTAAAATTTTGAGCGACCTGATTCAAGAACAGGTGCTCGACCGATTTGACCATAAAAATTTAAACCTGGATACTGTTGAATTCAAACAGCTGAACCCGACTGCCGAAAATATTGCGGTGGTGATTTATGATTTGCTGCGGGCAAAACTGGATGAACACCTGGTCCTGAAAATCAGATTATATGAAACCGAACGAAACTTTGTCGAATATCCATGTTAAAGGCGAAAAAATTGAGCTCACAGATGAGATCATAAACGATATGGGAGACAACCATATTTCCACTTCTGTTGATACGCCTATGCGCGCGGATGCATTTGATAAAACGGATGCGGAAAAGATGAAGATCATCCAGGAGCATCTCAAGGCCATCATGGAAACCATGGGTCTCGATCTCACCGACGACAGCCTGAAAGGAACGCCCAAACGCGTGGCCAAAATGTTTATCCAGGAAATCTTCAGCGGTCTGAATCCTGCCAATAAACCCTCTGTTGCACTCTTCGAAAATAAATATAAGTACAACGAAATGCTGGTAGAAAAGAACATCTCTTTCTACAGCAATTGCGAACACCATTTTGTACCCATCATCGGCAAAGCACATGTTGCCTATATCAGCAGCGGAAAAGTGATTGGCCTCAGCAAACTGAACAGACTGGTGGAATTTTATGCCAAACGTCCGCAGGTGCAGGAGCGTCTCACCGTTCAGATCGGCAGGGAACTGCAGAAGGCGCTGGGTACCAAAGATGTTGCCGTGGTGATAGATGCCAAACACCTTTGTGTTGCCAGCAGGGGAGTGGAAGACGATACTTCTTCTACCATCACCGCTTTTTACGAAGGCAAATTCAAAGAGGAAAAAACCAGAAACGAATTCCTGAAATACCTGGAACTGAAAACAGAGTTTTAAGGAAAGCGGGAAAGTGTTTACTTTGTTCCGCTAAACCTGTTTTTATGTCTAAACATGCTTTTGTTTTTCCCGGCCAGGGCGCTCAGTTTTCTGGCATGGGAAAAAACCTCTACGAGTCTAATACTGCTGTTAAAGCCCTCTTTGAACAAGCAAATGAAATATTGGGTTTCCGCATCAGCGATACCATGTTCACCGGTACCGATGAGGAACTCAAACAAACCAATATTACCCAGCCCGCAATCTTCCTGCATTCCGTGGCTGCCTTTAAAACAATCGAAAACGCTGCGCCTGCAATGGTGGCGGGTCACTCCCTGGGAGAATTTTCTGCACTGGTAGCCAATGGCGCCCTGTTGTTCGAAGATGCCTTACGACTGGTGAGCATCCGTGCCAAAGCCATGCAGAAAGCCTGTGAACTGAACCCTTCTACCATGGCTGCTGTTCTGAATCTGGCCGATGAAAAAGTTGAAGAGATCTGTGCGGCCATCCAGGCCGAAACAGGAGAAGTGGTAGTGGCTGCCAATTACAATTGTCCGGGTCAGCTGGTAATCAGCGGTTCCGTTAAAGGAATAGACCTGGCCTGCATCAGAATGAAAGAAGCCGGCGCAAAACGTGCATTGGTATTGCCTGTTGGTGGTGCATTCCACTCTCCGCTGATGGCTCCTGCCCGTGAAGAGCTGGCCGCTGCTATTGAAGCGGTTTCCATACAAACCCCTTCCTGCCCTGTATACCAGAATGTGGTTGCCTCCGCCGTGAGCGATCCTGCAGCCATTAAAAAGAACCTGATTGATCAGTTAACCGGCGCTGTGAAATGGACCCAATGTGTTCAGGCAATGGTTGCAGACGGCGCTACTGAGTTTACTGAATGTGGCCCTGGTAAAGTATTGCAGGGACTGATTGGTAAAATTGCGGGAACTGCTGTAACCACTTCGGGCGTCAGCTAATTTTTTAGGAATATTTATTGCAGACCAAGTGCCTGCAGCACGCCGCTTTCCCATTCGGGAACGCCGGTGCGTACAGTTGTAGGATACCTGGCTATACCAAAGCTTTCATCATAATCCCATACAGCCCATCCAATATGGTATTGGTTGATGGCCATCCGAAACTCCTGCAGGTAGCGCAGCCGGCTGTCTGCAGGAGTATAGGGTTTATACACACCAAACTCATTGCAGATCACCGGTACGCGGTGCGTTAGGCTCCAGTTGTAAATTTTTTTCATGGCATCCCTTACAGAATCTGCATTGTATCGCTGTGTGCCATACCACTGAAGAAAGAACTTCATGTCTTGTGTTGTGGCTGCTGCAACCAAAGGGGCCATGTTTTCCGGTGTTCCCGGATAGGGGATTTGCCGGAGCTGGTCGTATGGAGATCCCGACCAGTCTGCACCCTGGTGCGTAAATGCAAAAGGGTCGTAAAAATGAAAATTGTAGATGATGTTCTTTGCGCTGTAGGGGGTGAGTAAGGTAAGATCGTACCAGTTGTTCCAGTTTTCTGCACCTGCAATGATATAATGTTCGGGGGCAGCCTCCCGGATAGACTGGATGATCTGCTCCTGAAACGGCGCCCACCAGTTTTTATCGATGCCTGCAGCACCCTGGCTTGCACCGATATACGGTTCATTGAAAACTTCAAAAACCACCTGCGTGGTATCGTATTGTTTAAAATGGGTGGCCAGGTTTTTCCAGAGTTGCCGGAAAGCCAGCCTGCTGATCGGATCTGTGGCGAGCTGCACCTGCAATGCCGTTGAATTGGAATGCAGTACAATGGATGCAGTGAGTCCTGCCCCGATGATGTTCCTGACTGCCTGATCTACCTGTGCCAGGTTGTTGCTGTTGATTGCAGAGAGGTTCAACGGATTGCTGATTACGGATGGTCCTACCGGCAGCCTTACATACGTGAACCCTGCATTTTTAATTTGGGTTAAATGATTGCTGTTATACCGGGTAGCGAACTGTGCAGGATCGGAATAATCGTTGAACCAGTTGCTCAGGTTGATTCCGTTGGCCAGTTTGGTGAGAACAAGTCCTCTGTTGTCCGGAATGGTGCCGGAATTCTTTTTGCACGAAGCAAAAAAGCACGGGATCAGTATAGCAAAAATCAGGTATCGGCGCATTTGCATTTTTTGAATTGGAGCTTAACAATTGATGCTGCAATTGATCCAGCCAGCATCAAAGCTTGCATTATTTTTCTTATAAAAACCAATGGCCGGCTCGTTCCAGTCGAGTACCTGCCATACAATACCATTCAATTTTCTTTCTTTTGCTTCCTCTACCAGGCGATCGAATAATTGCTGCCCGATCTGTTTACCACGCATTTTTTCGGTCACCAGAATATCTTCGAGATACATGCGCTGTCCCTTCCAGGTACTGTACCGGATATAGTAAAGCGCAAAAGCCTGTATAACGGATGTACCGGTGCTTTCATCGGTTTCCTCTGCTACAAATGCCCACCATACCGGGTTGGGACCAAAGCCGCTCTCTTCAAAATGCTCCAGCGATACGGTTACTTCATCCGGTGCCTTTTCGAAGGTAGCCAGTTCCTGAATCAGTTCCAGTATTCTGGAACAGTCTTTTCTTTCTGCTCTTCTGATATGAATGCTCATAATGCCTGGTTCAAATCGTTGATAATGTCTTCTATATTTTCAATACCCACACTCATGCGGATCAGTCCGTCCGAAATGCCGGACTTCAGTCTTTCTTCTCTTGGAATACCCATATGACTCATACTTGCCGGATGAGACAGCAGGGTATCGGGTGTGCCAAACGAAATGGCCCGCACACACATTTGTAACCGGTTGATGAACCGGCTGCCTGCTTCCAGTCCGCCCTTGAGTTCAAAACTCATCAGGGCGCCGGCATGCCGCATCTGTTTCATGGCAATGGCATGGTCGGGATGGGAGGGAAGACCGCTGTAGTTTACTTTGGCTACTGCAGGATGCTGTTGCAGGAATCCGGCCACTTCCATGGCATTGGCGCAATGCCGTTCCATGCGTAGTTCCAGTGTTTTTATTCCCTGCGTTAACAGAAAGGCATCAAAGGGATTGCTGTTGCCGCCCAGCAATACATGCCATTTCCAGATAGGTCCGTTCATCCGTTCCAGGTCTCTGCCCAGCAATACACCGCCAATGGCTGTGCCATGTCCGTTCAGGAATTTGGTAGTGGAATGCATTACAAAATCTGCTCCGTATTTAAAGGGCTGTTGCAGATAGGGGGTTGCGGCAGTATTGTCTACCGATACCAGTACATTGTATTTTTTGGCAATGGTACTCACCATTTCTATATCCACGCAA
The DNA here is from genome assembly GCA_028687975.1 of Sediminibacterium sp. Lineage (GTDB taxonomy): Bacteria > Bacteroidota > Bacteroidia > Chitinophagales > Chitinophagaceae > Sediminibacterium. The sequence continues at coordinate 24,305 of JAQTZD010000038.1, forward strand.
CGCAAGGTTGGGTTGCCCGGTGTTTCGATGTGAACCAGTTTGATATGCCCGTTCTCTTTTAAAACGGCTTCAATTTTTTTCGGATCGTCCAGGTCCATCATCACGGTTTCCACAGAAGCTCCGCCCAGCACTTTCACCAGGAGTTCATGCGAACCGCCATACAGTGCATGATGCGTGAGCACAGCATCTCCTGCGCGAAGGGTTCCCAGAAAGAGGGTACTGAGCGCCGCCTGTCCGCTGGAATGCAGCAAGGCTTTCACCTGTAAAGGGTTGCCTGCTTCGTTGTGTAATCCGAATGTTTCCAGCGCCGCGATGGTTTCTTCGGCTGTTGTAAAACCCGGATTGCCCCAACGGCTGTAGATTTTGGTTTTGTCTTTTCCTGCAAAACGTTCACTCCCTTCTTCTGCCGTATCAAACGTAAAAGTTGAGCTGGCATATACAGGTGTAAGATGTGCGTGGTCTGCGTTGTTGTGGCCAGACGCATGAATGGCAACCGATCCGATACCAGTGAGTTTATTTTTCATGTTGCAGGGTTTAATATGCCCATTTTACCCAGGTAGCTCCCCAGGTAAATCCGCCGCCAAATGCAGAGAGTACAATATTGTCTCCCTTCTTCAGTTGCTTTTCCCACTCCCACAAACAAAGCGGAATGGTGGCCGCTGTTGTATTGCCGAATTTCTGAATATTGATCATCACTTTTTCCTTCGGAAGCCCCATGCGGTTGGCAGTTGCATCGATGATGCGCAGGTTGGCCTGGTGCGGTACCAGCCACGCAATATCTTCTCCTGTGAGGTTGTTTCGCTCCAGCAATTCCACGCTTACATCTGCCATGCCTTTTACTGCAAATTTGAACACGGCCTGTCCTTCCTGGTAGGCGTAGTGTTCTTTGGCCAGCACGGTTTCCACTGTGGCTGGTTTTACGGAACCTCCCGCTTTCATGTGCAGGTATTGTTTTCCGCTTCCGTCTGTTTTAAGAATACTGTCTTTGATACCGGTATCTTCGGTGGTCGGTTGAAGCAGTACTGCGCCTGCTCCGTCTCCAAAAATGATGCAGGTGGCCCGGTCGGTATAATCGATGATGGCGCTCATTTTATCTACGCCCACCACCACTACATTCTTGTAACGGCCGCTTTCTATATACATGGCGCCCGTGGTTAATGCAAACAAAAAACCGCTGCAGGCCGCACTCATGTCGTAGCCCCAGGCATTGGTGGCGCCGATTTTATCGCAAATAATATTGGCTGTTGCCGGAAACACCAAATCTGGGGTTACCGTTGCACAGATTAAACAGTCGATCTCTTTTGGATCCATATTTTTTTTGCGGAGTATTTCGAGTACTGCCGGCACCGCCATATCACTGCTTCCCAGTCCGGGCTCCTTTAAAATCCTTCTTTCTTCTATACCTGTTCTTGTACGAATCCATTCGTCGTTCGTATCCACCATTTTCTCCAGATCAAAATTGGTCAGTTTTGTTTCCGGAACATAGCCGCCTACCGCGGTGATTGCTGCTGATAATTTACTCATGAAACGATTGCTTAATAAGAGATTTAGTTACTAATTGTCCATATATTAAACTTTAAAGGTACAGCTAATTGCTTTCTTTTTAGTAATTTCACCCCATTTATGATAGCTTTTGTAAAAGGTCATTTTGCCATTAAGACACCTGCCCGCGTGGTAGTGGATGTGAATGGCGTTGGTTATGAGTTGAATATCAGCCTGAACACCTATTCTGCCATCAGTCAAAAAGACAGCGGACAACTGTTTACTTATTTGCACATCACCGAAAATGCCCACAGCTTATTTGGTTTTGCAGATCTGGCCGAGAAAGAACTGTTCCTGCAGCTGATCAGTGTTTCGGGGGTAGGCGCTTCCACAGCCAGGATGATGCTTTCCGGAATGAAACCGGAGGAAATTGCAAGAGCAATTGTGCAGGGCAACACCAGACAACTGGAAAGTATCAAAGGAATAGGCCGTAAATCAGCCGAGCGGCTGATTGTGGAACTAAGGGATAAACTGGGTAAACAAAGCCTGGAAGAAAATCATCTTCCCGGATTTACTGCATCGCAAACAGACACGGATGCGGTTAATGCCTTAATTTCATTGGGAATTGGCCGGGTTATGGCAGAGCAGGCGGTAAAGAAAGTGATGAAGGCGGCACCCGAAAACGATTCACTCGAAGACATCATTAAGCAAGCACTTAAAAATTTATAGCGATCGGATACAGTTCTACTTAACCAAGCGGATTTTTTTTGAAGACTTCCCGTATTTTACTCACTGCTTATGCATGGCTGCTCTGTACTTCGCTATTGGCGCAACAGAAAGATTCCCTGCAAAAAGATGCCCTGCGCTTTCCCATCAGCGACAGGAGGGGAGATCCGTTTTCGGTTAAAAGCAACAATCCGTTTAACCTCAGCGATACCGGCTTCATTAAAAAAACGGTTGAGTACGATCCCAAAACCAAATCGTATTTCATCCGCGAAAAAATTGGTTCACTCAATTACCGCAAGCCATCTGTGCTTTCCTTTGATGAATACCTGAAGATTCAGAATAAAAACGCCGAAGCAGATTATTTTAAAAAGAGGGCTGATGCGCTCACCCGGCTGAATATGAAAGCAGCCCGTCCGCCTATGCGGGTATACGATAAATTATTTGATCGCATTTTTGGCTTGAGCGGAAGTAACCTGAAAGTGGATATCCGTCCGAGTGGTGAAGTAAACATCATGGCCGGTTACCAGGGACAGAACATCAAGAACCCCACACTGCCCGAGCGTGCCAGAAGGAACGGCGGATTCGACTTCGACATGAATGCCAACCTGAATCTGAATGCGAATATTGGCGATAAACTCAAATTCCCCATCAACTACAATACGCTTTCCAACCTCGGATTCGATAACCAGTTGAAACTGGATTACCGGGGCATGGACGATGAAATCATCAAGCGGATTGAAGCGGGTAATATTTCTTTCCAGTCTAAGGGAACCCTGATCACCAGCGCACAAAACCTGTTTGGGGTTAAAACAGAATTGCAGTTTGGTAAATTATTTGTGACCGCTGCCATTGCCAACCAGCGTAGTTCCAGGCAGAGCGTGAACCTGCAGGGAGGCGCGGCTTCGCAAACCTTCTCTAAAAAAATAGACGATTACGAGGAGAACCGTCACTTTTTGCTGGGAAATTATTTTCGCGCCAATTTCAATAAAACCATGCGCAGCCTGCCCGTGGTAAACTCGCAGGTACAGGTACAGCGGGTAGAAGTTTGGGTAACCAACAGAACCGGCGCCACCACCGATGCCCGTGATGTGGTGGGCTTTATGGATCTGGGTGAAGCACAGCCTTACAACCCCGCCATTCAGTCGCTTACTTCCAATCCGT
>JAQTZD010000120.1 GCA_028687975.1 Sediminibacterium sp.
ACAAGGAAAATTACGGGGAGTATTGCCCCACGCTCGATTTATCCGGCTGGACCGGTCTGGGCAAAGCTTTTACAGAGATCGTACAAAAGGACCGGGCAGATCAGCTGATGCAACCCGGTGCTTCGTTGTTGGTGAACAAATATTTTCCCGGCGGACATATTGAGTTTTATGTTTCCCGCCCTTCCGGGCTTCCGGTGATTGGTGTGGGAAAGTTGCAGGACCTCCATGTTTTTGCCTGGCTCAACAAAGACCGGCCCCCGCTTCAGTTGGGTGCCGATGCCTATTGCATTGTGCCTTCCAATTTTCCAATGAATGTTTCTGAAGAATACGGTGCCTACTTTACCACCATCCTTCCTCCGGTAGAACTGAAGCAGATCAGAAACGGTGGGGTAGTTAGGTATTTTTACATTTACCGGTTAAAGAACTGTAAGAAAGTTCCGGCTCCTTTATTGTAGAACGGCGCTTAATTATTGCTTGCGGGTACTGTCTGCTTCGGGCGGGTTTACTTCGATCGGTTCCTGTTTTGCACCAAACAGGCTTTCAAAATCCTGTCGGTACGAAATACTGGCTCCCTGGCGGTTTCTTCTGCCGAAGTTGGCTCCACTGATGTCCAGACTGTTTTTACTGAAGATGATGGCCCGGAGTTTTCGGTCCTGAGACAAAATGATTTCTATATTCAGATCGGGAAGCCACTGAAAGTTTCCGCTTTGTACAGAAGAACTGTTGCCCAGGTTGAAATCGAGGTCTCCGCCAAATGTTACGGTTACATTATTGTTGAAGAAACTGCGGCCCACTTTAAAATTTACCCGGGAGCGATCGAGCCGGTTGCTGTTGGCCTGTACACTGGTTCCATCTGTTCCGAATATACTGGAGCTGCTGTACAGCGATGCGCCCAGATCAAAACGCAGGCTCTTGTCTCGCGTAATTTTGTACAGGAGATTGGATACCGCTTTGTTGATCTCCTTGGTGAGTATCTGCGACAAACTGTTGATGCCGATGGAGCTGAAAGAATAGGGGTTGCTACCCGTTGTGATGCTGGTTTCTCCAGGAGGCGCAAATGAATTGAATACGATCAGGAAGGAAACCTGTTTCAGCATTTCATTTTCGTCTTTCTGTATTCTTGCCAGGAACTGCGCAAATTCATTGTCGTTTTTAATAGGACTTCCCTGCGGAAAGTCGAGGCGGAATTTGATATCGGGTTTGCTCAGTTGGTTGCGAAGAGAGGCAATGACCAACACATCACCCCGATAGCCTTTTACCAGACCACTGAAACTGTTCTTGCCAATCAAGTCCGACAGGGATACCCGTTCTGCTGTATACAATGCATCTACATTCAGTTCTGCCTTGTACGGATCTCCGTTCCATTCTATATAGTTGCCTGCATTGGGCATCAGGTCGAACGGTTTTTTCAGCAGAGACTGAAAATTGAAATCGTATTTACCCCGTTCTATATTGTACCTGCCCTTGATGGTGAGCGGGTCGATGGTGCCGGCTTTAATGCGCAATCTGCCATTGCCCACCGCCTTGATGACATCCCCGGTAAGTTCGTCCAGTATTACATCTATCTGAACTTTGTTGTTGGCGGTTACATCGAGGTCTACACTCAGGTTGAAATTGCTCTTCGGTTTTATGAGCTCCATTTCGGTGCCGTATTCCTTAAATACAATGAAATCGGCGCTCCCGCTTTCCCTGCTGACCGAGTTGGGAATGGTAATATGTGAACTGTCGTTGGATTCTGCCGTGATCACCATTTTGCAGCCGGTTTCCGGTCCTTTGAAACTCATACTGGCTTTACCAATGGCCCTGCCATAAAACTGCTGGTTATCGGTGGCCTTGGTATCGATCAGCAACAGTTTATCTGTAAACAAATCAAAGTCGAAGACCATGTCTTTAAAATTCCTCTCGTATAGTTTGCCTGCAACTGTACCCTTGTTCTTATACTGGTCGTAGATGCTGAACCTGCCGAAATCGATTCCGTCTTCCTGAAAGCGGATCAATGCCGAATCGATGGTATAGTATACCTGGGTATAATCTACTTTAAGGCCTCCCTTTCTCAGTTCGATATTTCCCAGCAGATTGGGGGCGTTCAGGTCGCCGCTGATGGTGAGTGCGCCAGTAGCTTCGCCGGATAAATTGCTGAATAACCCTTTCAGAAACTGTTCTACAATGCCGATTCGCGACCGGTTGAGTTCTATGGTTGTGGTGAAGGATTTTCCGGTGGTGTCTTTCAGGTTGTATGATCCGCCGGCAGTAAAATTATAACCGCTGTTGGGAGAGAACACTTTAAAAGGTATCAAACCCGTGCTGCTCCTGTATCCTGCATTGATAAACACCACACCCACAGAATCTTCGTCGATGCTGAATTGCTCTGTTTTCAATTCCGCATCTGCGGAAAAATCATCAAAGAAATTATAGAGGTTCACAGAGCCGGTGGTCAAACCCTCCAGTCTGGGGTTTTTCATGAACAAGGAAGTGATGTCTCCCAGAATCAGGTTCTTCAATTTAACGACCAGGTTGTTGTAATTGCCCACACCATTCAGTCGACCCGGTTCTACCGAAATTTCCTGGAAACCCTGGGTGAACTTTACATTCTGTGCATTCAGCAGTTTCTTTCTGATCTCGATGGATCCGGATTTCTCAATATGCCAGGGCTTGTTGTTCAGTACAAAAGAAGAGGGGCGGAACTGCACTTTTACCCCATCATCGAGGGTATATACATCCGCATTCAATGAAGCTTCGTTCAATGCATTGGACGCGCTGGTATTGATGGCTACTACGGAATGGTCCTTTCTGGCAGTGATATGGATCACAGAATTGGGCAGGCGCATGCTGTCGCCCAGTTCAATGCTTTTGATGGTGGAGGATACGGCTAGTGAATCAAAGTTTCCCTTACCGGTAAGTGAAAATCCTATGCCGGAATAATTTTTATACCTGCCATAGGGAATGTATGCATCTACTCCCAGTTTGTTGTTGCGGGTATCGATGGATCCGTTCAGCATCACATCGTTGAATCCGGAAACGTGTTGTACAAAGAGCCGGATATAGGGCTCAAAGTAGCCGGTGTTCACGAAGAAGGTAAACTGCTGATTCCTGGGGGTGGATTTCAACGGTTTGATGTATGCAGGGTAATAGTTGTACAGAAATGCCTGGAAACTGGCCGGTAGTTCCATGATGCTGAACCGGCCTTTCACGGTTGCATTGAAATCGTTGCTGCCAATATGCAGTGTTTTTATGGAATCACTGTAATCGGATGTGAGGTTCAGTGAGTCGAAGCGCACATTGGTTTCCCTGCTCCTGATTTCGGCGTTGAGGAACTTTGCCGTACCTGTGAATTGGTCAATATTGTTTCCGGTAAAGTTTACGTCGAGTAAACCAACCACCTGTATTTTTTCTTTCAGAAAATTCAGGGCCTGCAGATCGGAATTGGACAAATCGCCTACAATATTGAACAAAGGTTCTTCTTTGGAAAAATCCACTTCCACATCTGCTGTAAATCCAAGATTGGGGTCATCGATTTCCAGTTCTCCCTTGAAATATTTTTTCTGCACCGTGCCGTTGGCCGTGATATTGCTGTATTTGTAATTATTGTATTCGATCGAGGAGGCTGTTCCGTTCAGCTGAGTTTTCAGCCGGTTGATATTGAAACTGCTTCCGGTTACTTTCCCTTTGAAATCCACTAAGCCGAGCTCATCTACCGAAAGAAATTTTCCTGCATTGAAGCGAATGGCTTCTATATTGCCATCGTATACCGGTTCTCCGTAAGCAGGGAGCTTCATACTGATATCGGCTTTCAGGCCACCCAGTTTGGTGGAGAGCATGCCCGAGGTTCTGAAACGATGGATGGTACCATTGTAACTACCCCTGTATAATATCTGTCCCAGGGCAGCAAGATTGGGTTGCTCCAGTTTGCCCAATGCGGGAACAAAAACACTTAAGTCGTACACATTGGTTTGTACGCTGCCGTTGTTGAAACTGATGACCGTTTTGTCGATGTCCGGTAATCCTTTCATGGCCAGCGTTCCATTTACCGAAGTGGTGCTACCAACTCTTGCATTGAATCCGGTTACTTTAAAATCGGCAACCGTTCCAACGAAATTGCCGGTCAGGATGGCTTCTTTTTTCCAGGATTTCAGTTCAGGTGCAAAAAAGGCAATATCATCGCTGTGTACGTTTGAATAATTGAACCGGGCCACCATCACCACACTGTCTATGTATTCAGCAAAATCGTCGTTGAAGTTGTTGAACTTCATGGCGTAGTAATTGGTGAGCCTGCTTTTGTTGGTCTGCAGATCGAGATTGGCCAGTTCCATGATTTGGGGAGTTAGCCGGAAATTGGCTTTCAGTTTTTTCAACTCCAGTCCGGAACGGTCTTTTGCTGAAAGATGAACCAGGGCCGTTAAAGTGTCTTTCTGAAAATGAAAACGGTTGATGGATCCGCTCAGTTTAGACAGCCGGATATGTGATCCGTCGAACCCGGGATATGGTTTTTCGAGGTTGCCTTCGATGTTTAATCCTCCATTGATCAGCTGCATGCGCTGTACATTCAGGTCGATCCATCCGGCATTGTAGTAAAGCCCGGTATCTGGTACTGCCGGCTCCTTCCTTTTGAGGTGAGCCGGTCGGAGCGGGGCCAGACTGTAAATGCTTACCTGTGGTTTATTCAATACCACGGAACTGATGTTGAACCGGTTGTTTTTGAGGTCTATTTTATCTGCATCCAATACCAGGCTTGCCACACGGGCATCCAGGATATCTCCGGTCCAGAGATCGTTGCTCAGATAATGCACATTCTTCAGGTCGATCTTCTTCAGATCCAGGTCCAGTCTGCCTGCAGTGTCTTTGGGTGTTGGATTGGGTGACGCAAAATAATCGGCTATAAACTGGTAATTCCAGACAGAATCGGTTCGCTGCAGTTTAATCACGGCATCTTCCAGCCCTACATATTTGAGAACGGCTTTGTTTTTCAGGAAAAACCAATCGGTGATCCTTACCCTCAACTGGCCTGCATACAGAAGGGTGTCTTTCTTTTGGTCTCTCACCAGCATGCCTTCCAGATTCAGTTTATTGAACAGGGAAATGCTTACCTGCCGGATGCGGACTTCGGTGCCCAAAGATTTGGAAAGCCTGCCGGTTGCATAGCGGACCAGTTTGTTCTGCACATAGTCTGTCTGAATTGCTATATACAACACCAGGAGGATGGCAATAAAGATCAGAATGGTTCTACGTGCTATGGTCAATATCCGGTTCAGTCAGCTCAATTTGTTGATAAAATTAATCAATCATGATTGCAAGGCAAATACAATACCAAACATTCGGATGGCTGGTATTCCGGTTGCTAAAACTCCGGGTTAATCCCGGTGTAATTGGCCGGACTGATTGCTTTCAGCTCTTTTTTCAGCGCTGCACTGATTTTCAGTGAACCAATAAAACCATGGATCGTGGCTTTGTCTATTTTAGCTTTTCCCCTGGTCAGCTCTTTCAACGCTTCGTATGGATTGGGATAGTTTTCTCTTCGAAGAATGGTCTGAATGGCTTCTGCCACCACTGCCCAGTTATTCTCGAGATCGGCCTTGATGGCTGCCTCGTTCAGGATGAGCTTAGACAATCCGTTTTGGATAGACTGTATGGAGATGCTTATATGTGCCACCGGAACTCCCATGTTTCTAAGTACCGTGGAGTCTGTCAGATCTCTTTGCAGCCGGCTCACCGGCAATTTCCCGCTCAGGTGCTCCAGTAATCCGTTCGCTATACCCAGGTTGCCTTCCGCATTTTCAAAATCGATGGGGTTTACCTTATGTGGCATGGCAGATGAACCTACTTCCCCTTTTTTGGTTTGCTGTTTAAAATAATCCATGCTGATATAGGTCCAGATGTCCCGGCAAAAATCGATCAGGATATTGTTGATACGCTTAATCGCATCAAAATGTGCCGCCAGTGAATCGTAATGTTCAATCTGGGTGGTGAACTGCATGCGCTGCAGGCCAAGGATATCTTCCACAAACCGGTTGCCCAGGTTTACCCAGTTGCGTTTGGGGAATGCAATATGATGCGCATTGAAATTACCGGTGGCACCACCAAATTTTGCTGCGTAAGGGATGCTGCTGAACAGTTCAATCTGGTTGTTGAGTCTTTCTACATAAACCATGATTTCTTTTCCGAGGCGGGTAGGGGATGCGGC
>JAQTZD010000121.1 GCA_028687975.1 Sediminibacterium sp.
CGCTTCTAACACTACTTTCGCTTTAAATTCGGCGCTGAACTTGCGCCTGCTTCTCTTTGTCATATTTGGTAATTTAAGATGAAAAATTCATTCTTAACTACCTGCCCTGTTTTAAGGGTACATTATAGTGCAGAAGGGAAAAAAATTTACCTAAAAGATACCTGGTCTCCAAATGATCCTCGGGTTAAAGCAAGCGTTTATGATTCAGGATATTTTGTGAATGGTCTTGTTCACTTTAATGGCAATTTTGAAGATTATAAATATTATAGTTTATCGTTTGATTCTGATAAATATTTTTTTCCGTTTATAATTGATACAGGGAAAATAATGATTGTTGGAGACGCAAGTGCTGTATACCAATCAGAAGTTTATAATTCTTTTCAAAATGCGCTAGAGGAAAAGTATAGGGTAGTAGTAGATTCGTTCTTTTCAGTACGAGAACAACTTCAAGACAGTTTAATGGCAAACGAGAATTTAAAGAATTTGAGTGCTGTTTCTTTTTTTTCAAATAAAATTAATTGTATAGATAGCTCGCTAGCTGAATATATATTTACAGTTGCTATTCAAACCCCCAATTGCTACTATGTTTTTAAGCTTGTAAAAGATTTCTTTAATCTCACCAAGGTTACCAAACAAATTTCTAAGAAAACATTTTTCTCTTTTTCCTCAAGTATGCAAAATTCAGAAGAGGGAGCGTATTTGCATTATCTGCTTTTTGATTTTGATCAGTCTAATCTTATAGGGAGAAAATTTGAAAAAATCATTTTGACTAATGTTAAAAATATAAAAGAAATGATCAAGTTAGAAGAGGGTAAAATTACCTTAATTGATTATTGGGCATCATGGTGCGGTCCATGTATTGCAACTTTTCCTGAGCTTAAAAGACTATTTTTATCATATTCTAAAAACTCATTCAGTATTGTTTCTATCTCTCTAGATTCGGGATTTAGTGTCTGGAAAAAATCCCTTCAGAAATATGTATTGCCATGGAAAAACTATTTAAGCCTGGGTGGATTTGAGTCTGCGCAAGTAAAAAAATATGGGATTGCTGCTATTCCATTTACACTACTTCTGGATAAAAATGGAGTTATTATGAAGATTTCGCCCTCAATTTCGGAAATCGAGAAGTATATAAACGAAAATGCTCTTAATCCTCATGAGTGATTTTTCTTTTTCTAAGAAACAAAACCGAATGGATTTCGATTTTATGTTTAGTAAACAAACTGGTTCCTATGAAAATAATTGCGTTGCTTTTTTTATTCGTTGTTTCAATCAATCTTAAAGCTCAATTCGAGAAAAAGCCCTTTGTGATTCATGGTGAAATAAAAAACCAGTCCACTGGCTATATCAGGTTAGATTATATAGACTACAAGGGAATATATGTACAGGATAGCGCCAGGATTAATGATGGACGCTTTGAGTTTAGGGGTGATATCGCTCACCCTGTAAGGGCAGATATTTATGGAGAAAGGAATTTTACAAATACCAATGATATTAATTTTAATTCCATATTTATCGAACCTGGAATAATGCACCTTAGTGTAGAAAAAGATAAGTTCAAGTATCTGTCACTCAAAGGGTCTAAAACGCAAAAGCAAATTGATTCGCTCGATAATGCTTATTTGTATAAAAAATTGAAAGATTCTTTAGAACGACGAATCTATGATTTCAACTTAGCTTATAAATTAAACCCAGCCAATAAGTATCTAAAAGACAGTACAAAAAATATCCATATTCAATTAGATCCGCATTCTCGTGAAGTGATTAGAATGCATATAGATTTTACTATTAAGAACACCAAATCTTATTACAGTGTTGATTATCTGCAGATTCTTCTGCACAGACTTCCATTAGATTCTGTAAAGCGAATATTCAATTCATATTCTGATGAGCTCCAAACAAGTTACTATGGCCAAAAAATTGCTGAAGATATTCGGGCACTTGAAGGCGGAGGACCAGGGGCCAAAGCAAAGAATTTTGTTGCAGTTGATCAAAATGGGAACCAGTTTTCCCTTGAACAATTCAAAGGGAAAAATTATGTATTGTTGGATTTTTGGGCCACCTGGTGTGTGCCTTGCAGATCAGAATCTCCGTTTTTAGTTGAACTAAATGCAAAGTTTAAATCGAAAGGTCTTCAGATTATTAGTATTGCTGATGATGACGATAGAAAGTTGGCCTGGAAGAAAGCCATTCAGGATGATAAAACGGGCGATTGGATGCATGTGTTAAAAGGGGCAGGAACAGACCATGATTTGGGAAAGCTGTATGGTATTCAGCCAATTCCTACTAAAATACTTATAGGCAAAGATGGAACCATTTTAATGCGTTACGAAGGCACTAATGAGAATAAAATGCTGATGGATGCATTAACCAAAAACTTGAAATAGCAATAGATGACCCTGGCATCTATTATTTAACTTCCTGCATATCCACCAGTTTCCGGTAGATGCCGTTTTGTGCCAGCAGGCTTTCGTGGGTTCCTCGTTCGGCAATTTCACCTTTCTGCAGAACAATGATTTCATCTGCATGGCGGATGGTACTCAGGCGGTGCGCAATTACAATGGAGGTTCTGTTCTGCATCATGTTGTTGATGGCATCCTGAACCAGTCTTTCGCTTTCCGTATCGAGTGAAGAAGTGGCTTCGTCCAGGATCAGGATGGGTGGATTTTTAAACACAGCCCTTGCAATGGTCAGGCGCTGGCGTTCCCCACCGCTGAGTTTGGAACCGCGGTCGCCGATATTGGTATCGAAACCTTCGTCTTTTTGACGGATAAAGTCGAGCGCATTGGCTACTGTGGCTGCTTTTTCAATAGAGGTAATATCTCTGTGGTCGCTGCCCAGCGCAATATTGTTGGCAATGGTATCATTGAACAGAATCGGCTCCTGTGTTACGATTCCCATCAGGGCGCGTACACTGTTCAGCTGGTACGATTTGATGTTCACGCCATCGATCAGGATTTCTCCTGAGCTCACATCGTGAAAGCGGGGAATCAGGTCGGCCAGGCTGCTCTTGCCGGCGCCGGAGGAACCAACCAGTGCAATGGTTTTTCCTTTCTCAATGGTCAGGTTGATATTTTTCAGAATGGGTACTTCATCGTAAGAGAAGCAAACATTCCTGAATTCAATCTGTTTTTCGAACCGGTTCAGTACTTTGGCATCGGGCAGATCGGTTACGGTCAGCGGTGCCTGCAGAATTTCTTCAATCCTTTTGATGGCGGCCGTTCCTCGTTGCGAGTTGTAGAATGCGGTAGAAAGTGATTTGGCCGGGTTGATGATCTGGGTAAAGATCAGGATATAACTGATGAAGCTGTCGCCCTGCAATCCGGCTTCATGGCCCAGCACCAGACGCCCACCAAACCAGAGAATACAACTCAATACCATTACGCCCATGAACTCCGACATCGGAGATGCCAGGTCTCTGCGGAAAGTCATTTTGTTGCGGATATGGTTCAGCTTATCGTTGGTATTGAAAAAGCGGTTGCGCAAAATGGTTTCCGCATTGAATGCTTTGATAACCCGGAGGCCTCCAAGGGTTTCATCGAGGATAGACATCAGGCTGCCCAGCTCTTCGGCCGATTCGGTGGATTGCTTCTTGAGCGAACGGCTCACCCTTCCGATGATAAAACCGGTGAGGGGAAGTAAAACGAGCAGGAACAAAGACAGCAGCGGGCTGATATATATGAGTACCCCCAAAATAATCAGGATCTGCATCGGGTCTTTGATCAGGCCTTCCAGTGTACTCATCACACTCCATTCAATTTCATTGGCATCGTTACTCATCCGGCTGATGATATCTCCTTTTTTCTGTTCCGTAAAAAAGCCAATCGGTAGTTCCAGGATTTTGGCGTAGAGGTCCGAACGGAGTTTGGTCATAACATAGTTCCGCATGGGGGCCAGTACCCGGTAAGACATATAGGTAAAGAGGTTCTTGAGAAAGATCGAAATGATGATGACCACGCAAATGGTTCCCAGCGCATAGATGGCGCCTTTTTCCGCAATCAGGTTGTTGAAATAATATTTGAAATAAACAGTCAGGTTTTTGAGGCCCTCCATGGAAAGACTCATTTCCGGGCGGGCAATTTCTTCCCTCGATTCTGTGAACAGCAATTTGAGGATGGGAGACAGCATGGCCAGAGAAACCAGGGAAAACAGGATAGACAACAGGTTAAAAACAAAATACAGTACAATATTCCTTTTCTGGTTACTCAGGTAGAACAAAATCCGCTCAAATCGCTTCATAATGGAATTAAATGATGAAAACAGCACAAAGTAACTAATTTTACACCCAATAAAAGGGAGAATATGGAGGAAGGAAAACGCCAGCGCCAGGTCGCAGGAGCATTACAGGAACAATTCAATGAAGTATTTCGCCACCTCAATCTGAACATGATCGACGGCGGAATGGTATCTATATCTAATGTGAAAGTTACACCAGACCTGCTGGAAGCCAGGGTATACCTGAGCCTGTTTCAGGTAAAGGACCCCAAGGCAACGATGAAACTCATCGAATCCAGAGCATGGGAAATTAAAAAGGAACTGGCCGACAGAATGAAGCACCAACTGCGCCGCATTCCGGTGATTCATTTCTACAACGATGATACCCTCGATTATGTATTTAAAATGGAAGAAATCCTGAAGAACCTGCATACCGGACCGGAAACCAGCAAGGAGCAGGAGGATTAGTGCTTTATTCTTAAATTCATACATGAACCTTTTATTCGCCTGGCGATATTTCCGTTCAAAAAAGTCTACCAACGCCATCAATATTATTGCCTGGATTGCGGTTACTGCCATTGCGGTGGGAACGGCGGCCCTGATCATCATATTGAGTGTGTTCAATGGATTTGAAGAACTGGTCAAAAGCATGTACGGCGATTTTTATGCATCTGTAAAAGTGGTTCCTGCCAAGGCCAAAACCTTTCAGATCAGCGATGGCCAGGTGCAACAAATCAGGGCCCTGCCCGGAGTGAAAGCCTTCAGTTTTATCGCAGAAGAAAAAGCCCTGCTGATGGGCAACTATCAATCCATCGTTACGGTAAAAGGGGTAGAGTCGCATTACAACCTGGTAAATCCGGTAGGGGAGTATGTAGTCCGGGGCAGATTTGAATTGGGTACCAAAGACGAGCCCGCAGTAGTGGTGGGTGCAGGTATTGAAAATGCGGCAGGCGTTGATGTAACCAGGGCCACAGTACCGCTGGTATTATATGTTCCCAACCGCGAAGCCGGTTCCTTTCAATCCACAGACGGACTGAATTCCTTTCCGGTGCATCCGGCAGGATCCTTTGTAATACAGCAGGATTTCGACAATAAATATGTGTTCACCAACCTGGAGTTCCTGAAATACATGCTCAATATGCAACCCGGCGAATTCAGTGCCATTGAGCTGAACACAACAGTTGCAGCAGAAAAAACTGTGCAAAAAGCGTTGCAGCAGATCATGGGAACCAGCTGCAAAGTGCTTACCCGCTACGAGCAGAACCAATCACTCTATGCAGTAATGCAGGTAGAAAAATGGGTGATTTACGGTATTCTTTCCTTGATACTGGTAGTGGCTGCT
This sequence comes from Sediminibacterium sp., assembly GCA_028687975.1. Lineage (GTDB taxonomy): Bacteria > Bacteroidota > Bacteroidia > Chitinophagales > Chitinophagaceae > Sediminibacterium. The sequence continues at coordinate 5,558 of JAQTZD010000121.1, forward strand.
TTCAACATGATCGGAGCCCTCTCCATGCTGGTACTGGAAAAACAAAAAGACATTGCGGTATTGATGGCCATGGGCGCAGATGATCTGCGGATCCATCGAATTTTTCTGCTCGAAGGCATGTTGCTGGCCGCAATCGGAACCGGTATCGGGTTGTTGCTGGCAGGTACGATCTGCTGGTTGCAGGATCGTTTTCACCTCATCAAGCTGGGTGGCTCCACCTTTATTATTGATTACTATCCGGTGAAATCGGCAATTACCGACTATCTGCTGGTAGTTTCAACAGTAGCGCTGATTGCCTACGGCGCAGCATGGGCCACCTCCCGCAGGGCGGCAGCAAAAACCTATTCTTTAAGAAGTTAGAGACCGAAATTAATTAATAGTCACCGAGGGTTTCAGGCAATTGAGCCAGGGCCTTTGCCAGTTGGTCGTCGTTCGGAGCAAT
>JAQTZD010000122.1 GCA_028687975.1 Sediminibacterium sp.
CGATGCACGCCAATATCTGGTACCACCAGGCCGGCCAGGCTATCTGGTCGCTTGCTTCCATCGCAGGAAATCAGGCACTCAAATCCTTTCATGAGTTCAGCAAAAACCAGATTGATTCTATTATGGTACTGGATCTGGCTACCAGAGACTGGAAAACCAAAGGTTTTTTAAATCCCGAGCTGGCCGATAAGTTGTATCAGGTTCAATTAATCTGTTCCATTGATTCCGGCCTGCTTGTCAACAGAGCGGGGACTGTTGAATACTGGAACCTGCTGTTGAACCAGGTACTTTCACTCGGGCCAACGCCCTACCGGCAGCGACTGACAGCCAAACTGGATTACAATTATCTATGGTACGATAAAAATACCCTGTTCCTCAGTTTGCCCAACCCGGGCAGCGAGCTGGATTCTATCCGGATTTTACCGGGCGATTTTATTCCAACCGGTAAATTCATCTATATTCAGGCCAACGATGGATGGGGAAACTATCTGTATTACCTGATTGCCGGTCTGGTTGTATTGATTGCGGGCATTGCAGTGGTCGTATCCAGAAAATTCAGTTTATCAACACGGTCTACAACAGGGCAGCCCAAACCGTTTACCGAGCCGGCTGTCCACCCCGTTACCGGAGATCTGAAATCGGCATATGCCAGGGAGAACATTTTTACAACCATTGAATCTGCGTTGATCCGGCTGATTCTGAACAATATGCAAACCATGCAACAGCTTACCAGTATAGAAGCCATCAACCGGACCCTGGGAATTGCCCATAAATCGCTCGATATGCAAAAGAGAAAAAGAAGCGATACCATCACGTCTATCAACGAAAAATACATGCTGTATACCGGAAGAACCGGAGCGGAACTCATCAAACGGGTAAGAAGTGAATTGGATGGAAGAATACACGAATTCTATATTCCCCAGGACGAAATTCCGGTGATACAAAAGATACTGTCTGGCCAGAATGCATAGAAATCAGGAAATTACCGCTTCGTTTGTAAAACTGGTTTATTTTCCCTTATTTTGCACCTCCTTAACCGGTCCGGTTAAGGAAATATAAGGTTCGGTAGCTCAGCTGGATAGAGCAACTGCCTTCTAAGCAGTAGGTCATTGGTTCGAATCCAATCCGAATCACGAAGCCCCCTTTACAGGGGGCTTTTATTTTGTTGCCCAAATCAATTACTTTGCAGCAAACGATTGCCGGAATGAGTTACAATTACCTGCCTTTAGACCATCAATGGCTGCATTTTCAACAGGTCAAAGACCTGCTCAACTACCGGCAGCAGGTGTCTGTCACCTTTGCTGCACATGAAAAAATAGTTGCCTGCCGAGAATTTCTCAATCAAAAAACGCATGGGCAGGAACAGCTCTATTATGGTGTTAATACAGGCTTTGGATTTTTACAGAACGTTAAAATTGATGCATCTCAGATAGAACAATTGCAGTACAACCTGCTGGTATCTCATGCCTGCGGCATGGGGGAGGAAGTACCGGCAGATATTGTTCGGCTGATGCTGATGCTCAAGATAAAATCGCTCAGTTACGGGCACAGCGGAGTACAAATCAATACGGTAATCCGTTTGATGGATATGTACAACCACGATGTACTACCGGTAATTTATACCCAGGGTTCGCTGGGTGCTTCCGGTGACCTGGCACCGCTCAGCCACCTGAGTCTTCCTTTATTGGGTCTTGGCGAAGTTTATTACCAGGGCAACAAAATGCCGGCAGCAGAGGCCATGGAACTGCTGAACTGGAAACCCATTCACCTGCAAAGCAAGGAAGGACTGGCACTGATCAATGGAACACAGTTTATGAGTGCTTACGGCATGTATTGCCTGAAGAAGGCCGAGCATTTACTGGCCATGGCCGATCTGATTGCCGCACTTTCCTTTGATGCTTTTGATTGCGTAACAGAAGCTTTCAACGAACATATTCACCGCATCAGGGCGCACGACGGTCAGGTTGCCACTGCCCGGATCATGCTGCAGCACCTCAAGGGTAGCAGTATTGCTGTTCAAAAGAAAGCACAGGTACAGGATCCCTATTCTTTCCGGTGTATTCCGCAGGTTCATGGAGCCAGCAAAGACGCTTTTGATCATGTACTGCGTGTTTTTATGCGTGAAATCAATTCGGTTACAGATAACCCGAATGTTTTTCCGGAGCAGGACCTGATTGTCAGCGGCGGCAATTTTCATGGTCAGCCACTGGCGCTGGTACTGGATTATTTGTCTATAGCGATGAGTGAAATCGGAAACATTTCTGAGCGCAGAACCTATCAGCTTATTTCAGGCCAGCGTGGTCTGCCCTTGTTTTTGGTGAAAGATGCCGGATTGAACTCCGGATTCATGATTCCGCAATATACAGCCGCGGGTATGGTCAGTGAAAACAAGCAACTCTGTACACCGGCTTCGGTAGACAGTATTTCTTCCAGTAACAACCAGGAAGACCACGTAAGTATGGGTGCCAATGCGGCTACCCAATGCTGGCGGGTGGTACAAAATGTAGAAAAAATTCTGGCCATTGAATTGCTGAGTGCCGCCCAGGCCATGGAATTCCGCAGGCCTTTGCAATCTTCTCCGGTGCTGGAAGAACTGATGCATGCTTTCAGAAAAGAAATCAGTTTTAATTCGGCCGACAGATTGTTGCATGATGATATGATAAAATCAGTCAAATTTGTAGCAGGGTATTCCATTCAGGGTACACCCTCATAAACCATTTCTATGAAATCAATTTTAGTCCAATCTCTTTTGCGGAAGTTTTTTGTTTTTCTGATGCTGGTCGTTTTTCAGCAAGACCTTTTACACGCACAGCTCACCCCACAGCCACTTTCCGAAAAAGTAAAAGTGATTTTTCCGGGTATCCCCGAAGAAAAAAAGTTGCCTGCAGGAGGTTCCATGTATATGTATGCAAAAGATACAGGTACCGGTTATATGGCCATGGGGTTAGACCTGACCGCCATGGGCGTTTCTCCTGAAATGGTGACTGCCCTGGGAGATGTTATCTGGGAGCAACTGAAGGCTGGTATACCGGCGCAGATGGGCGGGGTAACCATTGCCAAAGATCAGATGATTCAGTTTAAAGGACAAAATTGCCTTTACCTGGAACTGGACGGCACTAAGTCGGAGAATGAGCAGTTCAAAGGGAAGAAAGCCTTTGGCTATTTGTTTTTCCTGGGTTCGGTATTGCACCAGGTGATGTATTTATCGGCCGCCCCCAACGCAAGTGCCGATGATGCTGCACCGTTTTTCAACAGCATCGAAATAGCCCGCTAGTTTGCCGGAACAGCCTGTCTGATACCATTAATTGTGATTCCCTTTTTTGTTTTCGTACATTTGCACCCCAAACAAATCCTCGATGAGCGAAGAAAAGAGCCTGAATTTTATTGAAGAGATCATTGAAGCAGACCTGGCAAGTGGCAAACACACCAGCATTCTGACCAGATTTCCACCTGAACCCAATGGATACCTTCATATTGGTCATGCCAAAAGCATTTGCCTGAACTTTGGCGTTGCGAAGAAATATGGTGGCCAGACCAACCTGCGCTTCGACGATACCAATCCGGTTACAGAAGACACAGAGTATGTAGAAAGTATTAAGAAAGATATTCAGTGGCTGGGGTTTCAATGGGCCAATGAATTCTATGCTTCCGATTATTTTGATCAGCTCTTCGAAATGGCGATGCAACTGATCAGCAAAGGGCTGGCATATGTAGACGACAGTACCAGCGAAGAAATTGCCGAACAAAAAGGCACACCTACCCAACCGGGTGTACGCAATCAATATGCCAGCAGAACGCCGGAAGAGAACAGACAATTGTTCCTGGACATGAAGGCTGGAAAATATCCCGACGGATCCAAAGTATTGCGGGTTAAGATTGATATGGCGTCTCCGAATATGCTGCTGAGAGACCCCATCATTTACAGAATCAAACATGCGCACCACCATCGCACCGGAGACCAGTGGTGTGTTTATCCGATGTACGACTTTGCCCACGGACAAAGCGACTCGATCGAAAAAATTACACATTCCCTTTGCTCACTGGAGTTTGTACCGCACCGTCCATTGTACGACTGGTGTATTGAGCAGTTGGGTAGTTTCCCTTCCAAACAATACGAGTTTGCCCGTTTAAACATGACGTATACAGTCATGAGCAAGCGTAAACTCTTACAACTGGTGAACGAAAAACTGGTGAATGGATGGGATGATCCCAGAATGAGCACCATCAGCGGTATGCGCAGAAGGGGATATCCGGCTTCGAGCATTCGTGAATTCTGCGACAGAATTGGCGTTGCCAAAAGGGACAACCTCATTGATGTTGGCTTGCTCGAATTCTGTGTTCGGGAAGAACTCAATAAAACTGCCCAACGCAGAATGGTGGTATTTGATCCATTGAAGGTTATAATTACCAACTACGATAAAGGGGTGGAAATGCTTGCCAGCGAAAACAATCCGGAAGATGAGCAGGGAGGCACCAGAGAACTGCCTTTCAGCAGAGAAATTTATATTGAGCAGGACGATTTCATGGAACAGCCAGCTAAGAAATACTTCCGGCTGGCTCCCGGTCAGATGGTCCGGCTGAAAAGCGCTTATATCATTAAGTGTGAAGAAGTGATTAAGGATGCATCCGGGCAGATTACAGAAGTTCATTGTACCTATATCCCGGAGAGCAAGAGTGGTGCTGATACTTCAGGCATTCATGTGAAAGGCACACTGCACTGGGTTAGCGCACAGCATGCGATTGGTGCGGAAGTCCGTTTGTACGACCGGCTGTTTAAGGTAGAAGATGTTGGTAATGCAGAGGGTGATTTTAAAGATTACATCAATCCGGATTCTTTAACAATCATTCACCAGGCTTATGCAGAACCGGCACTGGCCAACGACAACCGGGAAATGGCTTTTCAGTTTTTAAGAAAAGGGTACTTTGTACTGGATCAGGACAGCACACCGGAAAAACTGGTGTTCAACCGTACTGTTACCCTAAAAGATGCCTGGGCAAAGGAAATGAAGAAAAATTAACCAAACAGGCTATATCAGAAAAATATAATATACCAAATCCGCTTAGAACATATTACAGGTTTCTGAGCGGATTTCTTTTTCCGGCCAGCCAGTAATTTTTGATATTCATTACAAAGGCCAGAATCATATATACTACAATCGGAGAGCCCATTGTCAGAAAAGAAATATAAATGAACCACATCCTGATCCGGGTTGTGGCAATCCCAAAGCGTTCACCGATTGCACTGCAAACGCCAAAAGCATGTACTTCCAGAAAATCTCTGACTTTGTTCATAATAGTTGCTTTTAAATCGGGGGTATCGTGCTGTTACACAAAATTAAACATAATCTGCGCATAAAAGTTCAAATCCCGTGCCAACCTGAGGTTGTTTTTTTGTAAATTCGCGTCTAAAATTGCACCGCTATGGCTTTTGATATTGAAATGATTAAAAAAGTGTATGCAGAAATGCCTGCAAAAGTAGATGCAGCCCGCAAAACGCTGGGTCGTCCGCTTACTTTATCTGAGAAAATTTTATTTGCCCATTTGCACCCCGATCAGCAACTGGCGGGTTTTGAAAGAGGCAACAGTTATGTGGATTTTGCGCCCGACCGTGTAGCCATGCAGGATGCAACTGCTCAAATGGCTCTTTTACAGTTTATGCAGGCTGGCAGACCCAAAGTGGCTGTTCCTTCTACTGTACACTGCGATCACCTGATTACTGCCAAGCTGGAAGCAAAAAAAGACCTGGAAGTAGCCAATGCGGAAAGCAAGGAAGTGTACGACTTTCTGGCTTCTGTATCCAATAAATATGGCATTGGGTTCTGGAAACCCGGCGCCGGAATCATTCACCAGGTTGTACTGGAGAACTACGCATTCCCCGGTGG
>JAQTZD010000123.1 GCA_028687975.1 Sediminibacterium sp.
GTGTTTCTACACCGGCTTTTTTCTGTATCCATGGGCTATGGGTAGCAGATTGAGCCGTTTTTTGAAGGTGGCAAGATGTATGTTTCTTTGTTCCTGTCCCTTCATCAAATTCAGGATTTCTCTATGATAAGTAGTTGTATTATTGCTCTATGAAAAAAACACCCCAATTCTGCAGATTAAATTACCTGAAATCTGCACTGCTATTGGCAGTCGCAGGTTTTTTTGCTATTGCCGCCTTTGCCAGTAGCAACGTATTCAAACCTAAACCTATCATCACTGGTGCGGATCAGACCGAATTGTATTATTCATATTTAAAAGGCAAGCGGGTGGCGCTGCTGGCCAACCCAACCACCATTGTGGGTAATAATAGGCATTTTGTAGACAGCATGCTGAATCGCGGTATCAATATCGTGAAAGTGTTTGGTCCGGAACACGGATTCAGGGGCAATGCCAGCGCCGGTGTTAAAGTAAAGGATGAGAAAGATCCTGCAACGGGTGTGGCGGTGATTTCACTCTATGGTCCCAAGCGCAAGCCATCCAAAGAAGACCTGGCCGATGTGGATGTCATGATTTTTGATATCCAGGATGTGGGTTGTCGTTATTATACCTACATCAATGTGCTGGGGCATATCATGGAAGCCTGTGCGGAGAACAACAAGGAACTCCTGATCCTCGATCGTCCCAATCCCAATGGATACCTGGTAGACGGTCCTGTACTCGACATGAAATTTAAATCGGGTATTGGCATGTACCCCATACCTGTTGCGCATGGGATGACCATCGCAGAATTTGCACAGATGCTGAACGGAGAAGGCTGGTTGCCCAACAAACTTCAGTGTAAACTGAAAATCATTAAAGTGGCCAACTACCGCCACGATATGGAATACACGCTTCCGGTGAAACCATCTCCCAATCTCAATACCCAACAGAGTATTATGCTGTATCCCACTACCTGCTGGTTCGAAGGCACCGTGCTGAACCATGGAAGAGGAACACAGTTTCCTTTTACTGTTTTCGGCAGCCCGCTTTTAAAAGGCAAATATGATTTTTCCTATACCCCGGTTAGTATTTCCGGCATGAGTGAAACGCCACTGCATATGAACACCGAATGTTACGGACTGGATCTGCGGAAGGTGGATATTGCCCAACTGCGCAAGATCAAAAGAATTCAGATTCAGTGGATGATTGAGCTCTACAATAATTTCCCCGATAAAGCACATTTCTTCGACAGGAGCCAGAGCAAGGAAATCGGCGACATCAATAAACTGGCCGGTACAGATCTGTTTCAGCTACAGGTAACCTCAGGCAAGTCTGTTCAGGAAATTTATGATTCCTGGGAACCGGGTTTATCGGCGTATAAAGCCATGCGCAAGAAGTACCTGCTTTATCAGTAGGTATTGGTCATATCTTCATCCACACAAATAATAAAGTCTGCTCTGCCCCTGTTTTCGGCGAGCAGGCTTTTTATATTTTTCTGGCTTACCGTGGAAATTGTACCGTATTTCAGGTCTGGCTTTTCCCGTTTCAGGTACCAGTTGATGCCATCATAAAAATCGGAGTGATAAGAACCGTTGTAATGCAGGAATAATGAGCCTGCCTGCAGGTTGCGCAAAATAAAGTACGCCATGGTTGCATCCTTACTTGCCTGTGCTTTGGGCATATTTTCACTGCCATGCCCGGCCATCATCTCCATCATCTTTACATAACCCGGCAGGTTTTTATCGTAGGCCATGGGTAAGGGAGCCATCCATTTTTTTTCTGCAGCGGTTAAACTGTCGAGCCTGGAGAATCCTCCTTTACTTACCATTGCTGCATACTTTCTTGGAATATTGGTGGCTATAAATGGTAGTTGGTTGGCTTTGGCATAGTTCACCAAAGGCGCATAGTCTGTTGGGTAATTCTTCCAAAGCCTTGCGTTGGAATCCAGTCCACGGGCACTCAGCTTTCCAGCCAGGTATTGATTCAGCGCGTCCTGATTGTCGGCTTCAAACATTTCTGCCCCAAGGATCATTGGCCTGTTTTGATGAAGGTCTTTCGTGATCTCCAGTTGCAACCAGTGCGCAATGGCGTTGTTATGATACTCCCCGAATAGCACGATATCCTTTTCCTTCAGTGTCCGGATCATTTTTTGATAACTGACCTGACGGCCTTTGGAATTGTAAATGATATACGGCGTTTTGCCTTGGGCAAATACACCCACTGCACTTAAAAGAAGTGTTAACAGAAGAAGCTGTTTTTTCATACCTCAATATAGGTATCTAATCGCTTTCTTCAAAATGCAGGTGCTGGTGGTGTGCGCCTGCAGCTATGTGCATCACAAATCCCATGATGGCAGCGTCTTTCAGGATATTGATCAGGGCCAGCATTTTCATGTCCCGGTTACCTGCATTCAGGTAGTTGGGTACATGGATGCTCAGGATAAAAACCAGCATGAGTATCACCAGCAGGTAGCTGGTAAATTTCACAAACTGATTGGTTAAGAAAGACAATCCAACTAAAATGAAGATGGCTCCAACAATATAGGCGTACAGAATACCACCTACCATAAATACAGGAACATAAACGAAGAGGTCGCGGGGATAGAGAAAGTGACAAATACCAAAAATAATCAGAACAACCGAAAGCATGTAAATCGCTATCCTCGAAACAATGTGATAATGTTTCATAACGGACTGGTTTGTTTGGTATACAATTTAATCAATTCTCCCCGGAATTACAATAAAAGGAATTCGGCAAGGAATATTAAAATAAGCTTGTCTGAATTGCACGGACGGGTATTCTTGGGAGAACAATCTCTACCGGTTGCGGGTGACTGATCTGGAATACCTCACTGGCCTCGTACCGGGAAGCTACGGTAACCAGAGTTTTGCCCGCAAATGGTTCAAATGCCGCCTTGGCCAGTTCGGGGGTATTGTTCTCCCTGGAAAGATGGGAGAGCAGGAGGTGGGTCATGAACGGCGGCTTATGGGCAATGAACAATTCCAGGGCCTGGGTATTGGAAATATGCCCCTTGCCGCCACTGATCCGGTTTTTCAGCAACTGGGAATATTTTCCGTTGGCAAGCATCACTTCATCGTAATTGGATTCGAGGAAGGCCGCATGGCATTGTTTAAAATAGTGGGTCACCTGATCGCAGACTGTACCAATATCGGTGATTACGCCAATGTTGATGCCAGCATGGCTCACCACAAAACTGTGCGGATCGGCTGCATCGTGTTCCTTTCCAAAAGGAGTTACGGTTATTCCGCCAACCTGAATGGGTTGGTGGGCAGTGAATGGCTGCGAAAGGTGCCGGATTAATCTTGGGCCGTTTTTGGCGGTTTCCGGGGTAATGTAAACGGGCAATTGGTATTTTTGTGCCAGCGTGGATACCCCTTTAATGTGGTCCGTATGTTCGTGCGAAACAAAAATGGCTTTGAGTTTTTTGGTCTCCAGCGACCGCTGCTTCATGCGTATTTCTATTTCCCTGCAAGACAAGCCTGCATCAATCAAAACCGCTTCGGTTTGATTGCCGATATAATAGCAGTTTCCGTTGCTGCCGGAGTTCAGTGATGCGATGAAGAGGGACATACGAAATGCAAAGAAAGTGTATATTCACCTTCTGAAACTTAAAAAAAATAAACATGAGTATTGCTGGTAAATTTTTAGCAGAACTGAAGCAGGAATCTGCTAACACTCGTTTGATGCTGGCGGCCATTCCTTTTGAGAAGGCCAGCTTTAAACCGCATGAGAAATCCATGACCCTGAAAGCGCTTGCGCTGCACGTGGCCGAGATCAATGGCTGGTGGAAAGAATGCATGGTACAGGATGAACTGGATTTTTCCAAAGGCGGTGGAGAAAAAAAAGAGATCAATTCTACGGAAGAGCTGCTCGCTTATTTTGACGGGTTGCTGGCCAAATCCGAAGCCATTCTGCAAAATGCAAAAGACGAAGACTTCGCCAAAAACTGGACCATGCGCAACGGCGATGTGGTTTATTTTATCCTGCCTAAGGAAGCTGTGGTACGCACCTGGTGTCTGAACCATATGTACCACCACCGTGCACAGTTAAGCGTGTATTTGCGTTTGCTGGATATCCCGGTTCCGGGAATGTATGGTCCGTCTGCAGATATGATATAAAAGACAAAGCGGTTTTCAATTGCTGTTATGATCACCCTTTCATGATTATGGAGATTGTATTATCTTCATAATCATGAAACCTTTTGAATCTAAAGATCCGCTGCATGGCAAAACCCTGGAATTTATTTTAACCTACCTGGTTCAATATTTTGGCTGGGAGGATCTGGAAAGAATAATCAATATCAATTGCTTTAAAAATAACCCCAGTATCAAGTCTAGTTTAACCTTTCTGCGCAAAACTCCCTGGGCCCGTAAAAAAGTGGAAGATCTTTATATCAGCACCCTTTAGTTTTACCGGGCCTGGTTATACTTTAATTAAGCTGGTTGTTTGTATGATGTTTTTGAGTGCATCTTCCAGTATGTCGAGGTCCTGCGCTGTATTAAAGGCCTGAATGGAATACCGCAGGTATACCTTGTCTTCATGCCGCATCACCGGTATTTCAATCCTGTATTTATCGAACAAAAGCTCTTTGAGCGTTTCAGGCTCAGGGGTATTAATAGGGATGCTGAATAATTGCAGGATAAAATCATCGTTCACCGGCGCTAAAGGTTCTGTTCTCAATAACTGGCAAAAGCGCAATGCATTGCTCTGAACCATTGTTCTGCATTCCTTCGATACGGCGGACCAGTTGTGCTGTTGCAGAAAATCAATCACTGTTGGAACGGTGCAAAATGCGGAAAAATCCCTGGTGCCCTGTGTTTGGTGATAGTCCAGGAATCTGGAATGCGATGGGGTGGTGCTGTTGAAGCCCCAACTGATTACTAGGGGATCGAACAAATGTTGCAGCGATCTTTTTACATATAAAAATGAACAGCCTTTGGGCGCCATCATCCATTTATGACAGGCGCCAGTATAAATATCGGCATTTAAGGTGCCCAGGTTTACCTCCGCTTGTGCCGGACCGTGTGCCCCGTCTACAAAAATCAGGATGTCTTTCGATTTTGCAATGGCGCAGATTTCCTCCACAGGAAAACGAAGGGCAGTGGAACTGGTGATATGGCTGATAAAGATCATTTTGGTTTTGGCGCTCAGCCCTTTCAGGAAATCAGTAATGAACTGTTCCTTTCCGGTAAGCGGCAGGCTGATTGGCTGGCGTACATACCGGGCACCCGCTTTGTTGCAGTAATATTGAAAGGTTCTGTCGCAGGCGCCATATTCAAGATCGGTTGTAAGAATTTCATCTCCGGGTTCCAGCTGCAGAGTTTTGGCAATCAGGTTCACCGCATAGGAAGGATTGGTTACAAATACCAGGTCGTCCTCATGGCAGTTGAGGTATTTGCCCAATGCTATCCGGGATGCTTTCAGGTACTCCAGCCCGGTTTTTACAATGAATTGAACAGGCTCCTGTTCCAACTCCAACTGGTATTGCTGATAGCGTTCAAATACAGGCCTGGGGCAGGCTCCAAAGGAGCCGAAATTCAGGAAGGTGATGTCTTTTCTGAGGAGGAACTGTTCGCGGAGGGTATCTGTAATCATCACCTAAATTAATAAATATTATCTTTGTGCTTCCTTTTCACTCCATGGCTGCAAAAAAACAACTCCTTTGAAAGCCATGTTTTTCTAAATTAAATTCGAATGAAGCGTACAATCAGGTATTATCGGCTCATTTGGTTCAGACATGATCTTCCTGCAGGTTTATCCGTTTTTTTGGTAGCATTACCACTCTGTCTTGGTATTGCGCTGGCATCCGGCGCTCCTTTGTATGCCGGCTTAATGTCGGG
>JAQTZD010000039.1:0-23328 GCA_028687975.1 Sediminibacterium sp.
TCAAAATCTGTTTCAAGGGGAAGCGGATATACTACTTGCCCAAATAATTTCATCAAATCTGCTGAACGAGCCATACTCCTTTTCTGCTCAAGGTTGAAATGCACCAATTTAGTCCACATAACCGCCTTTAGCTCTGTGGCATCCTTGTTCCACATGGATGCTTCAAAAAGAAGGCTTTTCTCTGTGAATGCATTCAGCTGGGTTCTGATGGTCACTTCCTCCATCAGGAAGGCCGGAACAAAATAAGATATCTGTGTTTGAGCAACTACCCAGCCAATGGCTTTTTCCATAGCCAGTTGATATATATCCAGCTGGTAGTGCTTCAACAACAGATCACCCCAGGAAGTAATCATGTAATCGATGTGTTTTGAATTGTTCAAATGGTTAAAAGGATCGCAATCATGAAAACGAATCTTCATTTTCCCTTCCAGTACTTTTGGATATATCTTCATTCAATGGCTTTTATATAATATACCGATCGGTATTTTTTATTCTTTGCCGCCATTCCTTATCCACGCCTGCAACATATTCAGCTTAAAAATGACCTCTTCAAAACCAGGGACCTCTCCCCTAAACATGCTCAATTTCATTTTTTCATAATCTGCTTTGTAAACCGACATCCATTCTACAGGAGGAATGAACTGAATCGTAGATTGTGCATGATGATCATAGTTTACATGTTTTTGGCGTATCATCTGCTTCCTATGCGCACATATTTTAAGATAGAGCTCACCATCATTAATTGCATTGTTACAGCATGCTGATTCCATCGTCCTTTCCAGGTCATGCAGGTGCCTTGACATCCGTTCTGTTCTGATTCTGTCTGCAGGTTTTGTAAACTCTTCATGCAAGAGAAATATTTTTTCCAGTATGGTGATACGGGGATCTATTGCCCTTACAGTGAAAGGTTCGTCAGAATAATTCTGCCCGGGAATAGCTTCATCAATCAAGGAAGAGATGTTTCTACGAAAATGCGGTTCGGTAAGTGAGCGAACACTCATTTCAATTTTTACACTTGGCAATAAATAAGCATCTTGACCAAGTACGCTTACATATTCAACGAACAATTCCTGCGGATCAACTTCGGGAAAGTCTGGCCTGGCTGGTTTCGCATAAATTGAAATCGCTTCTTTAGGCACTCCCAATTCATAAAGTTCTCTCTCGATCGCATCTTTAAAAACGGTGCTGGTAAATTCAGCACCTGCTCTTTTTAAAAGCTTGTTCTGCGTAATGGTAAGTTGTTCCCCAAAACCGAGTACACGTCTGTTAATGGCCAGATCAATATCTTCAGAAAAACGCTTTATCAATTGCCAGCTTTTACTAAGCGATGTGCCACCTTTAAAAATAATTTCCTCCGCATAAGCTGTATTGAACACTGCTTTCAAAACAATCGTCACCCACCAGTCCTTTTCAATCGCATTAGGCGATGCCTGCAAGCGAGCAGAAGCCTGATCTAATAATAACCTTTTCCGCTCATCAGATAGTTCAAACCAATTCATGCTTTGAGGAATTCAGGAGTTCAGTGAGGTAAAGATGAATTTTTGCTGGTGCCAGTTTCAGATCATGCTTAAGTAACTCAGGCTTCTCCTTTTTTAACAGTGACTGTATTCTTTTTTGCATATCATCCGTAATCTCATTCAGGTTTTGTTCCTCCAACCCTATTATCAACGATCTACTGATAGATCCTGAAAATGCAAATTTCTTGGGTACGGTAGATTTGAAAATCAATTTTCCTTTGCCCACCTTAATTGTTCTACGTGGCCCATCGGTCAGGTAAACAATATTCATAGGTACTTGGGTAGACAAACCCAGTTTGTTAAGTGCGTGCATGCCCGTTGGCATGATCCTTACATGTTCTTTTGCAGCAATAGCCTCAGCAATTTTCTCCATAGATGGCGTGAGCTTTCCCAGTTCTTCATCGTATATCGGAAGAAGATAAATCCCTTGTGCCAGACGATCCAATATGCCCTCTTTGCATAGCCGCGATAGAGACTGCCGTATGGCATCTTCTGAACCCAGGCCACGGAAATCTGAGGGAAAGAAAATTGTTCCCGGATTACTTGCCTTAATTTGCGCCTCAATGCTATCTTGTATCGATGCCATGTCACAAATTTACGCAAATTTGTGACAAAACATTACAAAAACAATATTTTACTGATAAACGCGCTCCTTGAACTGACACCCCCTCCCATCCAAATTCCACCAGAATACCATACATTCGAAAAAAATAGGGAGAGTTGCTCAGACTCTCCCTCGCTTACCTAAACCGACCCTTGCTGAAGGGGTCTTATGAGAAAAAACCTACAGTCAAGTGAAGGGGATGTTAGACAACATCCCCGGATTGGGGAACCTATAAATCTTTTTAAAACTCCAGTTTTACTCCCCCCTTGAACCACTTTCCGGGCATGGGTGCCCCCAATAAATCGCTGTATCGTTGATCAAACACATTATTTGCTTCAATAAATATTCCGGCTTTGTTTTTAATCAGGCTGGCACTGAGTTGCACATTCATCACAAAATACTCCCCTGAAATACCCGCAAAGTTTACTGTACCAGTCTGCGGTGTTCTTGTTTTGTACAATCCGTTCAGGTGAACGCCCAACCAGTGATGGGTATATACCAGATTGAAGTTGGCCAGAAACCTGGCATGAGAAGACAAGTAGAACGAAGGGGTAGCTTCACTGATCTTACTGTCTAGCCAAACCATTCCAAGCGTGGCCCAGATCCGTTGCTGCTCATTGAATGAATGAATAAACTGCACATCGGTTTCCCATCCGGTAGTGTTGACCTTACCAATGTTTTTAGCCAGGGCAAAACTACCTAAAGGAGACAGGTTGTCTTTTCTGGGCATGTCCGCATAGGCCGTTGGCACCCAGTCGATCAGCATTTCCTGATCCCTGCGAAAAACTCCCGTAGCTATTTTCCAGGACTGACCAATGAAAAAATCTGCACCGGCTTCATAACTAAAGGAACGTTCTGCCTGCAAGCCCGGATTGCCAATGCTGCCACCCGTAACCAACGTTTTATTGTAATTGTTGTACTGCTCTGTAAAATCTGCCTGGCGAATGGTTCTGCCGGCGCTTGCCCTGAGCTGAATATATTTTCGTTTATAAGAGAAGTTGATCTGGGGCGACCAGTTGGTACCACTGTTGTTGTTGTGATCTACCCGAATGGCTGCTGCTGTGGTAATGTACTGACCAATGCCCTGGTTCAGTACCAGGAATCCGGCCGTATTGGTCAGGCTGTGGTTGCCTCTGTCGTTGGATCGTATCTGCTTCTCCTGCAATTGAAATCCGCCAACCAGCGTGGTGAGTGCAGCAATGCGTTGCTCATAGCGTCCATTCACCTGATAGAGGGATGATCGGTTGTTGTTGGCACCGGATACGCTGTTGAAGCGATATTCATCGTCTGCTTTTTTATAACCGGCATCCAATAAAAAACGGCTGTTGTTTTTTTCGTAAGACAGTCCCAGTTGATTCCAGAAACTGGTCACTTTTTCTTTGGCTGTATCGGAGCCGAAACTGGTATAGAAATTCTGCGCACTGAAATCCCGTTTATCCAATGCAGTTCTTGCACTCAGCTTCCAATAGGGATTCAAATAATGAGATACAGAAACAGAGGCTGAATAATTGTGAACATATCCCCTGGAGCCCCGCTGTAGTTGTCCACTGGCATCATTGGTGATCAGTCCTCCGCTCACAGCGGTTTTTTTCTTCTGATAAAATCCGCCGAACTCCGTTC
This sequence comes from Sediminibacterium sp., assembly GCA_028687975.1. Taxonomy (GTDB): domain Bacteria; phylum Bacteroidota; class Bacteroidia; order Chitinophagales; family Chitinophagaceae; genus Sediminibacterium. The sequence continues at coordinate 3,742 of JAQTZD010000039.1, forward strand.
CTATTAAATCGTACTGACCAACCGTAGTCTGCAGCTTTAATCTCCGCTGCTGCTGATTCAATTTGGCGGCAAAGGTTTTGGTAATCACATGAATCACCCCGCCTACTGCTTCGCTGCCAAAAACCGCAGATGCAGCTCCTTTCAAGATTTCTATGCGATCAATTTCAACCGGCGTAAGAGGAATATAACTGTTGAAGTGTCCGGTATTGGGATCGTTCAGCCGGATACCATCGAGCAGGATCAATACCTGCTGAAAAGTTCCACCGCGCAACACAATATCGCTCTGTGCGCCCATGGCTCCCCTGGATTGTACCTCAATACCCGGAAGGTAACGCAGCAATTCATCCAGTGAATGAACCGGAAGCTTATCAAATGCGGTGCCTTTGATGCTGATAATATTCCTGCCTGTAACGGATGCCTGCATAGACTGCAGCGAGGCGCTTACAGTAACGGGATCCAGTTCAAGTGAATTTTCCTGTGCCCTGGCTGCACCTGCAGCCAGCACTACTATCATGATCAATCCAAATCTCATACTTTACTACTATTTAAACTCCTGAATACATTTCCTGAACAGTTTCTTTTCCACCGTAATGAGTCCACCGCAATGAGTTATTGGCGCGAAAATACAGGAACTCCCGTGAGGATAGAAACCGTCCCTCCTTTATTCGTTTGCATAAAATATCGGTAAATCCATTTCTTTAATTCAATTGAACGGAAAAAGGAATCTTCATCGGCGGCAAACATTGCTGATCGTCGCAGGCCATGTATTCCACCGTTCCGGTGATCACCGTTTTTACGTTGGTCTTTAGTTGAATCTTTTTGGTAAATACGGCATTGCCGTTGAAATATTTAATGTGTACTTCAAACACCTCCTCGTATTTGTCTTCCAGCTTTCCCTGCTCCACAAAAGCGCCTTCCGTGGAAGCCGGCAACAACAAAGGGTTACGGGCAATTTGAATAACTGTAGGCGCAGGCCCTCCTTCCGGTGTATGCTGGGAATAAATATGCCAGGGAGCAGATACCGTTGCAACCAGCTTTAACTCATAGGTTTTATCGCCGGTTTTTTTAGCACTGTAGGTCCATTTCACCGGACTGGGTGAAGCAAGCAGATTTGCAGCAACAAATAAGAATATGGCAAGCAGTAGTCTCTTCATAGAGCGCTTTTTCTAAAGACGTTTGTGCTCAAAAAAAGAACTAGTCCAATTTGTTAATTTTTTACTAATAAAAAAAACAAAAATATTTTGATTTCGAGTAGTTCTTTTTCCTTTCTCAAACGTCTTATTATAGAGAGTTTAATTACTAGTTGGTTTAAAGCGCTTCACAAGGCCTCGCCTTCGTGGGGCGCTTTTTAAACAGCCATCGTAATGAATAACCTACAAACAACAGATAATAAAGCGGTAATATCTGTAGATATACATCACCTTTTTTCTCATGTGCAGTTTCTAAAACCACGCACCCCTGCTTTCAGGGGTGCTCGCTTTTTCTGCCCCACCACTCCACCCATTCCTCGTATCATTCATCATTACATTCATCATTTCAGACGCATCTCCAGCATCTCCAGCACCTGCAGCTCCATCATCAAATCGTCGTTCACTTTTATTTTCGGAGAGGAGGACACCGGGTCGGTAAAAGAACTATTCCGGCAGGGAGATTTTTCATTTTAATCTGCTTGAACTATCTTGTTGCAAATATCTTCCCATGCTGCAATCCCTGTTTCTCCGCTGCTCCCTGGTTCTTTTTTTCAGTCTGGCCCTGTATTCCGGTAATGCACAGGAAAAGAAAATGCTCGACACGGTTAAAGCGGGGATATACATCACGAGCATCCACGATATTGATTTCAAACAAAACGAATTCGCGATCAATCTCTGGCTTTGGCTGAAGTACAAGAACAGGGATTTCAACTTCGACCAGAACCTCGAAATACCTCAGGCCAAATCGTTCAGCAAACTGTATACGACCATCGATTCTACCGGTGGAGAATTTTATGTGCTGATGAAACTGCAATGCCTCATGAAAGACTCCTGGAAAATCAGCAGCTTCCCTTTCGACAAGCAAATGCTGCGGCTCTCTTTTGAGAATTCTCAGTTCGATTCAGAATCCCTGGTCTTTGTTCCAGACACCCTGGGCAAGCACTTCGATCCCCGCTTTACCCTGCGCGGATGGAATATAGACAGCTTCAGCATCGTGAACGGCATAAAGCTCTACGAAACCGGCTTTGGCGATGCCAGTCTGGATACTCCGCACACAGAATACAGCAGCCTCAAAGTACGGGTGGGCATTACCCGCGAAGCAGGCGGCATCTTCTGGAAAATGTTCATGGGCATGTACGTGGCCTTCCTGATTTCCTTTATCTGTTTCTTCATTCATGCAGACAGCATCGACTCCCGTTTTGGTTTGAGTGTGGGCGCATTGTTTGCTGCCATTGGTAATAAATACATCATCGATTCGGCCTTACCCGAATCCGTCACCTACACGCTGGTAGACACCCTGCACGGTCTCACCCTGTTCTTTATTTTTGCCATGGTCAGTTTTTCTGTGTACTCCCTGTCGCTGATCAAAAAGAACCAGATTGCCAAGGCAGACCGGATGGACAAAATTGGCGCAGTGGTTTGTATGGCTGCGTATATTTTGCTGAATTTTTATTTTATTCAAAAGGCTATTGGCTGATCATAGTACCACCTCCGCCATGGTGCGGTGTACCGTAATGTTCATAGCTTACACTGATGGCGCCCTTTGCATCAATCACCACTTTAAAGAGGTAGTCGTAATCGTCTTCGGTTAATTCCGGAACAGGTCTTTTACCCCCCAATGCCTCAATGGTTTCCAGCAAGGTATTGGAATGGCCAACCACCAGAACGGTTGCGCCCATGTTTTCGGCACGGATCTTTTGGGCCAGTGCAGGCAGTGCTTTGGAATCGTAGATCACCAGTTGCTTTGCCGCAGGAAAATGCGCCACGGTTTGCCTTGTTCTTTTTCTTTCGGTGGAATACACTACAGTTGGGTGCTGCGGACCAATTTTTTGAAACAGGTCTTTTGCCCGCTGCTGGCCTGCAATGCTCAGATTCGGATCCTGCAGTGTTGCACGGGCCGTGTCTTTTTCTCCATGCCTTGCTATCCAGATGGTGGTTGCCTGGGCTTGCAGACTTCCTGCAGCAAAAAAGTTCATCAGCAATACAACCATCAAAGCGGTGAAGGGAACTGTTGCTATTTTTTTCATCCGGATCTTTTTTGGGAAATTAAGTATTTCCGCTGTGAATCATTTTCCGCCGGTACAATAAGTCCATTTTTTGCAGGATTTAACTTGCCATCTGCAGAAATACCCGATATACTCTTTTATTATTTGCAACAAAACGCATCCAATACCGCAATATCCCGCATATGTATTTTTTCTGTATTTTTTTAGCTAGCATTGCATAGTTTTTCATCGGCAGGAACTCAGCCCCCAGCTTCCCTAAGGCCTGTAAAACAATACTTTATCCGTTTTTAAAAAATTAATCTTTTACTTCAAACTGTTTGAATTTATATGTGTGGAATTGTTGGTTATACCGGTCCCAGAGAAGCCTATCCAGTTATTTTGAAAGGACTGAAAAGATTGGAATACAGAGGGTACGACAGTTCAGGGGTTGCCCTCCTGAACAACAACCAGCTAAAGGTTTATAAAAAGAAAGGCAAAGTGGCCGAGCTGGAAGAAAGCGCCATGGGCCTGGATACGCATGCGCATATCGGCATTGGTCATACCCGTTGGGCTACCCATGGTGAACCCAGCGATCGCAACGCCCACCCGCACCAGTCGCAGAGCGGGAACCTGGCCATGATTCACAATGGTATCATTGAGAACTATGCGCAGATTAAAAAGGAACTGGTTTCGAAAGGATACGATTTCAAAAGCGATACAGACACGGAGGTGTTGCTGAACTTTATTGAAGACATCAAGATCAACAACAATTGTACCCTGGAAGAAGCGCTGCGGATTGCCCTGAAAAGAATTGTAGGTGCATATTGCATTCTGCTGATCTCCAACGACGATCCGGATACCATCATCGCTGCCCGCAAGGGTAGTCCACTGGTGATTGGCATTGGCAAGGGTGAACATTTCCTGGCCAGCGATGCCTCCCCCATCATCGAATACACCAAAGAAGTGGTGTATGTAAACGATTATGAAATTGCCATTGTGAAGCCGGATGAACTCATCCTGAAAAACCTGGGCAACGAAAAACAAACCCCGTTCATTACCAAACTGGATATGGAACTGGCCGCTATTGAAAAAGGCGGGTACGACCATTTTATGCTGAAGGAAATTCATGAGCAGCCCAGTACCATCTTTGATTGTTTGCGCGGCCGCTTGCTTCCGCAGTCCGGTCAGATCATGATGGGAGGTATTGAAAACAATATGGAGGCCTTTGTAAATGCCAACCGCATCATCATTGTAGCCTGTGGTACCAGCTGGCATGCCGGCCTGGTTGCTGAATATTTACTGGAAGAGCTTTGCCGGATTCCGGTTGAAGTGGAATATGCTTCCGAATTCCGGTACCGCAATCCGGTGATCCACAAAGGCGATGTAATCATTGCCATTTCGCAAAGTGGTGAAACAGCAGATACTCTGGTGGCACTGGAAAGCGCCAAGGAAAAAGGAGCTTTTATTTTCGGTGTGGTGAATGCCGTAGGCAGCAGCATTGCCCGACTCAGCCATGCAGGCGCCTATACCCATTCCGGCCCTGAAATTGGCGTTGCCAGTACCAAGGCCTTTACCGGTCAGCTGGCCGTGCTGATGATGATGGCCCTGAAAATAGGTTATGCAAAAGGCACCATCAGCCAGGACAGGTACATGCAACTGATGTACGACCTCGACACGGTTCCGGACAAAGTGCAGGAAATATTAGCCGATACTTCCAATATCAAGCGCATTGCAGAAAAATACAAGGATGCCAGCGACTTTTTATTCCTGGGAAGAGGATACAATTTTCCGGTTGCCCTGGAAGGCGCGTTAAAACTGAAAGAGATTTCTTACATACATGCAGAAGGTTATCCTGCTGCAGAAATGAAGCACGGCCCCATTGCACTGGTAGACGAACACCTTCCGGTGGTTTTTGTTGCCACCAAGGATTCTTATTACGAAAAGATCGTTTCGAATGTGCAGGAAATCAAAGCCAGAAAAGGAAAAGTGATTGCCGTGGCTACTGCAGGCGACGATATTATTCCGGGCATGGCCGACGATGTAATGCTGGTGCCGGATGCAGATGAAGTCATCGCCCCGCTGTTGAGTGTTATTCCATTACAATTGCTGAGCTACTATACAGGACTGGCCAAAGGACTGGATGTAGACAAGCCCCGTAATCTTGCAAAGAGCGTAACCGTAGAATAAACCACCCCAAATGGCGCAAAACATTATCCATAAAACACCGCTTGACTCATTAGGATATAATTTTATTAAAGACCACCATATTCCCAAAGGGAAGGATGAATATTACCTCAGGAATATTCAGCTGAAAAATGGCATTCACTACCGGAAGCTCACTGCTTTCGAAATTGAGCAACTGGTTCGCAACGGCAATACATCCGATAACTGGAACAATATCCTGGTATCGGATGCTTTCAATCCTGCACTGGTCAAAAATTGTACTTTTTACGGGCTGGTAAGGATCGGGAAACTGGAATCATTCTGCTTAAGCTTCAGCGACCTGAAAGCGCCGGTGGGTCTGTATAATTCCACCATCATCAGCTGCGACTTCGGCGACAATGTAGTCATCAACAATGTAGATTACCTGTCTCATTATATTATTGGCAGCGAGGTCATCATCACCAATGTAAACGAACTGGTGACCACCAACCATGCCAAATTTGGCAACGGCGTATTGAAGACCGATGAACCGGAAGATATCCGCATCTGGATGGAAATCTGCAACGAAACCACCGGCCGCAGGGTCATGCCGTTCAATGGTATGCTTCCCGGTGATGCTTTTCTCTGGAGCCGTTTCAGAGACGACCAGTTGCTGCAGGAAAAATTCAAAGCATTTACCGAAAAGAAATGCGACAACAAAAGAGGCTATTACGGCAAGGTCGGCGACCGGACCGTGATCAAGAATTGCAAGATCATCAAAGATGTATGGGTGGGCCCCGATGCCTATTTTAAAGGTGCCAATAAACTCAAGAACCTGACCGTGAATTCCGGTGAAGCAGGCAGAACCCAGATTGGAGAAGGCTGCGAAATGGTGAATGGCATTATCGGATATGGCTGTCGTATTTTCTATGGCGTAAAAGCCGTTCGGTTCATCATGGCAGATCATTCGCAGCTGAAATACGGTGCCCGTTTGATCAATTCCTACCTGGGTCAGAATGCGACCATCTCCTGCTGCGAAGTACTGAACTCACTGATCTTCCCTGCACATGAACAGCACCACAACAATTCCTTTCTCTGTGCTGCCCTGGTAATGGGACAGAGCAATATCGCCGCCGGCGCCACCATTGGTTCCAACCACAACAGCCGGAGTGCCGACGGGGAAATTGTTATGGGAAGGGGCTTCTGGCCTGGTCTCTGTGTTAGTCTGAAACACAATTCTGTTTTTGCTTCCTTCAGCATGGTGAGCAAGGGCGATTATCCTGCAGAACTGAAGATTGATATTCCGTTCTGCCTGATCAGCAACGATGCGCACAACGACCAGCTGACCATCATGCCTGCTTATTGGTTTCTCTACAACATGTATGCCCTGTCGAGAAATGCCTGGAAATACCAGGACCGGGACAAACGATCCGATAAAACACAGGTGCTGGAATACGACTACCTGGCTCCCGACTCCATCAATGAAATATTTGAGGCTTTAACCAAGCTGGAATTGTATACCGGTAAAGCTTATTTGCGCAGCCAGAAAAAGAACCCTTCTGATGCAAAAGAAGCCATTGAAGTAGGTCGCCTGTTGCTGAAGAGCAACAACAAACTGGTGAACCAGCTGGAGATCGTTGCCGAAGGCATGGAAAACAGCAAACGCAAAACCGTACTCGTTAAAGTATTGGCTGCATACCAGGTATTCGAAGACATTGTTCGCTTTTATGGAGTGAAAAACTTGCTGGAGCTGATCCACGAACAGCAGCCCGCCAACCTGGCCGAACTGCGCAAACTGATTCCTGCCAAAATCAGCCGGGGCAACTGGGTAAACATTGGCGGACAACTCATGCCCGAAAGCGATCTGAACGATATCAAAAACAAAATCCTGAAACACAAAATCCGCAGCTGGGACGATTTACACGAGCAGTACCGGATCAAGGGACAGGCCTACCCCAAACAAAAACAATTGCATGCACTTGCCGCACTCAGCGATATCAGTCAGCTTCCGCTGAACAAACTCGACGAACATCAACTGGCCTATCTGCTGAATGGGGCAATTACCACCAAGGAATGGGTCACCAAGGGCATTCACGATTCAAGGGCCAAAGATTATTCCAACCCGTTCCGCAAAATGGTGTACGAAAGCTTTTCCGAAATGAACGAAGTGGTGGGTAAACTGGAAAACAACAGTTTCATCAAAGACCAGAACAACCAGCTGGCCACATTCAAGAAAGAAATTCAGGCGCTGAAAAAGAAATTCAAAATCAAAGCATAACCCCAAATCAATAAACAGCACTTCAAAATAAAACCCTGCAATCTCCGACTGCAGGGTTTTACCGGTTCATCACAGGTAGATAATTTGTTTAAAAACGAAGGCCTACACCCAACTGGATCTGCTGGTTTTTCCATTTCTCCTGGCTGGCCACATCATTCACATTCTGCAGACCAATATTGTATCTGCCATAAATCCGCAATGCGGTGAGGTTCAACTGTGCACCTGCTACCAGCGAGAAATCTCCACTCTTAAACGCTGCCTGACCATTGGTAATCAGGTTGTCGTCTTTGTTCATCAGGATACCAAACTGAGGCCCTGCATTTAATGTAACCAAATTGGTTACATTAATACGTAACAATACAGGAATCGCCAGGTATTGCAGTTTTACATCCTGCGGAAGGCTTGCATAAATGGCATCAAAACTGTTGGCCCGCTTGGTAGTGGTCTGGTTCCACAATACTTCTGGTTGAATACCGATTGTTTTGGTGATATCGATTTCTGCAAAAGCACCCACATGATAAGAAAGATCGTATCCGTCTTTAAAAGATTGTCCGGAAATCTTGTTCATGTTGGCACCGGCTTTTACACCCAATCTGAATCCCCCCTGTGCATTTGCTGTTATACCGATAACAGTGAAGCTCAATAATGTTAAAAGTAGTTTACGCATAATGTTTAATTTCTTTGACATATGACAATCACCATGCCAAATTGGTTGCTCCGTAATTGTTAAGCGTTTTTTAATTCGAGTACGGTGATCTCAGGAAGTATTCCTACCCTGCCCGGATAACCGATGAAACCAAATCCGCGGTTCACATATAGTTTCTGTTTTCCGTCTTCGTACAAACCAGCCCATTGCTTGTACATCCATTGCACCGGGCTCCATTTGAAGTAAGGGTTTTCCAGCCCAAACTGCATACCGTGGGTATGGCCGGATAAGGTAATGTCGATGTCGGTATATTTTACTTTCACTTCAGCATCCCAATGACTCGGGTCGTGACTCAATAATATCTTGAAAGGAATACTTTCGGTACCCGGATATGCCTGGTCCATTTTTCCGTACTTGGGGAAACGTCCTTTGGCACCCCAGTTCTCAATACCCAGCAGGGCAATTTTTTCTCCGTCCTTTTCCAGCACCTGGTGTTCGTTCATCAGCAACTTCCAGCCCATATCGTCATGTACCTGCTTCAATGCATCGAGATTGGCTGCCTTGGCCTCCGCACCGGGCCACTGCACATAATCGCCGTAATCGTGGTTGCCCAGTGTACTGTACACCCCCATCGGGGCTTTCAGGGCGCTGAATATGGTTTTGTACTCGTCCATTTCTGTAGCCCGGTCGTTCACCAGGTCGCCGGTAAACAGAATCAGGTCCGGCTGCTGTTGCAGGATCAGGTTCACGCCGCGCGTTACTGCAGTAGGATCCTGGAAACTGCCGCTGTGGATATCACTGATGTGCACCAGCTTCAGCCCGTCGAACGCCTTGGGCAGGTTCGGGAAGCGCAGGGTATGTTTTTTTACCTGGTAATTGTATTTGTTTACAAAGCCCATCAGCAGGGTGCCAAACAGGGTTCCCCCCAGTCCCAGCCCGGCCCAGCTCAGGAATGTGGACCTCGACATCATATCGCCATTTTCGGCTACAAAGGAGTTCCCCTTGATTTTAACGGCTTTATTCACCGCCCAGGGCAAGACACGGCGGATATCGTCTGTAAAAAAGATCAGCGACCCCACCAGTTTGGCCAGGAACAGGCCCACCAGGATGGCAAAAACATAGTTCCGGTAGGTTCTGGAACTCTGCAATACCTGTATAAAGGGGAAAGATAGCAGGGCGGCTATAGTCAGGATGGAAATCGCCCAGTAACTGTAATGCACTACCAGCCTCCAGCGTTCACTGAGTGGCTGGGTTACTACTTTAACTGCCTGAAACACATAATAATCGAGCAACAGCATGATCAGGGCTATCACCCAAAAAGCTCCGGAATTCCTCATATATCAACAACTAAATAAGGGATAAAGATAATAATGACAATTTTAACAGCCGATACCTTATTTTTGGAAGGTTGCAAAAAGCATTTAGAACCTAGTATTATGGCAAGAATTATTGGAGTAGCCAATCAGAAAGGAGGAGTAGGAAAAACCACCACGGCCATCAATGTGGCGGCCAGTCTGGCGGTTTTAGAGTACAAAACCCTGTTGGTTGATGCCGACCCCCAGGCAAACAGCACCACCGGTGTGGGCTTTGATCTTCATAACATTACCAACAGTTTATACGACTGTATGGTAAACAATGTTACCGCTTCGGAAGTGATTCTGAAGAGCGATGTACCCAATCTCGACATTATTCCCTCGCATATAGACCTGGTTGGCGCCGAAATTGAGATGATCAATTACCCCAACCGCGAAAATGTGATGAAAGGTATTCTCGACGCAGTCCGGGACAAGTACGACTTCATCATCATCGACTGTTCTCCTTCCCTGGGGCTGATCACGGTGAACTCCCTTGTTGCTGCCGACAGTGTAATTGTTCCCGTACAGTGTGAGTTCTTTGCACTGGAAGGTTTGGGCAAATTGCTGAACACCATCAAAATTGTTCAGAACAGACTGAACCCCGCTTTACAGATTGAAGGCATCCTGATGACCATGTACGACGGTCGCCTGCGGCTTTGCAACCAGGTGGTGAGCGAAGTAAGAAGACATTTCGACGACATGGTATTTTCCACCATCATTCACCGGAACACCCGCCTGAGCGAAGCGCCCAGCGTAGGCAAGCCCGTGATTTTATACGATGCGGAAAGCAAGGGTTCTGTGAACTACCTGAACCTGGCCAAAGAGATTCTTCAGAACAATGGCATGACCAAAATATCCAACGAGGATAGAATAATAGAGTAATTATGAGTACACCCAAGCAAAACAAAGACCTCATTGGTAAAGGACTTCGTTCTTTACTGCAGAACATAGACAGCGATCTTAAAAGCACTACCGGCGCCCTGAAAACGGAAGTAGTGGAACAAGCTACCACCAGCAGCAGGATCAACTTGTCGGATATTCAGGTGAACCCCAAACAGCCCCGCCGCGATTTCGACGAGCAGGCTTTGCAGGAACTGGCTACCTCTATTAAGTTGCACGACATCATTCAGCCTTTAACCGTTAGCAAACTGCCCAACGGAAAGTACCAGCTGATTGCAGGGGAACGCAGGTTCAGGGCAGCTAAAATAGCCGGTCTGAAAGATGTTCCTGCCTATGTTCGCCAGGCCAACGACCAGCAGTTGCTGGAACTGGCTTTGCTCGAAAACATCCAGCGTGAAAACCTGAATGCCGTGGAAATGGCACTGAGTTTCAAACGCATGATGGAAGAACTGGACTATACCCAGGAGCAGGTGGCCGAAAGAATGGGCAAAGAGCGCAGCACGGTAACCAACTACATCCGTTTGCTGAAGCTTCCACCCGATATCCTGTCTGCCGTGCGCAACAACTCTTTGAGCATGGGTCATGCAAGAGCGCTGGTGAACATTGATACCATCGACAAGCAATTGTATGTATTCAAGGAAATTCAGCAGAAGGGCCTGAGTGTTCGCCAAACAGAAGAACTGGTTAGAAAATTATACAAAGGAGACAAACAGGGCGCAGCTCCATCCGCTACCAAAAGCGATCTCCCTCCTGCTTACCAGAAGATCGAAGACAACCTGGCCTCTCATTTTGGCACCAAGGTAAAAATGACCCACAACAAAAAAGGATACGGCAGTATTAATATCGAATACTATTCACTCGACGAACTGAATAAGTTATTGGATTTAATGAACGTAACTGTGAACTGATGAATGTACTGCAGAAAGTAGTAGTGATCGGGATGATGATGCTTGCAGGGGCTACGACTGTTTCCTATGCACAAAAGGACACTTCGGTTGCCGGCAGCCCTGTGCTGCGTACCGCGGGCGAACAACGCCTGCCGGACACGGTGATCCTGACCAGGAAGCAAAGAGATTCCGCGCTGCGGGCCAACCATATTCCCAGGAAAGCCACCAGGCGTTCGGCCATCCTGCCCGGATGGGGTCAGGCGTATAACCGTGAATACTGGAAAATACCCATTGTTTATGGGGTACTGGCCATTCCTACGGTCGCCTATATCTATAACCAGAATTACTATAAGAAAACCAAGTTCGCCTTTGAAGCCCGCCTGAAAGAACAGAACGGCGACAGCAGCGATGTGTCACTGATTGATCCGGAACTGTCCGGATTGGGGCTGGGTTCTCTGCAGAACTACCGGAACAGTTTCCGGCAAGGCCGCGACTATTCCATTCTCTGGTTCCTGCTGGCCTGGGGGCTGCAGGTAGTGGATGCCACGGTATTCGGGCACCTGCGCCAGTTCAACATCAGCAACGACCTGAGCATGCAGGTACATCCGCAATTCAATCCGGTAAATAAAATGCCTTCCCTATCTTTAAGCCTGAATCTGCGTGAACCGGCACGAAAGGCCAAAACACTGGCGCGCTAAGTAAGGGTTGCCGCAACTAAAAAATACAGATCGTGAACATTGCATTAATCGGGTATGGCAAAATGGGAAAAGCCATTGAAGCCATAGCTGTTGAAAAAGGACATCAAATTGTATTGAAAATAGACATCAGCAATGCCGCAGATTTTACTGCAGCTGCGTTGTCCAAAGCAGATGTGGCCATTGAATTCACGGGCCCGCACAGTGCAGTTGGGAACCTTAAAATCTGCTTCGATGCAGGTATACCGGTTGTTTGCGGTTCCACCGGCTGGCTGGCGCAATGGAACGAAATCAAAGCTTACTGCGAAGAAAAAAACGGCACCCTGATCTATGCCAGTAATTACAGCATTGGTGTGAACCTCTTCTTTGAAGTGAACAAATACCTGGCTGCGCTGATGAACCAGTATCCCGAATACGATGTTAACCTGCGGGAAATTCACCACACCGAAAAAAAGGATGCACCCAGCGGAACCGCTATTACATTGGCCGAGCAGGTGTTGCAAATGATTGAACGGAAAAAACAATGGACCAATTCCACCGCCGATTCAGCGAACAACGGTTCTTCCGCAACTGATTTGCAGATCCTGTCTGAGCGGATTGATCCCGCACCCGGCACCCACCATGTAAAATACAGTTCGGCGGTAGACGATATTGAAATCATCCATACTGCACACAACCGGACCGGCTTTGCAGGGGGTGCTGTAAAAGCTGCTGAATTTGCCCTTGGGAAAAAAGGCGTATTTGGGATGAAAGAAGTGCTGGGGCTTTAAGACTGAACGAAAAAACAATATCTTGCGGCTCTCATACAGGCACACAACAACAACACAATATGCTTGCTAAAAAAACACAATACGCATTGAAGGCTTTGACCTATATGGCTGAGCAGAATAATGAAGGGCCGTTTTTGATTGCAGATATTGCCAGGAAAAAAAAGATCCCGGTGAAGTTCCTGGAATCCATCTTACTGGAATTAAAAAAAGCAGGCATCCTGAACAGTAAAAAAGGAAAGGGCGGCGGTTATTTTTTCAACCAGGATCCTTCGACCATTACCATGGCTACGGTCATGCGATTGATTGAAGGTCCCATTGCACTGCTTCCCTGCGTTAGCCTCAATTTCTACAAGAAATGTTCCGATTGCAACGAAAAGAAATGCGGGCTGAACAAGATCATGAAAGAAGTGAGAGACAGTACCCTCAGCATCCTCGAAAACAGAACGGTGCAAGACCTGGTTAGCTATTAACACACTACACCTTAAAAATAAAACATCATGAAAAAAATCCTGTTGATTGCCCTATTTATGCCCCTGCTCTCGCAGGCCCAAAGCCTGATTGGAGGAAAGAACATTCTTAAGTGGAACGTATCTTCCATGGCCTTCCGCAACCTGAACTTTACCTATGAGCGCAGCATCACCAAAAATATTTCACTCTCTGTAAGCTATAGAAGCATGTCGAAGGGAGCGCTTCCTTTTCAGAACCTGATTAAAGACCAGATCAACAGCAACGAAATTAATTTCGACAATTTTCAGGTAGGTAATACTGCGATTACTCCTGAACTGCGTTTCTATTTTGGCCTGAAAAGGATGAAGGGCTTTTACATTGCCCCTTATGCAAGGTTTGCCACTTTTGATGTTACCGTTCCGGTAAAGTACAGCAGCAATGCAACTGTACCGCCTACAACCAAGGAAGCAATGATGGATGGTAAAATCAAGTCTACCAGTGCAGGTATTTTACTTGGTTACCAGTTCCATATTGCCACCAAAGTGGTACTGGACTTCCAGATTGTGGGCGGTCACTACGGCAACAGCAACGGAGACTTGAATTTCGCAACTCCATTGAACAGCTATGAGCAGCAGGCACTGAGAGACAACCTGAACAGCATCGATGCCAAGCCGTTTAAATTCACCAGCACCGTAGATGCCAATGGTGCAAGAATTACATCGGATGGTCCATGGGCAGGTATCCGTGGCCTGAACTTAGGTATCGGAATTCGTTTCTAAGAAAAAAACTTGATCAAAATGAAAATCTCTTCGTGGTTTAACGGCCACGAAGATTTTCCAACATATCTGCCGTCATTTTCGGCAAATCGTATTGGGGCTTCCAACCCCAATCTTTATTTGCAGTACTGTCGTCGATGCTCTGCGGCCAGCTGTCTGCAATGGCCTGCCGGTAATCCGGTTTGTAGTTGATGGTAAATTCCGGAATATGCTCCTGGATACTGGCGGCAATTTCACGCGGAGAAAAACTCATTCCCGAAATATTGTAAGATGTTCTAACCGTAATCTGATCCGCCGGTGCATTCATCAGCTCCAGGGTTGCACGGATGGCATCGGGCATATACATCATGGGTAAGTAAGTATCTTCTTTCAGGAAGCAGTTGTACTTCTTAGCCTCCAATGCCTCGGAGTAAATTTCCACTGCGTAATCGGTGGTACCACCACCGGGCGCAGACTTATAGCTGATCAGACCAGGATAACGGATGCTTCGTACATCCACCCCAAACCGCTGGTGGTAGTAGTTGCACCAGAACTCTCCGGCGTATTTACTGATACCATACACCGTGGTGGGTTCAATCACCGTTTTCTGCGGACACATCACTTTAGGAGACGTGGGGCCAAATACCGCAATACTGCTTGGCCAGTATACTTTATGTAATTTTTCTTCGCGGGCAATATCGAGCACATTCAGCAGGCCCTGCATGTTCAGGTGCCAGGCCAGGTTGGGGTTCTTCTCCCCTGTGGCAGAAAGGATCGCTGCCAGCAGATAAATCTGGGTGATTTTCTGACGGATCACCTGTACATGCAGCATTTCCTTGTTCATCACATCCATGCTTACATAAGGCCCCGTTCCGTGCAGCAATGGATTTTCTTCTCTGAGATCCGAAGCCACCACATTGTTGTTACCATATTGTTTGCGCAAAGCGAGTGTAAGTTCAACACCAATCTGTCCGGATGCTCCGATCACCAGAATCTTATCTTTTCTTGCAGGCATTATCAATCGTTTAGAAGAACAAAGAAACGAAAAAAAGGCAGCTAAAATTGATTAATTTCGCCGCATAAACTTTTCAAAATGCTACCTAAATATTTACAGGATTTATTCAGCAATCAATCCTACAATCCCGAATCCTTCTTCCTGATCGCAGGCCCCTGCGTTGTAGAGAGTGAAGATCTGGTGATGGAAATTGCCGAAAAAGTGTCGGCTACCTGCCGGGTGCTGCAGATACCCTATGTATTCAAGGCCAGCTACAGAAAAGCCAACCGTACCAGCGCCAATTCCTTTACCGGAATCGGAGACGACAATGGGCTGTCGCTGATCAAAAAAGTGGGCGACACTTATGGGCTGCCTACCACATCCGATATTCATGCGCATGAAGAAGCGGCCATGGCTGCTCCTTATATTGATATTTTACAAATTCCCGCCTTTCTCTGCCGCCAAACCGATTTACTGGTGGCTGCTGCAGAAACCAATAAAATTGTTAATGTTAAGAAAGGACAGTTTTTGAGCGGAGAATCCATGAAATTTGCAGTGGATAAGATCCGTAAGGCAGGCAACGATAAAGTAATGCTCACCGAAAGGGGCAATACCTTTGGTTACCAGGACCTGGTGGTGGATTACCGCAACCTGCCCATCATGGCAGGACACGGTGTTCCCGTGATCATGGACTGTACACACTCGTTACAACAGCCCAATCAGCCGGGCGGTGTAACAGGAGGCAATCCGCAGATGATCGGCACCATTGCCAAGGCAGCCATTGCTACCGGTGCACTGGGACTGTTCATCGAAACGCATCCCAATCCGGCAGTTGCTAAAAGCGACGGAGCCAATATGCTTCCCCTGCATTTACTGCCCGGGTTGCTGGAACAACTGGTAAAACTCAGAGAAACCGTTATAAAATTATAAGTATGAAATACATTGCATCCCTTGCCCTCGTTTGTTTTTCTTTTATTCAGTCGGATGCACAGGATCTGGGTGGTCTGTTGAAAAAAATGAAACAGGCGCAGACAGATACCAGTAAAAAATCTACTACAGCTATTTTAAAAGACATAATGGGTGGAGGCTCCGGTGCCGCTACCCAGCTTAGTACCAATGAAATTGCCAACGGATTAAAAGAGGCCCTGACCATTGGCGCAGAAAAAGGCAGTGCCCTGCTTGCTGCCAAAGACGGTTTTTTTGCCAATGCTGCACTGAAAATCCTGCTGCCACCCGAAGCACAAAAAATTGAAACCACCCTGCGCAAACTCGGTATGGGGAAACTGGTGGATAATGCTGTATTGAGCATGAACCGTGCTGCGGAAGATGCCTGTAAAAGTGCAGCACCCATCTTTGTTGGGGCCATCAAAGAAATGACGCTGACCGACGCGCTTTCGATCCTGAAAGGAAGCGATACTGCTGCTACTGCCTACCTGAAACAAAAAACCACCACCCCGCTAACGGCTGCGTTCAGGCCGGTGATCGAAAACTCCCTGCAAAAAACCAACGCCACCAAATACTGGAACACGCTGGTAACTACGTACAACAAGTTCAGCTTTAAGAAAGTGAACCCGGACCTGGCAGGTTATGTTACGGAGAAATCATTGGGTGGCATCTATCACCAGATTGCAATTGAAGAAAAAGACATCCGCAAGAATCCTGTGGCCAGAACCACAGACCTGCTGAAAAAAGTTTTCGGAAAAAATTAAGCTGAGCGTTATCTAAGAGGGGTTATCCTGCAATCAACCCATCCAGGTTATTGGTCTTTTTAACGATACTGCGGATCTGCATGTCCAGCTCATTGGCGCTTTCAATGAGGTGATCAAAGATTTCCTTATTCTGCACAACATCGCTGTTGTTCAACACTTCGATCACGGCCAGGATATTGGCCAGTGGCCTGCGGACTTCATGCGACTGTATGAAGGCAATATCGCGCAGCACTTTATTCTGCGTTTTCAGTTGTTCCTGCACCAGTACATCTTCGGTGATGTTGCGGTTGGTACCGATCAGGCGCAATACTTTGCCGGAAGGTGATTTCTTTGTAATGGCATGGGATTCTATGTGCCGTACTTTTCCGTTGGGCGTAACGATCCGGTAAACGGCTGCATCTATTTCGCGCTTTCCTTCGATCAGCTGACCAATGATGCGTTGCATCATTTCCAGATCGTCGGGGTGCATGGCACGCTTCCAGATTTTATAGGGCGGCAGCGGGGTATCTTTTTCGTAGCCGTAGAGTTCAAACATTTTATCGTCCCAGATGATCTTGTCTTCTTTAATATCTATTTCCCAGATACCGATCTTGGCCGAATCCGTTGCCAGCGTTAAACGCTGCAGCAATTCCTGCTGTTCCATCTGGGCATTTCTTCTGCGGGTTACATCGCTCTCGATGGCCATGAAACCAATATGGTTGTTGTTCTCATCGAACAAAGGCTGACAGTCTACTTCGAGCCAGATGGGTGTGCCGCTCTTGGTATGGCTGAGGAACTCTTCTTTAAAAGACAGATTATTGTCTAATGCGTGTTTGAGGCGGACTTTAGCTCTTTCATCGGACTTGGGTCCATCCAGTGAAAAGCCGATTTTCTTACCACGGACTTCGTCGAGCGTATACCCGCTGATCCGGGAGAAACCTTCGTTCACCCAAATGATCTGCTGTTGCTTATCTGCAATGAGTACAGAGTTGGTGGTATTATGTGCTACAAGGGCCAGTCGCTTCACTTCATCCTCACTGCGTTCCAGCGCTGCTTCCACCTGCTTGCGCGCAGTGATATCGAAGATGCTGCCATCTATATATATCTTACCGTCTTCAGGATCCTGCACGGCACCTCCTCTTTCAAATACCCACTTGAGGTTGCCGTCCTTGTCGTGAATCCGGTATTCAATTTCAAAATGATGCTTTTGTGCAATCGCCTGCCGGATAGACGTGTTGACCATCTCCAGGTCTTCCTCCAGAATCAGGGTATCGAATCCTTCTTTACGGGAGGTTTGCAAATGCTGTACATCAAAGCCGGTGAGTTGTTCTACGGAGTCGCTGAAAAAATTGATCGTGAGTGGTTCATCTGCAATACAGCGATACAATACCCCTGGAATATGTCCGATCATAGAACGGAACTGTTCCTGCTGTATTTTTTTCATCTCGCCCGAAAGCGCCAGCATCTTGCTGTGCACAGAATCTGTGCTGGTAACATCGTGCCCGATCGATACAATGCCAATACCGTATCCCTGCTCGTTCTTCAACACAGACACTTCCCAGGTGGTCCAGAAATAATCATCCTCTTCTGCTGCTTTACGAACCGTTACGGTGATGTGTTTTTCAGGATGGAGGATACATTCTCTTGCCGCTTCATTGCAAAGCCTTATATCGTCGGCAAAAACTGTATCAGAAAAATGGATCTTTTTTAAATCGGGAGCAACATGCGCAAACTTGTACTGAAACAGGGGATTCACATACATGAACCTGCCCTCCAGGTCGGTGATGACTACGGAGAAAACCAATGAGTTCAATAACTGTTCCGGGAACAGCTGATCAACTTTTAAATGATCCATAGGGTTTCAGTCCAAATATGCCAGCAGCATACCTAAGCTTACTTAAATATGCAGAGACGGATTAATTTGATCTGTTCGTACGCGAGAACATTAACAAATCATAGATAAAGATAACAAGTTATCCCTAGATATAGTGATATCCCTACAAAATACAAACTAGTGGGTAGTAGTCCCCAAAAAAAGCCCCTGGAGTACAGGGGCCCTATCAAACAGATGGTCTCGGGAACGATTAAATATCAATTGCCTCTCCGTAAGCGGCGGCTGTTGCTTCTTTCAGCCCTTCACTCATGGTTGGGTGCGGGTGAACGGCATTCAGGATTTCATGTGCGGTGGTCTCCAGCTTGCGGGCTACCACCGCTTCGGCAATCATTTCGGTTACATTGGTACCGATCATATGACAGCCCAGGAATTCGCCGTATTTGGCATCGTATATTACTTTTACAAAACCTTCGGTAGCACCGGCAGCACTTGCCTTACCACTGGCTACAAACGGGAACTTGCCGACTTTAACTTCGTAGCCTGCATCCTTCGCCGCTTTTTCCGTAAAGCCAACGCTTGCAATTTCCGGTA
Organism: Sediminibacterium sp.; assembly: GCA_028687975.1. Lineage (GTDB taxonomy): Bacteria > Bacteroidota > Bacteroidia > Chitinophagales > Chitinophagaceae > Sediminibacterium. Next base: position 22,899 of record JAQTZD010000039.1, read on the forward strand.
CACAATAGGTACATCCGGGAATATTGTTGTAATCCAATGCTTCTGGTAAGTGGTGGAATTTTTTCTCATTGTATCCAATATGTTCTGCTGCAGTAATTCCTTCTTTGGAAGCAACGTGGGCCAATGCCTGGCCGGGAGAACAATCTCCGATGGCATAAATACCAGGTACAGATGTTTGCTGGTACTTGTCTACCACAATCTTTCCTTTTTCGGTTTTAATACCGTTTTCTTCCAAACCAATGTTTTCGATATTGGCCACCACACCTACAGCACTCAGCACCACATCGGCTTCGAGTACCACGATGGAACCATCCTGTTTTTTCACAGTAGCTTTAACGCCTGCTCCGGTAGTATCTACAGATTCTACGGAAGCATTGGTCATGATATCGATACCAGCTTTTTTATATTGTTTTTCCAGTTCTTTGGAAAT
>JAQTZD010000039.1:23428-25390 GCA_028687975.1 Sediminibacterium sp.
TAATAAAACAATTGCGGATGCGAAAATACTCGCAATTGGGCAAACTAAAAAGGAGAATAAAAGGGATTTATTCAAAGAAAACGCGGATGGTCTGATAAAACCACTTGTTTCCGGCAGAAGCGCCGGATTTCTGCATTTGTTCGCTGTAGCCCTGTAAACCAAATAATCCGGCCATATTGCCATTGCGAAGGGCAATTTCGAGGTATCCGGCGGAGTTGAACCAGGCCAGTTTCTCGTGTTCCGGCACCCCGGCATAGTGCTCACTGAGTTTTTCGATGGTTTCGTTCCTTTTGAACATGATTTTGAAGCGCCGGCCCCTGCCATGCTCTTCAAAGTCTTTTTTGGTGATGTTGATCACCACGTTCTCAAAATTATCGATGAACAGGATCTGCCCTTCGATCCAGTCGGGACCTGCCGTAGGCCGCAAAGGATATTTTTCCACGATTTCAGCCGCGTGATCACCGGCAGACTCGATATTTCCGGTTGTTTCCAGCTGTTGAACCGCTAAAGCCAGGCTGGCTGTTATATGCAGTAAACCAGCCTGTTGTGGAACAGGCACTTTCACCACCCGGGCGGGCTTCTCTCCCGCTATCATGGTAATGAGTCCGTTATCCGGACAAATCAGGTACTGGCCATGGTAGTCGGCTATCAAAAAATGACCGGGAGCAGATTCGAATACGTTGATGAGGATGAGGTGATAAGTACCTTTCGGGTAGTATTTAAATGCGTTGTTGCAAGTGTATGCAGCCAAAGGATAGTTGGTCTGCGATAAATAGTGGGTTATATCCACAATGTTCATGGCAGGCAGAGACTGCAGAAACTGACCTTTTACTGCACCAACGATGTAATCCCGCTGGCCAATATCAGTAGACAACGTAAGAATGGGCATGCTGATAGCATAACGAAAAACAGATCAGCTTATTTCACCAACTGACCGTTTTTGAAGAAAAATTTTCGCACCATTTTATCGGTGAGCCTTGGGAAAAATTTATTCATGAAAACGGTGCGCTTACCGGTGAAGGTAAGTACCAGTGTCCGCTTCCTTTTCCGGATGGCATTAACGATGTGGCCGGCACATGCTGCAGAGCTCATCATCTTACCTTCGTCCATCGGAGATTCCCCATGTGCCTGACCATCTTTGTTCAGGGCTACATTGCGAATATTAGATGTAGTGAAGCCCGGGCAAACCCACATTACATTCGCGCCGCTCTCGAGCAGTTCGGTACGCAGCGATTCAAGCCAGCCATTCACGGCAAACTTGGAAGCAGAGTATCCGCTTCTGCCGGGCAATCCCCTGTAGCCGGCGATGGAAGAAACGCCTACAACGGTACCCTTGTTTCTTAAGATATGGGGCAATGCCAGTTTGGTGCAATACACGGTGCCCCAGAAATTGATGTCCATCACTTTGCGAATGGTATCCAGTTCCACTTCGGTTACCACCGAACGCATGGAAACACCGGCATTGTTAATGAGTATATCAATGGTGCCAAATTGTTTGATTACGGTATTGATGAAATTAGCACAGTCCTGCTCCTTACTCACATCGGCGCTGTGTATCACGAGGGGTTTGCCCGGATACAGGGCCTGTAAGCGGTACAGCTTGTCGTAATTCCTGCTGCAGGTAGCCACTTTGGCTCCGTGCTGTAAAAAATGATCAACGAGCGCTTTACCGATCCCTTCTGAGCCTCCGGTAATTACCACAACCTTGTTTCTAAAATCTGGCATTTCGTATTCATTTGATAAACATGGCAAATGTACGCAGAAGGGAAGCGCCGAAAATGGATATTTCTTCAAAAAAATCAGGAAAAAAACCAAGAAAAATTTGGTGTGAGTTTAAATTCTCTTATTTTTGCAACCCAATTAACGATATCGGTTCCGATAAAGTTAAGATTCTGTAGCTCAGTTGGTAGAGCAATACACTTTTAATGTATGGGTCCTGGGTTCGAGTCCCAGCGGGATCAC
>JAQTZD010000040.1 GCA_028687975.1 Sediminibacterium sp.
CTCATGAAAAGATGCCCGGATTCCTACAAAATCTCCCACAATAACCGGACTGAAATTAGACTCCCACACCTTGTTCCAATTCTGGTCTTCTAATACTGATAATGAATATGTTAAACCAAGCCTATTCATTATAATATTTAATTCAGATTGCTCAAATACGCCCTCCTTGCTGTACGCTTTCAGCGAATTTGTTTCTTCCAGGAAACCATCAAAGCCAACCTGGCTCAATTCCGCTATGGCAACTGCACTGGCCGATTCGTTGATACCAGTGATTTCAATTTGAATGTATTTTTTATTCATAGTTAGGGGGAAGAATCTTCATAAAAAAAGGCCCCGATGGATTTCGGGACCTTTTAAAAACGTATTTATAATTAATTTATTATGCGTTTTCGGACTGGCCTTCGCGAGGCTGCTTGTTGTCTGGTCTTGGCATCAGAACCTTGCGGCTCAGCTTGAACTTGCCGGTCTTGGGATCTACCCCTACCAGTTTCACTTTTACCATATCACCCTCTTTAAAGAGACCTTCCATGGTTTCCAGCCTGCTCCAGCTGATTTCGCTGATGTGCAGCAAGCCCTGTTTGCCTGGCATGAATTCAACAAATGCGCCGAACTCTTTAATACCTTTCACCGGACCTTCGTACACATCGCCTACCTGAGGTACAGCTGTGATGCCGCGCACCCATGTAACTGCCTTATCCAGGCTTTCTTTATTGGCAGAGAAGATGCTTACCTCACCGGTATTGCCTACTTCTTCAATATTTACAGTAGCACCTGTTTCGCGCTGAATTTCCTGAATCACTTTACCACCTGGTCCGATCACAGCACCGATGAATTCCTTGTCGATAATCAGTTTAATCATACGAGGAGCGTGTGGTTTCACATCTGGTCTTGCAGCCGGCATACAATCGTACATGGCATCCAGGATATGTAAACGGCCTTTGCGCGCCTGCTCCAGGGCTTCCATCATTACCGCCATACTCAGGCCATCTACCTTGATGTCCATCTGAACACCGCAGATACCATCGCGGGTACCGGTAACTTTAAAGTCCATATCTCCCAGGTGATCTTCATCGCCCAGGATATCGGTCAGAATAGCGTATTTACCATCTTCCCTGGTGATCAGTCCCATTGCCACACCACTTACGTGCTTTGGAATAGGTACACCTGCATCCATCAGCGCCAGAGAACCGGCACAAACAGTTGCCATGGAAGAAGAACCATTGCTTTCCAGAATATCACTCACTACACGAACGGTATAGGCATATTCGCTTCCTGGCATCATTTGCTTCAGGGAACGCATAGCCAGGTTTCCATGACCTACTTCCCTTCTGCCTACGCCACGCATCATTTTCACTTCTCCGGTAGAGAATGGAGGGAAATTGTAGTGCAGGAAAAACTTGCTGTACTCAGACTTGGCCGCGGTTTCTGCCAGCAGCTCGTCTAATTTTGTACCGAAAGTAACTGTTGTAAGTGATTGAGTTTCACCTCTTGTAAACAGTGCGGATCCGTGCGGAGTAGGCAGTGGAGAAACCTCCATCGCCAGCGGACGAACCTCGTCCAGCTTACGTCCATCCAAACGAACACGATCTTCCAGGATCATATTTCGTACAACTTCCCATTTCAGGTCTTCGTAGTATTTCTTGGCTAATTTCTTCTCAAGATCTGTTACTTCCTCACCGAGGCTGGCAATCAGTTCATCTTTCAGTGCACTATAGGCATCTGTTCTTTCGTGCTTGGCAGATCCCTTTCTGGAAATTTCGTACACGCGGTCTTTTGCAAAAGCATATACTTTTTCGCGAATGGCTTCATTCTGCTCAGGCTTTTTATAGTCGCGCTTGCCGGTAATACCTACTTTGCCGCGCAAATCTGCCTGCGCTTTAATCTGAATACGGATGGCATCGTGAGCCATCTCCAGTGCTTTTACCAGATCAGCCTCAGAACATTCTTTGGCTTCCCCTTCTACCATCATCAGGTTTTTATCCGTAGCTGCAATCAGAAATTCCAGGTCGGAAAGCGCCAGTTGAGAACGGGTAGGATTTACTACAAATTCACCATTTACGCGGGCGATACGTACTTCGGAAATGATTTCCTTAATAGGAATATCGGATACGGCTAATGCAGCTGATGCAGCCAGACATGCCAGTGAATCGGGCATAATTTCCGCATCGCTCGATACCAGACTTACCAGCACCTGCACATCGCAGAGATAGTCTTCCGGAAACAAAGGACGCAATGCGCGGTCTATCAAACGGCTGGTCAATATTTCATAGTCGTTCAAACGGGCTTCTCTTTTAAAGAAGGATCCGGGAACACGACCTGCTGATGCAAATTTTTCCTGGTAATCTACGCTCAAAGGAAAGAAATCCTGCCCTTCCTTCGGCTCCTTGTTGGCTACTACGGTAGCCATGATAATGCAGTCTCCCTGCTGTATGGTAACGGCTCCATCGGCCTGACGGGCCAATTTACCGGTACCCAATGTAACCTGGCGGTTGCCGCCCAGATCAAAGCTTACGCTTATAGGTTGTGTTAACATAAATTGTCGGGTTGTGACGGTGAGAATGGTTAAATTGAAAAGGACTATGATAAAACAACTATTCCCAACTACAATATCTGTGAGTTGGGAATGGTTTTATAACATAGCTGAGGAATTATTTTCTCAGACCTAACTTTTCAATCAATGCGCGGTAACCGGAAAGGTTGTGCTTTTGCATATAAGTCAGCAAACGCTTACGCTGACCTACCATCTGCATCAGACCACGTTGTGTGGAATGATCGTGTTTATTGGCTTGCAAATGCTTGGAAATGTGCGCAATACGCTCAGTCAAGAGCGCTACTTGACCTTCAATTGAACCTGTGTTGGTTGCTTTTCCACCGAACTCAGCAAAAATGCTGGCTTTCTTTTCTGTTGTTAAATAAGGCATCTCAAAAATTTGTTTTTTTGACTCCAGAATTGGACTCTTTCTTTTTTTTATTCGCGCAAAGGTACAATTTTAACTGAAAAGATTACCCTTTTTCAACATTTTTTTGGTGCAAAATCTCCCTTTCTCCCGGAACAGAGTAAAAAGAATCTAAATATATATATAAATAGACAGTTATGCAGCATAAAAAAATATAATTTGTCTTAGCTTTACGGAGGTCCGGTTCCATATTTAAATCCGGATGTATTTTTCATGTTCGCTGTAACCATTTTGGGTAATAATTCTGCTTTGCCTGCTTACGACAGGCATCCTACCGCACAGGTAGTTACCATCGATGATCAGTTGCTGCTGATTGATTGCGGGGAGGGCACCCAAATGCAGTTATCCCGGTATAAAATCAAACGGGGAAAGCTCAACCATATTTTTATTTCCCATTTACACGGGGATCACTATTTCGGACTGATCGGGCTCATTACCAGCATGGGGCTACTGGGAAGGGAGCAGCCCTTGCACCTCTATGCCCCACCGGGTCTGGATAGCATCATCCGGCTGCAACTGGAAGTTGCGCTGACCACCCTGCCTTACGAACTCGTTTTTCACCCGCTTACCCGGGAAGAAATGATACTAAATACCCCCAAATTTTCTGTTGAATGTTTTGGCACAAAACACCGCATCCCCTGCTGGGGATTTATTGTTCGTGAAAAAAAACTTCTCCGTAAAGTAGACAGGGAAAAAGCCATTGCACACGAAATTCCGGCGGCTTTTTTTCAGTCGCTGAAACAGGGATACGATTATACGCGCAAAGACGGACAGGTTATTTACAACAATCAGGTTACTGTTCCCAATACCCCGCCCCGCAGCTATGCATTCTGTGCCGACACGGTATACGATGAACGATTGGCAGAAATCACCCGAAATGTTACCCTGCTTTACCACGAAGCCACTTACCTCAAAGACCTGGAAGATCGGGCTGCCACAAGATTTCACTCTACAACGGTTCAGGCGGCTACCATTGCATTAAAGGCAAATGCACACCGGCTGCTGCTGGGGCATTTCAGCAGCAAATACGAAGAACTGCACGACTACCTGACCGAAGCTACCGCCATATTTCCCAAAACACAGCTGGCCATAGAAGGGGTAACTTTTATTGTAAGAAGTTAGCTACTGCTTCCAGAAATACCAATAATTCTCCATAAGCGCCATTTTTTCTTCATGCGCAATAGCAAAAAAGCATAAATTAGTTCAACGGACGAATCGCATGAGAAAAATAAAGGGATGCTTTTTCTTTTTCCTACTCACAGGAATGAATATGGCCAATGGCCAGTATCTGCAGGAAATTGACAGCCTCAGAAAAAAAATCAATCCTTCTATACAAGACACCACACAAATCAATCTCCTTAATCAACTGGCTTTCTATTATTCTTTTACTGATTCCGTTCAGGCTTTCCGGCTTTCACAACAGGCAACGGTTTTATCGAACAACCTCCGTTACAAACCGGGTATAGCCAATGCAGGCAGGGCCATCAGCAATTATTACATTGTAAAAAGGGTTCCTCAAAAAGCACTTCCGCTTCTGCAACAGGAAATGGCCTATTGGATACAACTGCAAAGACCTGCAGAAATAGCAACGGTGTACACTGCCCTGGGGCAATGCTTTTTATTGGCCAACCGTTTTGAAGAATCTGCAGGATATTTCAAGAAAAGCGAGGAGCTGCTGCTGAAACTGCACAACACCCGTGCCCTGGGTACGCTGTATCACAATGCCGGAAGCCTTTATACCGAAAAAGGCGACAACGATCTGGCCATCGAATACCTGATTAAATCGCTGGGTATCCAGGAAACCATCGGAGACACCAAAATGATCGGAGCCACTCAAAGCAATATTGGCAGGCTGCTATACCAGACCAAAAATTACCCCAAGGCCATTGAATATTTTTTAATGAGCATACAGTCGAATACAAAAGCGCAGGACTGGCGCAACCTGGGTATTGCGCACATCAACCTGGCTAATGTATATGCTGAACAACTCAATTATCCCAGGGCTTTGGAAGAACTCAACAAAGGGCTGGTGCGGTTTAAACAAGTGGATTTCAAAAGAGGTATTCAACTCTGCGCCAACAACATGGGCGCCATCAACCTCAGACAGGGTAATTTCGACACCTCCATCCACTATTTTAAAGAGGGCCTGAAAATTGCCCGTGAAAACCAAAACCAGTCGGGCGTTGCGCTGATTGAACAAAACATCGGCTTTGCCTATACCAACCTGAAGAATTACCCCGAAGCATTAAAATGGTTCAACCAGGCCGAAAGCACGGCAGCCAAATATGGCGCGGATCAATTCACTCATGGAGAAATTTACAACCACCGCGCCACACTGGATTCGATGATGGGCAATTATGCCAGCGCACTGGCTTACAGAACCAGGGTAATGAACATGAACGAAAAATCGCTGAGCGACAAAGTGATCCGGCAGGTGAATGAACTGCAAACCAAATACGAAACCGAAAGAAAAGAATACCGCATCAATCTTCTGAACAAATCGGACTCCATCAAGAGCCTCGCCATTGCCAATCAGCAACTGGCCATTAATCAGAATAAATACCAGATTGCACAGCAGGAACTGGAACTGGCAGACGCCGAACTCAAAATCGTTTCCGACAGCTTATTGCTTTCGGAGCAAAACGAGAAACTGTTGCGCAATCAACTCGAGAATAATATTAAGCAGGAGCAGATCAACAACCTGAATAAACTCAACAGAATCCGGGAACTGGAAGTTGCACAAAAGAACAACCTGATTGCGTTGGTAGGTATCAGTACAATTGCCTTACTGGCATTGGGATACCTGCTGTACAGAAGAAACCGGCTTCAACAGGAAAAACTGCATCACCGGAAAATACTGCAGCAACAACAGCAGGCTGCCATTGATATTATTACGGCCGAAGAAGAAGAACGTAAAAGAATTGCCAGCGACCTGCACGATGGTATAGGTCAGCTTATTTCGGCCGCATGGCTCAATTTAAAAGCCCTGAGCAACCAGATGAACCAGGCCTCAGCCGAAGAGGCTCAGCTGATCGGGAAAACCCTTGAACTGGTAGATGAAAGTTGCAAGGAAGTAAGACAGGTTAGCCACAATATGATGCCCAATGCGCTCCTGATGAAAGGACTGACCAATGCAGTGAAAGAATTCATTGCGCGGGTAGACCAACGCAGCATCCGGATCAATCTGCAAACAGAAGGACTCAACACGTCCATTCCTTCGCATATTGAATCGGTATTGTACCGGGTAATTCAGGAAACGGTCAACAACGTACTCAAACATGCAGCTGCTTCCGAACTGGATATTTCCATTCACCAGGAAGCAGATTCCATTGATGTGATGATCGAAGACAATGGTAAAGGATTCAACATAAACCAGCTGCCGGAAGATGCCGGTATCGGATTGCAGAATATCCGTTCGAGAATTGGTTATTTGCGTGGAACCGTTGAATGGAACACTGCACCCGGTAAAGGAACCGTTGTGGCTATTTATATTCCACTGAACAACCCGGATGAAAAAAACAAAATAGTATGATCAGATTAGGTATAGCAGACGATCACCAGATTGTAATAGACGGGCTGAGGGCTTTGCTGAAAGAAAAAGACAGTGTACAGATTGTTTGTACGGCCAACAATGGCAAAGACATGCTTCGTTTGCTGGAAGAAAACAAAATCGACATACTCCTGACCGATGTAATGATGCCGGGCATGAGCGGGCTGGAGCTGGCCACATTGGTGAATCAACAGCATCCGGACATTCAAATCATTGCCCTCAGTATGAACGGAGAGGGATCAGTTGTAGAGCAGTTGATTAACCAGGCTTCTATTGCAGGCTACCTTTTGAAACAAACCGATGCGCAGGAGCTCACTGCTGCCATAGAAAAAGTATACCATGGCGGAATATATTTTCCGGACAATATTCTGCATGCACTGGAATCACAATCGAGGGTGAGGGAACAGATCAGCGATGCCCATCTTACCCAACGGGAAAAAGAAATCATTTCCCTGATGGAAAAAGACCTCTCCAACAAACAAATTGCCGATCAGTTAAACATTTCGATTAGAACCGTAGAAACCCACCGGAAGAACATCTTCAGAAAAACAGGTACGAACAATGTGCTCAGTCTGGTTAAATGGGCCTATGCACACAAAATCATTTCCTAGAATGACCGGATAGCTTTTATTACCGGGCGCCCTTTGGAACCTGTAATCACAATGGCCACTTCCCCTGCCTCCACCGGTTGCGGAAACAGAATAATCCGTTGGCTGCCAATGGTTGTAATGGTACTTCGGTAGCCCGTTTCGCCTCTGTTGCTTACATTGATATTTACTTCACTGATCTTTTGCCCGTACTGAAGATCTTCCTGCAAAATGAGCCCGTTGATCCAAACGGGAGATTTTAAAATATAATACCAGCTGTATAAACGATCCGGGTTGGATTTATCCGGCTCAGACACCCGGACAGATGCTCCCTTCAGCAAATCTTTCTTTTCGAAAATGGATCTTTTATTTTTAAAACCGGTTAAAGTGGCAATGTCTTTTTCGTGAATCAACCCCTGATTATCCGGGGGTACATTCAGGAGAAGATTGGCACCTCTTCCCACCGTTTTCAGATAAATATCCATTAACTGATCCGGTGTTTTAACCTGATTGTTTTCCGACTGATGATAAAACCATCCCGGGCGAATACTTACATCCGATTCTGCAGGAATATAATGGGCTCCCCGATAATTTCCCCGGGTCAGGGTATCCATTGGAGGCGATCCCGCTCCTCTTGTATAACCAGCAGTATCCAGCAGATTCCAGTTGGTTTCTCCGGCAAATCCCTTTTCATTACCCACCCACCTGCAATCCGGTCCAATATCACTGAAAACAATGGTTTGTGGCGAAAGACTCCGCACAGTTGCCTCGTAGCGTTTCCAATCGTATACCTGCTGCTTTCCGTTGGGGCCTTCGCCATTGGCACCATCCCACCAAAGCTCCCAGATGGGTCCGTAGTTGGTAAAAATTTCTTTCAGCATGTTCACGTACACATCATTGTACCGATCGGTTCCATAATCGGGATGATTTCTGTCCCAGGGAGACAGGTAAACACCAAACAGCAATCCTGCTTTTTTACAGGCTGCGGAAAGTTCTGCCAGTACATCGCGGTTAAATCCACTTTCCCTTACTGTATGCGTGGAATATTTACTGGGCCATAAACAAAAGCCATCGTGGTGTTTAGCGGTGAGAATGATCCCCTTCGCACCTGCTTCTTTGGCTACACGTACCCACTGATTGCAATCGAGCCGCTCCGGACGAAAGATGGTTGTTTGTTCCTGACCTGTACCCCATTCCTGACTGGTGAATGTATTGGGTCCGAAATGCATAAACAGGTAAAAATTATTTTCATGCCACCTGAGCTGATGGTTTGTTGGCAATGGATTCCTGTACGGTAGGGGTTGTGCCTGCAGAAAGTTCATTCCGGTCATCAGCACAGCAACGGTTGCTGAAGCATACAGCATCATTCTTTTCATCATGCGATTCGGTTAAATTGAACGGATCGGTTAAATTGAACTGATCGGATTAAATTGAACTGATCGGATCACCCTGGCAAGAGGTTCCGGTCTCCCGTTAAAACTACCAATACTGAGCCAGCCATTGGTAAAAATCTGCGAACGCTCTTCTCCAGTAGGTTTCATTGTGTTGTCCCAGCGGATTCACAACCGTTCTGATTATAAACTTTGGCTTTTTCTGCAGAATTCCTACCATCCTTTTCATATTGGCGACCATACCCATTTCTTCCTGCTCTCCTGCGTAAAAATAAAATTTCGGAAGCTGTGTGGTAGAAAATTGTTCTGCCTCCACAAAGGACTGAGGCGACAGCAGAAAGTTGGGAGAAAATACCCCGGCCCCGCCAAACACATCCGGATATTGCATAACTGCATACCAGCTGATCAATCCGCCCATGCCGCTACCGGCAATGAAAGTATAATCGGGTCCTTTACGGGTTCTGTAATGGGCGTCTATATAAGGCTTTAAAGTGTTGGCAATAAAATCTGCATATTGTTTCCCCTCTCCTTTTCCAAACTTAAAATGATCATAGGGACTGTATTCATTCATTTTGCGTTCTCCGCCATGATCAATGCCCACCACAATGCATTCCTTGCCCAGCCTGGCCTGCAATGTATCCAGACACTCATCCACACCCCACTCGCCGGATGCTGCTGTTTGCTCATTGAAAAGATGTTGACCGTCTTGCATGTATATAACAGGATATGCTTTCCCGACAGACGCATAGTTTTTAGGAAGATAGATCCAGATTCTTCTGGTACGGCCCAACTGGGGAATCCGGAATGCGGTATCCAGGATTCTTACCCGCGGACTGGCAGTATATTTTTTGGGACGTTCCGGATAATCGTCTTTCCAGCCTGCGATTTGATATTCATTGGAAACATCTCCGTTCACTTCTACCATACGATCGGCAATGTCTCGCCCGTCCGGAGCACACTCCATTTTATCGATGCTGCCCCTGGTAAATTTGAATGCATAATTACCCGCAGGAATATCCCGGATCACAATGCTTTTACGGTTACCACCAAAAGGTTTGAGTTTATACTGCTCATCCCTGGGATTCCAGTTGTTGAAGTTTCCGCTGATATAAATGTCTTCATTGGGCCTGGTAGCTACTGAACTTACTACAAAACGGGCCGTATACTGAGCTCCAACAACGGATGCCGCAAGCAAAAAGAAGAAAGATAGCAGAATGCGCATGGTAGCTGCTTAATCCAGGATTTCCACATCTTTGGGATACCTGGCTTTATTAAATAGGAACAACTGATCTGCCAGTACTGCTGAAAGATTGATGTTGTTTATTTTCAACTCGGTCACATTGTTGCTTTTATCCAGAATCCTGGCTTTTACCAGTGTACTTTTAGCTTTGTCGAAATAGAGATTTACTTTCTGAAAATTCTTACGATTATCCAGGGGCTTCATTTCTATTTCATGCAGGTTTCCTTTGGAGGAAATCAGCTTATAGGAAAAATCTTTATCATAAGAACCAGCCAGCAATTTCTGCGGACTCAGGGTTTGGCTGCTCTCTTCTACGGAAGACTTGGTAATGGTTCTGGTGCCATCAAAATTGTATACACTTTTACCATCACAAATGATTTCTATTTTTCCTTGCTTTAACTGGTATTTTTCTCCTTTCATGGAGAGGGCCAGTTGCTTGGTACCGGTAGCCCGGCCTTTGCTGGTAAATGAATTCAGGGTAAATACAGCGGTAATTCCTTTGGCCGCTTTTACTTTATTTCCGAATGCTTCGATCACTTTTTTAGCAGCAGGATCATTTTGTGCGTTGCTAAATACAGTACAACCCAATACTAACAGTGTAACCAGATAAAATTTACGCATTTTGTGCTTTTAGGGGTACAAATATAAGTTTTACTCCAGAAATGTCTGGAAACGGGTAATTCTGATAAGTTAAAATCGGATGAAGGGGTAATTGTACCGGTGAACAATCAGGCCATGGTATCCAGGAACTCCTGCAGTTCAGATTCGGTTTTAAAGATCACTTCCCTGGCTTTACTGCCCTGATTCGGTCCAACGATTCCGGCTGCTTCCAGCTGATCCATTAACCGGCCGGCTCTGTTGTAACCCAGTTTCATTCTTCGCTGAATCAGTGAAGTAGACCCCATCTGGCTGCTTACGATGAGTCGTGCCGCATCTTCAAAGAGCGGATCCCGGTCGTTGGCATCAAAGTCGCGGCCTTCCATTTCTTTTTCATCTACATATTCCGGCAAGAGGAATGCATGCGGATAACCGCGCTGATCCCCGATGAACTCACATACACTTTCTACTTCCGGTGTATCCACAAATGCGCACTGCAATCGGGTAATTTCACCGTTGTAACTCACCAGCATATCTCCTTTTCCAATCAACTGCTCAGCGCCTCCGGCATCCAGAATGGTCCGGCTGTCTATTTTGCTGGACACTTTAAAGGCAATCCTGGCAGGGAAGTTGGCCTTGATGGTACCCGTAATGATATTGACAGATGGTCTTTGTGTGGCAATGATCAGGTGAATACCTATGGCACGTGCCAACTGTGCTAAACGGGCTATCGGCATTTCCACTTCCTTACCCGCTGTCATGATCAGATCCGCAAACTCATCTACCACCAGTACAATGAATGGCAGGTATTGATGGCCTTTTTCGGGGTTGAGTTTTCGGGCAGTGAACTTCTCGTTGTATTCCTTGATATTCCGGCAACCCGCTTCCTTCAACAGATCATAGCGATGATCCATTTCGATACAAAGCGCATTCAGGGTGTAAATTACTTTTTTGGTATCCGTGATGATGGCCTCTTCTTCTCCAGGCAGTTTAGCCAGAAAATGTTTTTCAATTACCCGGTAAAGGCTCAGTTCCACTTTTTTGGGATCTACCAGCACAAACTTGAGTTGTGATGGATGCTTTTTGTACAACAGAGAAACGAGGATGGCATTTACTCCCACCGATTTACCCTGACCTGTTGCACCCGCCATCAGGAGGTGTGGCATAGATGCCAGGTCTACAATAAAGTTTTCGTTGTCGATGCGTTTTCCAATAGCAATGGGGAGTGAGAATTTACTGGTCAGGAATTTTTCACTGGCCAGCAGGGTCTTCATACTCACTATGGTTTTGCGTACGTTGGGCACTTCAATACCGATGGTTCCCTTACCCGGGATCGGCGCAATGATCCTGATACCAAGCGCTGCAAGGCTCAGGGCAATATCATCTTCCAGGTTTTTAATCCGGCTGATCCTTACACCAGGAGCCGGAACAATTTCATAGAGAGTAACGGTAGGTCCCACGGTGGCTGCGATCCGCTGTATGGCGATGTCGTAGTTTTTGAGGGTGGCAATGATCTGGTTTTTATTGGTCTCCAGTTCCTGCGGGTCGTGTACGATTTTCTCGCTGCCATGTGTTTCGAGCAAATCCAGTCCGGGATACTTGTAATCTTTCAGATCGAGTGTTACATCGTATTTGGTAGCCAGGCTTCCGATGGTAGCGGCTATTTCTTCTTCTATATGATCTTCGGGAACCTCCTTGATTTCCAGTTCCAGATTAGCCGGAGGGGGTACGTGTGCGGTGATGGTTTTAACTGTTGGCTCTATGATGGCTTCCGCTTCTTCCTGTTCCGCTTCCAGTTCTTCCTCCAGTTCTTCTTCCAACACATCCAACTCTTCCTCCTCTGTTTCCTCTTCTTCCGGCTCATCCTTTTCGATCACATCAAACTGATTCAGGGGATTGGATGCGTCTGCTCCTGCAGGCATCACTACTGATACCAGGGAACCATCTCCTTTCAATTTATTGTTGCTTTGCGGGGGATAGTCTTCTTCACCAGTTGGGTCTTCCTGCGCTTCGGCATCATGGCCTTCTGCATCGGGCAGATCCAGGGCTTCCTGATTTTCATCCTCCGTATCTGCTGCCAGGTTTTTGGAAAGTGATTCCTTCTTGTCGAACAAATCAAATTTCCAGTTGGGAACTGTAAATGTTGGATTAAACCGCCAGATGATATAGCTGAAGAAAGCCAGGCCGATCACTGCGCCCGTGCCCAGTTTCCCGATCCACTTCGTGCTCCAGTTGCTCAGGTATTCACCTACTGCGCCTCCCCAGGAAAAATCGGCACCACTGGTAGCAAAAGCAAAACTGGTGCTGAGAACTACCAGTCCTACCAGCACGTATTTCAGGTTGCGCAGTAACTTAAAAATTTTCTTCCCGAAGAGCAGGTTGACCCCCAGTACAAAAAAGAAGGTACAGAATAAATAAGAAGCCAGTCCGAATCCATTGTTCCAGAAAGTATGTGCTGTATATGCTCCCAGCACGCCGAGCAAATTGTTTACCCTTACATCATCGGTTGCAAAAATTCGGATGCCGAACTGCTGCACTTTATCCTGGTCTTCCTGCCAGGTGAATAAATAGGAAGTAAATGCGATAAACAGAAAAAGGGTAAAAAGGATACTTACCGCACCGGCAATTTTTTCGGTACGCTCATCTTTTACTACTTCAGTTACAGTAACCTCTGCTTCCTTATCGGCAGTAAGTGTTTCCGGATCGGGTGGCGGCGGCGTTTTCTTTCTTAAGCTATTTGCCATGAAAACAAATATAAGCCATGCGGCAGGCAGAAGGCACGCATCCCCTGCAATGTGCAAAACTGCTGTTCGGAGCAACAGTTTTCCACGTATCGTTTGTAACCCGACTCTACTTGTGGCGGATCAGGGTATAAGCCAGCATAAACCATGCGGCTACCAGCAAGAGACCTCCCACTGGGGTAATGGCTCCCAGCCATTTAAATTTATCGGAACCACCCAGAGATAAGGCGGTCATCAGGAACAGGGAACCGGAAAATACGGCCATCCCTGCCATAAAAAGTTTTCCCGCAGTTACTACCCCTCCAAGCGGGTATGTCTGGTAGAGTACCCCGCAAAGGGCCAGTGCAAATACATGGTAGAACATATACCGGACAGCCGTTTCATAGGTATTCAGCTGCTGCTCTGTTGCATGGGCTTTGAGTCCGTGTGCCCCAAATGCACCGAGTAATACGGCAAATCCACCTAGTATGGCTGCGGTAGTAAGAAATTCTTTATGCATGTTGCCTGATGATTTTTTTAAAATACTTTAAACTGATCTGTTCACCCTTTACATGATGGGTTGCCCGGGAATAGAAAGGCCTTCGCTCTTCGAGTTTTGCTGAAAGAAAAGCACGAAGACCTGCATCATCCAGGTTGGCCAGCAAGGGCCTGTGTGCTTTTTCGTTGATCAGTCTTTCTGCCAATACTTCTACCGGCTCATCTATCCAAATGGTAATACCCTGTTCGTTCATCCATTTCATGTTCTCATGAAAACAGGGAGTGCCTCCACCGGTTGCCAGCACAAATGCTTTTTTTTCTCCGAACCAGCGAAGCAATTTTGCCTCTGCTTTTCTGAAATAAGCTTCTCCTTCTTCCTGAAATATTTCCGGGATAGTTCGTTCTTCCTGGGCTTCAATAACAAAGTCGAGATCATATCCCCCGGTTTTGCATTGTTTGGCCAGCAACTGTTTCCAGTATGATTTGCCCGAACCCATCATGCCTATCAGGAAGATTTTCACAACATATTATTTAAATGCATTCAATCCGGTAACATCCATACCGGTAATCAGCAGGTGTACATCATGTGTTCCCTCGTAAGTGATTACACTCTCCAGGTTCATCATATGACGCATGATGCTGTATTCTCCGGTAATACCCATACCACCCAGCATCTGACGTGCATCACGGGCAATATTGGTGGCTATTTCGCAACTGTTGCGCTTGGCCATGCTGATCTGAGCCGGGGTAGCCCTGCCTTCGTTCATCAGTACACCCACCCGCCATACCAGCAACTGTGCCTTGGTAATTTCGGTAATCATTTCGGCCAGTTTCTTTTGCTGCAACTGGAACCCTCCGATCGGGCGATCAAACTGAATACGCTCCTTGCTGTAACGCAGTGCGGTATCGTAGCAATCCATTGCAGCACCCAGCGCACCCCAGGCAATTCCATAACGGGCTTTTGACAAACAACCCAATGGTCCTTTTAAGCCAATCACATTGGGCAAAATATTTTCTTTTGGAACTTTTACATTGTCGAACACCAGCTCTCCGGTAGCGCTTGCACGAAGGCTCCATTTTCCGTGTGTGGTTGGTGTGGTAAATCCTTCCATGCCTCTTTCGAGAATCATTCCCTGAATTCTACCATCTTCATTTTTAGCCCATACAACTGCCACCTGTGCAAATGGCGCGTTACTGATCCACATTTTTGCTCCATTCAGGATCACATGCTTGCCATCACCGGCATCTTTGATGTTGGTGATCATACCTGCAGGATTGGATCCATGATCGGGCTCTGTTAAACCAAAGCATCCCAGCCATTCGCCGGAAGCCAGTTTGGGGAGATATTTGTTTCTTTGTTCCTCACTTCCATATGCATAAATCGGATACATTACCAGGCTTCCCTGCACACTTGCCGTACTTCTTACGCCACTGTCGCCCCGCTCCAGCTCCTGCATCATCAAACCATAACTGATGTAATCCAGTCCACCGCCGCCATATTGTTCGGGAACGGTAGGGCCAAAACAACCCAGGTCGCCCAATTGCTTCACGATATGCTGAGGAAATTCCGCACGCTGTGCATAATCTTCAATGATCGGAGAAATTTCTTTCTTCACGTAGTTCCTGACAGACTCACGGATGAGCCGGTGCTCTTCGGTCAGCAATTCATCGATCAGCAAATAATCTGGAGATTGAAATAGATCTGTTCTGGCAGCCATTACTCGTTGTTTTAGGTTTAAAATCTTGGCCGCAAAATTACGGGTATGTAGCTTACGGCAGGTGTTTTGTGGAAGTTTTTTGTATCCAAAAGAGTAAAAAAAGAAAATCCCTGTTCAATCTGTGAACAGGGATTTATATATTATCAATTTATTTACTTCTTCTTTTCAATTTCCCGGTTCATTTCTTCCATATCTACCGGACGCTCGGTGTTGTCGCCAATGAGGTGACGGGAAAAATAATCACTCATTTTCCAGAAGAAATATTCGGTCATATCGCCAAAACCATGACGCTGCGTTGGCAACAGGATCATGTCGAATCGTTTATTGGCTTTGATCAGCGCGTTGACCACCCTCATGGTATTGGCCGGATGCACATTGTTGTCGATTTCTCCGTGAGACAATAACAACCGGCCTTTCAGATTCCTGGCCAGCTCGGGATTCTTATCGATGTTGTATACAAAACTGGTATCATTTTTTTCGCTGATGATTTCTTTTACACCATGGTGCTTCTCGCTCCACCAACGGTTGTATACCGAGTTATCATGGTTGCCAGCAGAAGATACTGCCACTTTAAAGAAATCCGGATATACCAGCATGGCAGCAGTGCTCATAAAGCCACCGCCTGAATGGCCGTGGATGCCCACCCGATTAATATCGAGGAAACGATATTTATCGGCCAGTTGTTCTGCAACAGCTTTTTTATCTGCCAAACCATAATCGCGAAGGTTGCCGTATCCGTAGTTGTGATACCACTTGCTTCTGGCAGGATGCCCTCCCCTGTTGCCCAGGGTAATCACGACCATACCCAGTTGTGCCAGACGATCGGTGCGATCCATGCCTTTGCTGAAAGATTTATTCACCGCCTCTGTTTGCGGACCCGGATATACATATTCCACAATCGGATATTTCCGGGTACTGTCGAAATCGAATGGTTTATACATTACACCGTAAATATCGGTGATGCCATCGTCGGCCTTTGCTTTAAACGGTTGCGGAAACTGATAACCAGCTGCCATCAGGCTGCTGAGGTCGGCCGTTTCCAGATCCATGATCTTTCTGCCGTCTGCACCCAGCAATACCGACTTAGGCACGGTGTTCACCCGGGAGAAATTGTTGACGATATACCGGTTGTTATCGTCGATGGATGCTGCATGATCAAAATCGCCGGGATTCAGGAGTTTCAGGCCTGTTCCATCGAGGTTGATGCGATAGGCATGCAGGTAGTATGGATCTTCGTTGCTTTCTCTGCCATTTGCCGAGAAATACAATACCCTGTTTTTTTCATCGATGCCCAGAATGTCTTCACAATGCCAGGGGCCGGAAGTAATCTGGTTTTTAAGCTTGCCGTTTTCATCGTACAGATAAAAATGTCCCCATCCGTCGTCTTCGCTCCACTGAATCAATTCCTTACCTCCATTCACCAACCCGGGCCTGCGTATTTCCACATAGGTATTCAGCCGTTCTTCGATCAGCGTTTTTACTGCTGCTGTTTTAACATCCACAATTGCTATATCGATGCGCTTGAGATCGCGGCTGGTTCTGCTGAAATAGAACCGGTCGGCGGTACCCAACCAGATCAGCGGACGAAAATCATCATCCCTGCTGCTGGTTTTCTGTGGAGCGCTGAAAATATTCACATCTTGGTCTTTGAACACACCTGCTGCAATTTCACGGCTGGTTTTAGCGGTGGCATCAAATAACAGGATATGTTCAACGGGAGCTTCCTTATCTCCGGGCATCTGGTATTTATAGGTTTCCAGGGTGGGGCGCGGATCTGCAATACTGTTGATTACCCAGAGATCTTTCACTTTCCGGTTGTCGCTGCGATTCAGTACAAAGTATTTTGAATCGGGCGACCAGAGCAGGAATACGGACTTGCGCTTCTTTTTATTCTTCTCCTTATCCACATTGGTTTCACCAAATCCATCACTGTGGTAACTGTAGTATTCCACACCATCCGTGGTAAGGGCAGTTTCTACTATGGAGCTATCGTCTTCATTTTTCAGGGCTTTTTCATAATTGGCCCGGTCCATCTGGTAGAGATTGTTGTTTCTGCCAAACAGAATGATGTTGCCATCAGGAGAAATATTGGCCCAGGATGGTTTGCGCCTGGGCTTTTTAAAATCGGTCAGCTCAATCAGCTCTCCGCTGAGGATATTGTATTCAAAATAAAATACTTTTTTCTCTTTAACAGGCGCTGCACCTTTTTTGGCTGTACTGTCTTTTTTCTCTGTTTCCTTGCTGCTCTTTACCTCGAACTGTATCCAGTTTTCATCTTTCACAAAACGCATACTGTCTATTTTGAGGTGCTGGGCAGCCATCGGATCATCGGTGATGCGGGTGAGTTTGGCAGCCAGCTCCGCATGATTAAACAGCAGTTTCTTTTCTCCTTTCTGTGCATCGGCTATATACCATTTTTTCCCTTCGGTGGTTTCATACATATACCAGAAGCGATCCGATTTCTTGAGCCAGTGCGGATCTACATTCAGGCTAAAAATCATTTTCTCCAGTTTCTTGGGAGAAAAACGGGCTGCCAGTGCATAATTGGCCCTGACAACCGGGGTTTGCTGGGCATGCGTCGCATTGCTGAGCAACAGAATAAATAAAAAGAGGATCAATCTCATAGAAGTGGTTTTGGAAGGTTGAAAATACTCGATAACCCAATCACTACCCACCCTTTTATCAAATAATCTTACGCATGGTTGAAGGGCTTGTATATAAGGGGGGATATCCTTACATTGTATAAAAATTTGATATGCGTGCTGTATTTATCCTGTTAGTATTCTTTATGCCCGTCTTATCCGGTGTAGCGCAAAAAGCTGCCAAGCCTTATTCCAAACAGCCATCTGAGGAAATGAACATTCGCCAGTATTATTTTGTGTTGCTTACAAAAGGGCCGAACCGAAGCCAGGATTCAGCCACGACTGCGGCCATTATGAAAGGGCATTTATCTAATATGAGTGTGATGTACAATGCCGGCAAACTGAAAGTGGCGGGTCCTTTTGCGGGCAATGGTGATTGGCAGGGCATTTTCATTTTTGATTGTAAAGATCAAAAAGAGGTAGAAGCACTGCTAGCCACAGATCCCGCCATCAAAGCCGGGAGGTTAAACTACATTATTCAAGCCTGGTACACTGCTCCTCAAGGAAGCTTTCTGCCAGGCTTGCCCCGCATCCCGGAAAAATGATAACCAACTTTTCTGAATCTTTAACCTATTATTCGATTGTATGTCATTGAAATTTGAGACTGGAATTGATTATGCCCGTAATGCCGACTCAGCGGACCCGCTGAAAAATTTTAAAGAATGGTTTTATTTTCCGCAGCACAAGGGTGGCAATGCCATCTATTTTTGTGGAAATTCGCTGGGGCTACAACCCATTCACGTAGAAAAAGCCATCCAGACAGAGTTGGACACCTGGCGCGAAAAAGCAGTGGGTGGTTATTTTGGCGGAACCAATCCCTGGTTGTTTTACCAGGATTATGTGGGTTCCTCACTGGCCAGCCTGGTTGGTGCAAGTCCGGAAGAAGTAACGGTCATGAATGGATTGACTGTTAACCTGCACCTGATGCTGCTGAGTTTTTACCGTCCTACCGAAAGCCGGTATAAAATCATCATGGAAGCAGGAGCTTTCCCCTCCGATCAATATGCCATTGAAACCATGGCCCGCCATTTCGGACGCAAACCGGAGGATGTAATTGTAGAAGTAACTCCCCGGACGGGAGAAAAAACCCTGCACACCGAAGATATTCTGAACACGATTGATCAGCACCGGAATGAACTTGCACTGGTATTGTTCGGCGGGATCAATTATTATACCGGGCAGTTTTTTGACCTGGCGGCCATCACCCAAAAAGCACATGAAGCAGGTGCTTTTGCCGGATTTGACCTGGCCCATGTAATCGGAAATATTCCATTACGGCTGAACTGCTGGAACGTAGACTTTGCCGTTTGGTGCAGTTACAAATACCTGAATGCAGGCCCTGGTGCTGTTGGCGGAGTATTTGTTCATGCAAAACATGCCGAAAACCCGGAAACACCCCGTTTAGGCGGCTGGTGGGGGAACGAAGAAAAGGAACGGTTCAAAATGGAAAAAGGATTTATTCCCAAAGCAAATGCCAGCGGCTGGAACCTCAGCACAGCGCAGGTTTTTAATACAGTTGCCCTCAAAGCCTCTCTGGAACTTTTTGATCAGGCAGGCATCACTGCCATCAGAGAAAAAAGTGTAGCGCTAACGGCCTATCTGGAATTTTTGTTGAAGCAACTCACCAATATTTCTTTTGAGATCATTACCCCGGAAGATCCGGAACAGCGAGGTGCGCAGTTATCGCTGTTTTTTACCAGTCAGGGTAAAGCCATACACAATAAGATGATGGACAGCGGAATTATTGTAGATTACAGAGAACCCGGAGTGATCAGGGTTGCTCCTGCACCACTCTACTGTAGTTTTGAAGATGTGTATCGCTTTTATGAATTACTCAAAAATAATTTTTAGCCATGGTGCATCACAACAGTTATCTGGCATTGGGAGATTCGTATACCATTGGAGAATCGGTTCCGCTGCATGAAAGTTTCCCATATCAAACAATACAACTGCTACGAAAGCAGAAGCTGCATTTTCATGCACCGGAAATAGTTGCCAAAACAGGATGGACAAGTTTTGAACTGGCAGAACATTTGCTGCACACCGAACTAAATGAGCAGTACGATTTTGTGTCTTTGCTGATTGGCGTGAGCAACCAATACAGGGGGCTGACACAAAAAGATTTCAGAACTGATCTGGAATTCCTGCTGCACAAAGCCCTTCATTTCAGCGGCATGCGTCCCGAGCGGGTTATCTTATTGTCGATACCGGACTGGGGATGCACGCCTTTTGCCAAAGACAGAGACACAGCTGCAATCAGCGAAGAAATTGATGCGTTTAATAAATGCTGCGCCAATGAGGCAAAGAAAAACAAAGTGCATTTTGTAAACATCACAGACGAAACCAGAACCTACAAAAACAACCTACAGGCCATGAGCCCGGATTTATTGCATTACTCTGGAATGATCCATGCAATCTGGGCAGAAAGAATTGCTGAAATGATGATGGCACAGCTTTAAAACCCTAGCCCTTCTGTGCTTCCTTTTTAGCCTCCGCCTTCATTTTTTCATTGGCAGTGATCACAATCTGAACCCTTCTGTTCAGTGCCCGGTTCTCTGCGCTGATATTGTCTACTTTGGGTTGAGACTCACCATACCATTTAGTGGTAATCCTCGCCGGAGCAACACCTGCTGCTTTTAACGCATTGCCTACTGCATTGGCTCTGCGTTCAGACAATAAGAGATTGGATGCATCTGAACCAACATCATCGGTATGCCCTTCGATCAAAATATCGGTATCGGGATATTCAGCAAAAATTTTCTGAAACTTGTTCAGGGTAAGTTGAGCGTTGGCGTTGATATTGTATTTCCCTGTTTCAAAATAGAGTCCTGCCTTGGATCCATCGGGATTATTTTCATCAAATGTTACATTGATGCCTTCTCCTTCCCTGGTTACAGTTGCCCCCGGCACTTCTTTTTGAATTGCCGCGGCCTGCTTATCCATTTTGTTACCGATGATACCTCCCGCTACACCGCCTACCGCAGCACCAAGTATGGCACCCAGTGCGGAATTATTCTTGTTACCCACATTGTTGCCGATGATACCACCGATCACCGCACCGCCAGCAGCTCCAATAGCAATGCCCTTGTTTTTGTTACTGGTATTCTTAACTGTTTCACAACTGCTGGCCATCGTTCCTGCAACTACTGCAAGCGACAGGATGGATAATTTTATATTTTTCATTGTTGTCATTTTAAATATTGCTTCATTTCGTCGCGGTAAGCAGAAGCAGCCATTGCCGCTTTTTCTGCAAAATCCTCTTCACCGCCTGCAAAAATGATGGCCCGGCTGGCATTGACCAGCAGTCCTGCATCACTGTTCAGCCCTAGTCGGGAAATATCTTCCAGATTGCCGCCCTGCGCACCCACACCTGGTACCAGCAAAAAGTGTTCCGGAACAATTCTGCGGATATTCTCCATTTCTTCTTCGCGGGTGGCGCCTACCACAAACATTAAATTGTCTGGTGTTCCCCATCCGGAAACCGTTTCCAGTACATGTTCATACAAACATTTCTCCAGGGTCCCCTGGGTAATATGGGGTACCATCGACATAGTTTCGTCGTACCTGGATAAGAGCAGTTGCTGAAAGTCGTTGCTGCCTGTATTGGAAGTTAATCCCAGTACAATGGTCCATTTGTTTTCATACTCCAGAAAAGGCCTTACACTGTCTTCTCCCATATAAGGAGCCACAGTAATGGCATCGAATGGCAGCACTTCAAAAAAGGTTTTGGCATACTGTGCAGAAGTATTTCCGATATCGCCTCTTTTTGCATCCGCAATGGTAAAATGGGTATCGGGAATATATGCCAGGGTTTCCTGCATGGCTTCCCAGCCCTTGATTCCCTGCGATTCGTAGAATGCAGTATTGATTTTATAACTTACACAATAAGCGCTGGTGGCATCGATGATGGCCTTATTGAAGGCAACCACTCCATCCGACCTGCCCTGAAGGTGTTTGGGCAGTTTGGCAATATCGGTATCCAATCCTACGCAGAGGTAAGACTGTTTCTGTTGAATATGGCTAACAAGTTCCTGGCGGGTCATGGTGCAAAACTAACGAATTAAAAATAGACCCTGCTCTCCCAGGGCTTTAATATACCCTTACCCGAAGGCACAGATGCATATTTTTTTCCGGAAAAGAGTTCCTGGGCCGTCCGGCCGGACAGGTTGCGCAGACTGGCAGGATCAATATGGTATACCTGTTGTTGACCAGTCAGGTTCACCACCACATATACAAACTGGTTGCCCGACTTTCGATAGAAAGCATATACCGCTTCATCATTGTCCGTATGGATTTTTTGCATCGGCACATGAGCTGCCAGTGCCTGATTGCCTGTACGCAAATGCAACAGTTTTTTATACAGTGGGGCACGTTTGTATTGACCAAATTCAATCGGATCTTTTTCAAAAAAAGCAATGGGTCTTAACACTGGTTCTTCCTGTCCGCTGTACACCAATGGTATACTGCCGGGGAGGGTTTGTGTTAATACAGCAAAGGGCTGATGAGAGGCACCCGGCATGGTAGCATAATCGGCCTTGTTCCAGCTGTTTTCGTCGTGATTGCTGGTAAAATGCAAGAGCATGGTATTGGCCGGATATATGGAATCCATCAGCCGCTGAACCGTATCCAGCGCCAATGCATTTTTTTTGCCTGCTGCAATATCCACCAGTACATGAAAAGCCTTCCAGGGATATACTGCATCAAAACCGTTTTCGGGGAGATAGCCATCTTCACCTTCGGCCAGCATAAATACCGGTTTCTCTTTTCTCAATTGCGCAATACAATCCTTCCAGAAGTCTCCCGGAACATTCCAGGCTACATCACAACGAAAGCCATCGATGTCTGCCTGCCTTATCCAGTATTTCATGGCAGCAATCATACTGTCGCGCATCACCGGATTGGCAAAATCCAACTGACGCGTATCCGACCAGTCTTTGGCCATGGCCGCTTTTCCACTGCTGTCTTTTACAAAAAAAACAGGTTGTTCGGTTAACCAGCGATGATCTGCGCCGGTATGGTTGGGCACCCAGTCTATCAACACTTTCATCCCCTTTTGGTGAATGCGTTTTACCAGCTGCTGAAAATCCTGCAGGGTACCAAACTCCGGGTTCACAGCAGTATAATCGGACACCGCATAATAGCTGCCCAACGTGCCCTTACGATCCACTTTGCTGATGGGATTGATGGGCATGAACCACAACGTATGAACGCCCATTTCTTTCAGGCGGTCGATGTGTGCGGCGAAAGCATTGAATGTACCTTCCCTGGTATACTGACGGATATTTACTTCATAAATATTGGATTGCAAAGACCAGCCGGGATGTGCAGCAGCAATAGCTTGCTTCGCAGGTTGTGCTTCAGCCTGATACAATACCGCCCCACAAAAAATGATTAGAAAAGTTTTTATAAAAAACAGCTTCATAATGAATTGATTAAATTAGTTTCCTACAATTTAATCAAAATAAGCCAATCGGCTTTCACTCAACTTTCACTCAGCTTCCCCTTATATTTGTTCCTCAACGATTGCGTATGAACGATACAGCTATGTACTATGGCAGTTACCTGCATTTGGATAAAATCCTTCACAGTCAGCATCCCGTAAGTTTTGAGGAGGGCAACGAACCCGCACACGACGAAATGCTGTTCATTGTGATCCATCAGGCTTACGAGCTTTGGTTCAAACAGATTCTATTTGAACTGGACTATGCCATGGGTGTATTTCAGAAAGAAACCATCAACGACAATTCAGAAGACCTGAACCTGGTACGTCACAGGTTCAGGAGAATCATTAAAATTCTGGAACTACTGAACCAGCAGGTGAACATCCTCGATACCATGACTCCCATGGATTTTCTGGCTTTCCGCAACCTGCTGACACCCTCTTCCGGCTTTCAGAGTATGCAATTCCGCCTGATAGAAGCCAAGCTTGGCCTTCAGATGAACAACCGGCACCAGAAAGATTATTATAAAAGAACCAATGAAGGAGGGTTTACACAACCCGATTTTCAAACGATCAATACCACCGAGAACGGAAAAAATCTTTTACAACTGGTGAATAACTGGCTGGAACGGATGCCATTTTTCGACGCTGCTTACTGGAACAATACAGCCAGTTCCGACTGGCAGGAACATCCTTTCTGGAAGGCTTACAGAGCTATTTACGAAAGCGGGTTAACCGAGCGGGAAAAAAGTAAGCTGGCCGATTTTGATTATGTTTTCTTCGAAAAAAATCCGGAACAGGCAAACTCCGAACTACTTGCTGCTTTAAAAGGAAGCTTCAGTACCGCTGCCATGCGCGCTGCCCTGTTCATCATGTTGTACAGGGATTTTCCGGTTTTTCAAACCTCTTATCAGTTGCTCGACTCCCTAATCGAAATAGACCACCTGATGAGCAACTGGAGGCACAAGCACCTGATCATGGTCAGAAGAATGATCGGAATGCGTGTTGGAACCGGCAATACATCAGGTGCCGGTTACCTCGAAGGTGCATTGAACAAACATTATGTTTACAGAGACCTTTCCGGACTTTCCACTTACCTGATCGAAAGAAGAAAACTTCCGAAACTGCCCGAAACACTCACACACCATCTGGGTTTCAGAATGGGATAACGCACCGGCATACAGCCTGGATATCACCTGATATGCACCTGAACCGCATTTAGCGCTTCCTTGCCAGTATGATCAGTCTGGGAGAAGTTTTAATATCGTAATGGCCCAGATGGTAATCGCCGAACACTTCTTCTATCTGCATACCCTGGTAAGCTAGCATGTCGTTGAAGTCGCCCAGGGAAAATTTGGCTACCCGTTCTGTATAAAGATGTCTGGGCGCCTGGTGGTCTTTATCTGTAATCTGGATCTGTTTAAAAAAATGTTCCTCATCCTGCCATTTGGTAATATGAAAAGTTACCTCATTGATGGTAGTGGTAAAGGATCGCTCCTCCTGCTGCTCTGCATGGTGCACATTCAGGTAATCGATCACAAACAACCCGCCTTTACGCAGGCTCTGTGCAATGGTACGGATGGTATTATCGTGTTCTCTCCTGGTCCGGAAATAGCCGAAACTGGTGAAAAAATTAAACGCGTACTGGAAATAGTTGATCCAGAAAGGATGGCGCATGTCGTGCTGGTAAAAATGCAGGTGCTCCGTTTCCTGCAACCTGGCTTCGGAAATGGAAGCGCCGGACAGGTCGATCCCGGTTACATCAAAGCCCATTTCGGCCAGGGCAATGCTGTGCCTTCCCTTTCCACAGGCCACATCCAGCATCAGACTTCCCTTTTCTGGTTTCAGATAACGGATCAGGGTTTCTATAAACAGGTTTGCCTCTTCCTCATCTCTGTGTTGGTACAACAGATG
>JAQTZD010000041.1 GCA_028687975.1 Sediminibacterium sp.
CAAAGCGATCAAAGGGATTCGCGAAGCCGCTGCCAAAGGGGCTCAGATCATTTGCCTGCAGGAACTGTTTACTTCTCTCTATTTCTGCGATGTGGAAGATTATGAAAATTTCAAACTGGCAGAAACCATACCAGGTGCATCTACGGATATCCTTGGCAAGGTTGCTGCTGAACTGAATGTGGTGATCATTGCTTCACTGTTCGAGAAAAGAGCCCAGGGCCTGTACCACAATACCACCGCAGTACTGGATGCCGACGGAGCTTACCTGGGTAAGTACCGTAAAATGCATATTCCAGATGATCCTGCTTATTACGAGAAATTTTATTTCACTCCGGGCGACCTCGGATATAAAATATTCAAAACCAAATTTGCCACACTGGGTGTACTCATTTGCTGGGACCAGTGGTATCCTGAAGCATCCCGTATTACTGCACTGATGGGTGCAGAGATTCTGTTTTACCCTACGGCAATCGGTTGGGCTACTTCTCAGGATGAAGCTACTAATACAGAGCAGTACAATGCATGGCAAACCATTCAGCGCAGTCATGCGGTGGCCAATGGTGTACATGTGGTAAGTGTGAACAGGGTAGGGTTGGAACAGAATGGCCTCATGAAATTCTGGGGTGGTTCATTTGTGGCCAATCCTTTTGGATCACTCTTGTACAAAGGGTCTCATGAATCGGAAGAAGTTGCCGTGGTAGAAGTGGATCTGGCCAAAACAGATCAGTATCGCACACACTGGCCTTTCCTGAGAGACAGAAGAATAGATTCCTACCAGCCCATTACCAAAAGATTCATTGACGAAGACTAGTTAGCTCCATGACCAACGAGATGATTACACCTGCATCGCTGGGATACCGTTTCCCTGCTGAATTTGCTCCGCATATTGCTACCTGGTTAAGCTGGCCGCACAAGGAAGCTAGCTGGCCCGGAAAGATCGATTCCATCTATCCCAACTACAGCCAGTTTGTAAAGTATCTTTCTCTGAGCGAAAAAGTGCGCATCAATGTTGCCAACAGTGCCATGCAGGCTTTTGCCACATTGCACCTGGAACAGGCGGGGGTATCTATGGAACAGGTCGAATTCTTTCTGCATCCGACCAACGATGCCTGGTGCCGGGATCATGGCCCTGCCTTTCTGGTTAATCCGCAGGCTGCAATTTCTAAAGTGATTGTAGACTGGAATTACAATGCATGGGGCAATAAATATCCGCCCTATGATCTCGACGATGTAATACCAACACTGATCGGAAAGCATTTCAATATACCAGTGTATCATCCGGGGATTGTGATGGAAGGAGGTTCAGTAGAATTCAATGGTGCCGGTACTTTGCTTACTTCTGCCTGTTGTTTGTTGAATGAAAACAGAAATCCTCATTTAAACCAGGATCAGATTGAAACCTACCTGCGCAATTATTACGGCGTGGAACAGATTCTCTGGGTTGCTGACGGAATCGTGGGAGATGATACCGACGGGCATATAGATGACACGGTTCGCTTTGTGAATGCAGATACAGTTGTTACCGTGGTAGAATCCGATCGCAATGATGAGAACTACGAGTTGTTGCAAACCAATCTGAAACAGTTAAAGGAAATGCGCTTACTCAACGGTAAGCAGTTGAATATAGCGGAACTGCCAATGCCTGATGCTGTGATCTACGAAGATCAGCGCCTGCCCGCTTCTTACGCCAACTTTTATATTTCCAATCAGCATGTAATGGTGCCTACATTCCGATGCAATAAAGACGATCAGGCCCTGCAAATCATTTCTTCCTGTTTTCCGAAAAGGGAAGTGGTTGGGATAGATTCAACAGATATCATCTGGGGATTGGGAAGTTTCCATTGCCTGAGTCAGCAGGAACCCGCGGTGTAATCTTTTTGGTTCTACGGGTTATCCCAGGTGGTTCTTCAATTCCCTGGCAACATCCCTGTTCTTGATGGTTTCGCGTTTGTCGTGGAGTTTTTTACCTCTGGCCAGACCTATTTCTACTTTTACCAGTCTTTTTTCGTTGAAGAATATTTTCAGCGGAACAATGGTAATTCCCTTGTCTCTCAGTTTAAGGGTGAGCTTTTTAATTTCTCTTTTTTGGAGCAACAACTTTCGGTCATGTACTGCAATATGGTTGTTTACTGTTCCATGGGAGTATTCAGCAATATACAGGCCCCTGATCCATAATTCACCTTTGTCTAAAAAACAGAATGCATCATTGAAACTGACCTTGCCATCCCGGATCGATTTCACCTCGGTACCAAGCAATACAATACCCGCTACATATTTGTCGTCTATGTAGTAATTAAAATAAGCCGATCGGTTGTTGATACTCAATTTTTAAACAGTTGTACCAGCTGAGACAGTTTGTCTTTCAAATCTTTACGGTCAATAATGAAATCCAGAAAGCCATGTTCCAGCAAAAACTCGCTTCGCTGGAAGCCGGGAGGAAGATCCTTTTTGATGGTTTCCTTAATTACGCGCGGACCGGCAAAGCCAATCAGGGCGCCAGGTTCAGCAATATTTAAATCGCCCAGCATACCAAAGCTGGCAGAGATGCCACCAAAAGTAGGGTCGGTTAATAAAGAGATATAAGGAAGTTGTGCATCGCTCAGTTGTGAAAGTTTACCGCTGGTTTTGGCCAATTGCATCAGGCTGAATGCACTTTCCATCATCCGGGCTCCACCACTCTTGCTGATTACCAGGTAGGGGAGTCTGTGCTTGATACAGAAGTCTACTGCACGGCTGAATTTTTCTCCCATTACACTACCGAGTGATCCACCGATGAATTCAAAATCCATACAGGCTATAACCATTTCTTCCCCATTCACTTTTCCTACGGCAACCCGCATGGAATCTTTCAGATTGGTCTTGGCATGAATATCGTCCAGGCGTTGCTGATAGGGTTTCAGATCGGTAAAGCCGAGTGCGTCTTTACTGATGATGTTATCGAACAACTCTTTGTATTCCTTATTATCAAAAATGATATCGTAATACTCTTCACTGCCAATGCGGTGGTGGTGATTGCATTTAGGACAGAGGAATAGATTTTCTTTCAGCTCTGTGGTAGTGCATATAAAACTGCATTCCGGACATTTATTCCATAAACCTTCAGGGGTTTCTTTTTTATCTGCAGTAGAAGTCAAAATTCCTTTTCGCTTCCGGGTAAACCAACGGGATTTGCTCACCTCTGTATGCTGAGGTTCCGCGCTGCCGGTTAAGTTAGACTCAATATCCTCTTCAATTTCTTTTTTCATATCGACAACTAATTGGGGCGGAAAGATAATTAATATTCTAAAACAGGCTCTTATCTGATGCAATTGATTTGCAAGTTGCTGGTAATCATCATATTATGAGCCTTTGGTTGCATAAAAAAACATAGCCGACAACAGGGAAAGGTATTCCTTTGTTATCGACTATGTAATTAGTGTTGTTTATGCGTTTCTGTTGATACAGTTCAGGTCTTCAAAAGCTACTTCCAGTCTCTTGGCAAAGCTTTCTTCTCCTTTTCTCAACCACACACGGGGATCGTAGAATTTTTTATTGGGCTTATCAGCGCCTTCCGGATTACCCAGTTGGGCCTGAAGATAGGCTTCATTCTTTTTGTAAAACTGCTGAATACCTTCCCAGAATGCCCACTGTAAATCGGTATCAATATTCATTTTGATGGCACCGTAACTGATGGCTTCCCGGATCTGGTGCTGCGGAGAACCGCTTCCTCCGTGGAATACAAAGTAAACGGGCTTGCTGCCGGTTTTCAGTTCCTTCTCAATATAGTCCTGGCTGTTTTTCAGAATTTCCGGACGAAGTTCCACATTGCCCGGGCTGTATACGCCATGTACATTTCCAAATGCTGCGGCAACAGTGAACATATTGCTCACTTTGCTCAGTTCGGTGTAAGAATAGGCAACGTGCTGTGGCTGGGTGTACAGTTTGTCGTTTTCAACGCCACTGTTGTCTACACCGTCTTCTTCACCACCTGTAACACCCAGTTCAATTTCGATACTCATGCCCAATGGAGCCATGCGCTTAAAAAATTCAACAGAGGTCTGGATATTTTCTTCCAGTGGTTCTTCAGACAGATCCAGCATATGTGAGCTGAACAGCGGTTGTCCTTTTTCTTTGTAGAATTGCTCGCCGGCATCAATCAGTCCGCTTATCCATGGCAACCATTTTTTGGCGGCATGGTCGGTATGCAATACTACAGGTACTCCATAATATTTGGCCACATTGTGAATGTGTAAAGCTCCGGATACACCGCCGGAAATATTTCCCTGCAATGCATCGTTTGGCATTCCTTTACCTGCAATGAACTGCGCACCTCCGTTCGAAAATTGTATGATTACCGGAGAGTTTACTTTTGCGGCAGTTTCCAAAGTGGCATTGATGGTATTGGTGCCAATGGTGTTAACGGCGGGCAGAGCAAACTGATTTTCCTTTGCATCGTTATACAATGCTTCCAGTTCTTTGCCAAACAAAACGCCTGAGCTGTACTTCTTCATGTTGATATTTTTCTCGTTAAAAGATGATTGCTTTTGCCGGCTCAAGGTAGGAAAAATAGCGCTAATATCCGTTAGCTTTTGAGCCGGTTGCAGGTCGCATAAGTATAAATACTAATGATAGGTTTCCGTAATCAACTTGCTGAAGTAAGCCGGAGCATGCTGCAGCCTGCTGCCATACCAGCTGAACATTTCCCCGTCTGCCAGCAGAATTTTTGTGTCTGGCAGTTCCTGTTGCAGTTCATCGAAATGTTTCTGTTGAAATGGGTAGGGCTCCGAAGACAACAAAAGCAGTTCACAATCTGTCTGTCTGATTTGTTCAACATCTATTTCGGGATATCTTTTTCGATCCCCGAATACATTGATCCATCCGCACCGTTGCAACAGATCGTGTATCATGGTATCGGATCCAACTGTCATATAGGGTTGCTTCCAGATCAGGTAACAGGCCCTGGTGGTTGGGTAAGATACTTTGGCACGGAACTGTTCCAGTTCATGGAAGGATTGCCGGATCGTACGTACCATTGATGTGGCCTGTTCCTGCCGGTGAACCAGTTTCCCGATTGTTTCAATCATGGTCAGGGCCTCTTCCAGGTTGGAAATATCTGTGACCTCTACCGGTGCAATTTCCTGTAGCGAATCCACCTGCGCTTTTACATTTTCTTCTTTATTGGCAATGATCAGCGTTGGCTGCAAGGCTTTTACTTTTTCAATATCCACATTTTTGGTTCCTCCAATGCGGGTTTTGGTTCTGAACCATTCATCCGGATGAATGCAAAATTTGGTAATGCCGGTTACTTCAGCAGAAAGTCCCAAGTCGTACAGTAATTCTGTAATACTTGGGACCAGTGAAATAATGCTTGCGCCTGCCATTTATTTTGCCAGGCTTTGAATAACGTCGTATTTGGTTACGATATGGTAATCGCCTTTTTCGTCTTTGGCGAGAACCGCACCGTTTTCCTTGGTAATCAGGGTTCCGATTTTTTCTACTGGTGTACTGAAATCCACTACCGGAAATGGCGCTTCCATTACACTCTGTACACTGGCATTTTTGATATCTGCGTTGTGGAATACTTTTAGGAAAAGACCCACTTCGCTGATGCTGCCCACCTGCGTGTCATTGCTCATGACTGGTATATGTTCAATATCATATTTTTTCATGAGCTCAACAGCTTCCGATACCGTTTGCTCCGGTGATACATGGATGAGTTTTTTTCCTGCCCTTCCGCTCACAATGTCTTTGAAGCTTTTCACATCCAGGAATCCGCGTTCCATCATCCACTGATCGTTGTATATCTTTCCAACATACCGGCTGCCATGGTCGTGGAATACACAAACCACCAGGCTATTTTCATCCAGCTGGTCTTTCAGTTGCATCAATCCCTGTAAACAGCTTCCGGCACTGTATCCGCAAAACAAACCTTCTTCTTTGGCGATTCTGCGTGCCATCACTGCTCCGTCCTTATCGGTTACCTGCTCAAAGTGATCTATTACGCTCATGTCGTAGTTCTCCGGAACAAAGTCTTCGCCAAATCCCTCACTGATATAAGGATGCACAAAGCTCATATCTACCTTACCGGTTTTATAATAGTTGGTCAGCAGAGAGCCATACACGTCTATTGCCCATACTTTGATGTTGGGGTTTTTCTCTTTGAGGTACATAGCTGTTCCGGTGATGGTACCACCTGTTCCTGCAGTGCACACAAAATGGGTAATCTTTCCTTCGGTTTGTTCCCATATTTCCGGACCGGTGCTTTCATAATGCGCCTGCCGGTTAGCCAGGTTGTCGTATTGGTTCATGTACACCGAATTGGGAATTTCCTTCCCCAATCTTTTGGCTACGCTATAGTAGCTGCGCGGATCTTCGGGCAGTACATTGGTAGGGCATACAATTACTTCTGCGCCCACTGCTTTTAAGATATCGGCCTTCTCTTTGGATTGTTTGTCGGTGGTTACAAAAATACATTTATACCCCTTTACACAGGCTGCAAGCGCCAGACCCATACCGG
The DNA here is from genome assembly GCA_028687975.1 of Sediminibacterium sp. Taxonomy (GTDB): domain Bacteria; phylum Bacteroidota; class Bacteroidia; order Chitinophagales; family Chitinophagaceae; genus Sediminibacterium. The sequence continues at coordinate 6,497 of JAQTZD010000041.1, forward strand.
TATTGCCACTGGTACCTTCAATGATGGTTCCACCTGGCTTTAAACGGCCATCCTGCTCGGCTACTTCCACCATTTTCAAAGCCATGCGGTCTTTGATGGAATTGCCCGGATTAAAATAATCCACTTTGGCCAATATGGTGCCCGGTAAATCTCTGGTAATCTTATTCAGTTGAATCATCGGAGTATTGCCGATGGTTTCCAATACATTTTTCTTCCACATATAAAACTAACGCTTGTTTGGACAAAGGTATTGTTTTGGGTTGATGCGCCTACGCTTTCAGGCTACGATGGGGTGAAAATTTTTCGGGGTACTTTGGGGTGATGGTACTGTAAAAGGCGTTCATCTCCTCCAGGGTTTGCTCCAGTGTTACAGGATAAATTACTTTACCCAGTCCGGCCTGCTTTTTTCCATAATCTATGTAACCCAATACGATTGGAACATTGGCCGCAAGGGCAATATGATAGAATCCGGTTTTCCACTGGTCGTTCCGGCTTCGGGTGCCTTCCGGGGTAATGGCGATGATCAGTTCCTGGTTGTTGTTGAATAATTCGGCCATGGCTTCCACAAAACTGGGACGGTTGCCGTCTTTTCTGGGAGACCGGTCGATGGCGATTCCTCCAAGAGGCTTCAGGAGGAGGCTGAATGGAAAACGCATCCATTCCTGCTTGATGGTGAAACGGATTCTCAAACGGTATACACTGAATGCGGCCATCATATAATACAAGTCCCAATTACTGGTATGGGGCGCAGCAATTACAATGCATTTTTTAACGGCAGAAGGCAAATGCTCATCAATGGTCCATCCTGTATTTTTCAACAGAAAACATACTAATTTTCGAATCATCTCTAATGAAGATTGGCGTTATGGCCTGAAAGACTCTGCGATTTTGGTGCAGAGATTACGGGAAATCATTTTTTCAGCCACTTTGATCATGTTGCTGAATGCTTTTGCCGTACTGATGCCATGCCCGATAATGACCGGCTTGGCTACACCCAGTACCGGAGTGCCGCCGTAATTTTCGTAGTGGAAGCGCTGCAGGTAGGCATCTTCGCCTAACCCTCTTTGCTGGGCGATATCATAAAATGACTCAGCCATTTTCAGCACAATATTGCCGGTAAAACCATCGCAGACCATTACATCGGCCTTGTCGGTAAAGAAGTCTCTTCCTTCAATGTTGCCGATAAACCGGATTTGCTGATTTTCCTTCAGCAGGGTATAGGTGGATTGTGCCAGCAGGTTGCCTTTGCCTTCTTCCTCGCCCACATTCACCAATCCGATGGCCGGATTGCTGATGCCCAGGATATGCTCGGCATAGAGGGAGCCCAGCACAGCAAACTGATTGAGTAATTCCGGTTTGCAATCTGCATTCAGACCTACATCGAGCAGTACGCCTGTTCCTCCATTCAGTTTGGGCATGATGGTGGCAATTGTTGGGCGGCTAACCCCTTCAATGGGTTTGATGCTGAACATGGCTCCCACAAGCATAGCTCCGGTATTGCCTGCACTGATGAATGCATCAACCTTACCCGTAGCCAACAGATGAAATCCAATGGATATGGAAGATTGTTGTTTCTCTTTAAGCGCCTTGGTAGGATGCTCGTGATAACCTATTACTTCAGATGCATGTATAAAATGCAAATTAGGTGAAGAAACCCGGTACTCCTCCATCAGAGGTTTTACCACAGCTTCATCACCTATGCAGTATATGTTTACTGAATCTGGTGCATCAGACAGGAACAGTTGAATCCCTTTCACCGCCTCAAGCGGTGCAAAATCTCCCCCCATCATGTCTAATCCTATATTCATTTCAGCAAGCTACTAATATAAATTGAACTAAAGGTTACGCTTTCAACGGTGCTTTTTCGGCAACCAGTTTACCCTTATAGAACAATTTACCCTCGCTCACGTGCGCACGGTGGCGTACATGGGTTTCTCCTGTAGCGCTGTCTTTGCTCAGGGTAACTTCCTGGGCTACATAGTGTGTTCTTCTTTTAGCACTTCTCTGCTGAGAATGTCTGCGTTTTGGATTCGGCATTGATCAAAATTTATAGTATCAAAAAAAATTATTCCAGGTCTTTAAATTTTTCCAGTCCCTTCCATACGGTAGGGGTGTCTTTTTGTGCATCTTCTTCCATCTTCCTTAATTTCTCCAACACTTCTTTATTGCATTTGGGGCCTCCCATTTCTTCCGGCTTGCACATTTTCTGCAAGGGAATACTGAGGTTCACAAACTCATAAATCCAGTCTTCCAGATGCAAGTGGCTTTCTCCTCTGCTGATATAATAAATATCAGGGTCTTCTTCCTGTTCGTTCATGGTTTCGGGTTCTTCCACCATTTTAACAATGATGTTGAACTCGTCCCAGAGCTGCAAGGGGAGGTTATTGCCACAACGGTCACAGGCGGCTTCCACTGTTCCGTCAATATCGAACTTTAACTGCATGAACCCGTTCTTCTTATCGAGGTGCAGCTTGATATTGGCTTCACAGTTTTTGAAATCCTGTTCACCGTATTTCGCAAAGAACTTATCATCCACCCTGTATTCATACTCATGAACTCCCGGCTTTAAACCCACAAAAGCGATTTCAAATTCGCGCCGTTGACTCATATCCACATTTTAAGGGTTTGCAAAGGTAGAATAAACACCCCAATTTGCCAAAGTAAACCGAAAAATACACCTGAGGTGCCTTCTGCAAACTAAGTTTGCTAGATTTACGGCCATGCAATTGGCCCTGATCATAGATGAAAAACGGTTTAAAAAGACGATATTACTCTTTTTTGCGACCTTTTTGGTGTATCTGGCCGGTTATTTCCCCGATTTTGTGGAAAAATGGTACGCCCGTGGTTTTTATCCACTTTTTGCCGGCCTGCTTCGTTTCTGCTTTGGCTGGCTGCCTTTCAGCGTGGGTGATCTGTTCTATTTTATGTTGGGCTGCTGGTTACTGGTTTTGCTGATGGGCTGGTTCCGTTCCGTTCGGAAAAATGGATTTTCTGCTGCCGGTATCCATATATTGCTGGGAAAACTGTTCCGCTTTGCCTGTACTGCATACCTGGTGTTTTACCTGTTTTGGGGTTTGAATTACAACAGGCTGGGCATTGCTCATCAGCTGTCTGCCTCCCGAACAACCTATTCCAAAACAGAAATTACCCAGCTTACCCGCGACCTGATCGGGCAGGCCAATGCCTGCAGAAGGGAACTGAAAGACACGCTGTTGCCGGAACCGGATATCCAGGGAATATTCCGTAAGGCGGAAGAAAACTACCGGTTACTGGCGCCTGCTTTTCCTTTTTTACAATACCATTACCCATCGGTGAAACCAAGCTTATACAATGCCATAGCCGACTATGTTGGATTTACGGGATACTATGCTCCATTAACCGGGGAAGCACAGGTAAGAACAGATTTACCCAGGGTCATGCTGCCCTTTATAACCTGCCATGAAATTGCCCATCAACTGGGCTATGCCAGTGAAAGCGAAGCCAGTTTTGTAGGATACCTGGCTGCTACAGCTTCTCAGGATCCTTATTTCCGGTATTCTGCGTACCTCGACCTGCTGGGTTACGCACAGGGGCAGGAGTTTTTGTTGTATGCCAGGGAAAACAGTTACAAAGACTATGAGTCGGTGCTGGCGGGTCACCGGAAACTCCTGGACTCACTTGTAATAAAAGACCGGAAAGCCATCCGCGAGTTTTTTCTGCAAAGACAGAATCAGGTTGCCCCGGTTAGTTCCGACCTGTACGATCAATTTCTGAAATGGAATAAACAATTGGCAGGTATCAACAGTTATGATGAGGTGATCAGCTGGTTGATCGCTTACAAGAAAAAATATGGCAGTATTTAAATTAGGCAATAAGGCCAAATTCCTGATAGCTGTATTGGGAACAATTGGGGTAGGCTCCTTGGGTGGATTGTTAACCATTGCCGAGATACCTACCTGGTATGCGGCACTGAACAAACCCAGTTTTAATCCACCCAACAGCATATTTGGGCCGGTCTGGACATTGCTGTATACCCTGATGGGAATTGCCCTGTTCCTGGTCTGGAAACTGCCCGCTTCGGCAGAAAGAAACAGGGCCTTAATAATATTCGGCGTTCAGTTTGCCTTCAATTTTTGCTGGTCACTTATTTTCTTCCGTTTCCACCTGATTGGTGCGGCCCTGGTCGAAATCATACTGATGTGGGGATGCATCCTGCTGACCATCCTGTTTTTCTGGAAACAGTCCCGTACCGCAGCGCTTTTGCTGGTGCCCTATATTTTCTGGGTAAGTTTTGCCACCATTTTAACGGCTGCCATTTACCGGCTGAACTAAAACCGGTTCTTCCACATCATGCTCTCTACCGGCTTGTTGGGTTGTCCGCTGTATTTGGCATTTACTTTCTGGTTGTATTTGGTGCCGATTTCTCCGTCTACAGGGAAATAAATCAATTGTCCGATGGGCATGCCGGTGTAAACCCTTACCGGTTGTTTACAGGATATTTCCAGCGTCCAGTTGCCACAGAAACCAACGTCTCCTTTTCCTGCAGTAGCGTGAATGTCTATCCCCAGACGACCTGTAGAGGACTTGCCTTCCAGGAACGGTACATGTGCATGTGTTTCTGTATACTCCAGGGTAACACCCAGGTAAAAGCCGGTCGGTTGTAATACAAATCCGTCTTCCGGTATTTCGAAGTATTCGATGGTATTGTGCTTTTTGGCATCCAGTACTGCGTCTTTGTACACAGCCAGCCATTTGCCAAGATGCACATCGTAACTGTTGCTGCCCAGGTCTCCGCGGTCGTAAGGCTCAATTTTGATGGTGCCTTTTTCCATTTCTTCCAGTATGCGCAGATCACTTAAAATCATTCCTTTACTTTTACAGTTGAAATATCTTTCCGATGCTGCAATATATAAACCCTTAAATCTTTTTGTGCCGCTCTATTATCAACAAAATATCAACGACACAACCCGTTTGGCGGTTTGGAAGATTGAGGAAGACGCCGCTTTTTTTTTGAAAAGCGTTCCCCTGTACCTGCCGGTAGCCCATCCGCACAAACAATTGCAGCACCTGGCAGGGCGTTATCTGCTGCCTTTTTTGTTTCCGGATTTTCCGGTTTCGCTGATTGAAATTGCGGATACCAGGAAACCTTTTTTGCCACAGGAGGAATACCATTTTTCCATTTCCCACAGCGGAAACTTTGCAGCAGCCATTGTTAGCAGTACGCATCGGGTTGGAATTGATGCAGAAATGGTTACACCGCGCGTGGAAAGGATTAAACACAAATTTTTGCACCCGGAAGAGCTGGCTTCCATTGCGCATTTGCAGGGAGAGGAGCTGATTGCCCAACTGACTGTTTTATGGAGCGCCAAGGAAGCCATGTTCAAATGGTGGGGCAAGGGAGAAGTGGATTTCAGTGAAGTGATGCGAACCGATCCTTTTGTGCTGAAATCTTCCGGTAAAATTCAGGCATTGTTTCAGAAAAAAACATTCAGTCAGTCACTGGAATTGCCCTACCGGCTGGAGGAAGGCCTGAGCCTGGTTTGGGTAGCTACCTGCCAGTAACTCAATCGGCAATCTTGCTCCTGGTTTTATTTACCTGTTTCAGCAACTTCCTCAGCCCCTGTTTTAAATGGGTTTTGAGCAACTGCCCCATGGTAAGGGCTTTCAGGTAGTTGGTATTCTTGAAATGACTGGCCAGTTCTTCTTTTAACTGATTGATTTTTTCCGGTTTGGAAATGTCGTCATCGTCCATGATGTCTAGCAATTCTTTAATCCGGTACCGCGAAGATACCAGCCTGAATGTCATCATGGTTTTTTCTTCTGCCTGATACTGCTCAATGGATTTGGGATTGAGGTGCTTCAGTACAATTTTTACAAAGGGCTGGTTCTCCTTGAAAAACTGTGGCAGGTATAAATTTTTCCGGCCCTCATATGCCTGCTGATCAAAATCGATGGCGCGGATCCGGTACTGGTAATCTTCAATATCCGGTATGATGTTGACCACAAAATTGTATGCGCGCATATCGCCCAGCAATTGTACAAAACATCGTTCGTTGAATTTTACAAACTCTTTGGCCAGCCTGATCTGGTTGGTGTGTTTGTCGTTGAGGTAATCGCTGATGAATATGTCTCCGGGGATTCCGGGTATATGTTCCTCAATCAAGGTGTCTTTGCAGGTAAAATAAGTCATCCTGTTGGGGGAGAGCATGTGTTCCAGCTCCAGGCCGTAAACTCTGCTGGCATCGGCCTGTTTGATATAATAGTGATCGTAGTTGTCGTTGAATTTATTAACGATGCGTATGCGGAATGGTTTGCTGTTGCCAAAATAACAGTAGTCGATCCTGGCCACATCCAGGTGGTCTGCATAACTCATATCGCCCTCTGTTTTAAGGATGGCATACACCCGAACCAGGTTATTGCGCAGGAATTCCCACTCGTGCATATCGTAGGATACTTTTTCCCAGGCGGTGTCTTTCCCGTGCTTGTCTTTTAGCGGAATCGTATAGGTAAACCGCTGCAGATCGCTGTATCCAAAAGGCAGCTTTACTTCTCTGCCGTATCTCACCAGATAACTGCGCAGGTCTTCCTTAATGGGATACATGGGCTTTTTCCTGGATGGCAGATCCGATTTCCTCTCGGGGTTCATATTTGTATTAAAGTTAGTCAAGCAGCAACGGGTCATTATCGTCTTCCAGTAAATTCAGGTTTACGGCATCGGCTCCTGCAATTCCTTCAACGGAGCCCTTGATATGCGCGGCGTTCAGCAGAATCTTGTCCAGTTGCTTCTCACGGGCCTTCCAGAGCTTCTCCATCGCATCTCTTTCTTTCTGTATGCTGCTGCGCATGCTTCTGTATCCTTCACTGATGGCCTTCCATTGTTCACTGAACTCGGTTCCGGTTAAATAATCGTAGAGCATGACCATTTTGTCGCCTTTGTTTTCCTGGCTTTTTCTGGCATCAGCAACTTTTAATATCGAATTGCGCAACAGGAGGGCCACACTTCTTACTTCTGAAAAAGTACAAATGTAAACCCCTTCTTTTTCGCCAAAACGTTCCATGTCTTTGGGGAGTGTTTGGGTAACAATCACTGCTACATCGGCTCCGAAATGACGCATGTCTTTTTTCAGTTTTTCAATCCAGTCGTTGGCAAAATCCTTGGTTCTCTTGCTTTCGTAAATGATCTTGCCCGCTTCATTGCCAAACTGGTTACGGACAAGCTGAATACAGTCTGCACCCCGTACTCCTTTGCCCACTTCTTCAATTTTATCGAAAGGGAAAGTGCCCTGCAGCAGTTCTTCCAGCATCAGTTCCTGTACTTCTCCCTGCAACTGCATGCTGCCCTGTTCCGATTTTCTGCGCATTTCTTCGGCCAGCTTTTTCTGGTCTTCCAGTTGTTTTTCCAGCTCCCTGATCCGCAAGGCGTGCTCCTGGTCTTTCAGGCTTATTTTTTCTGCTTCCTCTTTGGCCAGCTGTTCCTTCAGTTTAGCCCGTTCTTCTATCAGTTGTCTTTGTATGGTGAGCTGTAATTCCTGTTCTTTATTGATGAGGGCCTGTTCTTTCTGTAAAAATTCCAGTTCTTTTTTCCTGGATTCTTTCAGCTTTTCTTCAGCTTCGGTCGCATTCTGCCGGAACAGGTTCAACTGGTTCTCATAATCGGCTGCCAGGCTTCTGCGGATGCTGTCTTGTAATTCTGTTTGAATTCTTTTTCGTTCCGTTTCCAACTGCTGTGCAGTTTCTGCTTCTTTTTTCTTTTGCCATTCCACCATTTTGGTGCGCAGCTCTTTTTCAATTTCAGCCCGGGTGGAATCTCCGGGAGTGAATTCATGATTGCAATGGGGGCATGTTATAATTAATTCGGACATCTCTTGCTGGTTAGTGTGTGAAGTTATTGAAAAAGGAGTGGATTTGTATTGTTCGGGTCTGGTGAGCAGCCTTTGCCTGCACAGGATGCTTTTTGCATTATGAAATCAAAAATATTTTTCGGTACTATTATTTCACTATTTTTAGGAGTAACTACTGCTTGTATGGATTTCATAACAGGAAATACAGCCGAATTGCATCAACTCCAAAAGTTGATTGCCAACGGAGATGAAGGGGCCTTCCGAAGGCTCTTCGATCAGTATTTCTGTAACCTCAGACAGTTTGTTTTTTCCTTTGTGAAAGCGAAGGATGTATCCACCGAAATTGTAGACGGAGTTTTCATTCGTTTATGGCATAACCGAAGCAGCATTGAACAAATCGATAATCTTCGGGTTTATTTGTACACGGCGGCTAAAAATGCAGCATTGAACCATATATCCCGGCAAGCCCGGAGAAATATACTGGAACCCTTCGATGATATCACTATTCAGTTAAAGGATGAATCCAGCCCGGAGGGTTTGCTCATCACCAAGGAAATGCTTCAGAAAATCCGTGAAACGGTGGATTTGTTGCCCCCTCGTTGTAAAATGATTTTTAAACTGATCCGGGAAGACGGACTCAAATACAAGGAGGTGGCTGAAATTCTGAATATCTCTGTTAAAACCGTAGACGCTCAAATGGTCATTGCCGTATCCCGGGTAAGGGAACTGATGAGCGGCCACCTTAACCTGTCTTCCGGTGTTCCTAAAAAAAATATGGAAAAGCTTTAGGGTGAAATTGCCGAATCGGGGTCTTACTACTGAGACCACGATATATGACTCCAGAACGCATTAATGAATTATATGCCCGAAAACTTTCCGGGGAAGCCAGTGCCGCTGAATTGGCGGAATTGGATACCCTCTTAACGGACCATCCCGAGGAACAGTTTTTTCAGGAAATGTTTACTGGCTGGTGGCAATCCGGGAAAAATCATCCGATGCAACAGTTGGAAGATAAAGACCGTCATTTCGATTTTATTCTTAAAAATGCCGGAAATGTTGTTCCCGGCGACAGCGATACGCTGGCCCCTTCAGTTCCAGTACAAAAACGCTCCTTAATCGTATACTATATAGGTGCACTGGCAGCAGCTGTGATTGCAGGTATTGTGTTCTTTAATATGAATGCATTGATGAACATGGCCCAGGACGGATTTCAGCGCTCAGCCGGATTAAATGAAGTGGTAACCCGAAAAGGAACCAAGTCTAAATTGCTGTTGCCGGACGGAACCAAGGTTTGGCTTAATTCGGACAGCCGCCTGTATTATGCCGAAAATTTTTCCGGTGCCCAACGGGAAGTAAGGCTGGAAGGAGAGGCTTTCTTTGATGTGGTTAAAGACAGCAAACGACCTTTTATTGTTAAGACTTCCGGTATCAAAATCCGGGTACTGGGTACCGCGTTTAATGTAAAATCCTATCCCCAGGAACCTACCATTGAGGCAACCCTGGTAAGGGGGCTGATTGAAGTAGAAAAAAATAATCAGCCTGCAGCTCCAAGGATCAAGCTGCACCCCAACGAAAAGCTGGTATTTAACAAGGCCGATGCTACAGACGCCCCAAAGGATAATGCCACAAAAGATATAGCTTCTCTTAAAAAGGCTATCGTGCAGCCCGTACAACGCATTTCCATTACCACTTTGCCGGAAAATATCACGGACAGTTCCCGGATGGAAACCTCCTGGGTTTTTGGAAAGCTGCTGTTCGAAGGGGATACTTTCAGAGAACTGGCTGCTAAAATGGAGCGCTGGTTTAATGTGAGAATCATCTTTAAAAACAACAGGGTAGCCAATTACCGTTTCAGAGGCGTATTCGAAAATGAAAATATTGTAGAGGCATTTCAGGCTTTGCAGCTAACTGCTTCTTTTCACTTTAAAATGATAGGCAATGATGTTTATGTAGATAAAAAATAAAAAAAATCGGGAAATGCAGCAACATTCCCCGACAAGTCTAAAACGGAAATTCTCCTTGGTTGAGCCCGAAGGAATTTCACATTTAAAAACCCAAAACTAAAGGTATGAAAAAAAATGTGCCTAGTGGAGAGCACCTGGTTGCCCCACATCGTTTTTTTCTCAAAATGTTGTTATTTATGAAATTGACGATTGCAATTGTTCTTTTGGCTACGTTCCAGGTCGCTGCATCGGAGGGAAATGCCCAACATGTAACCCTGCAGATGAAGCAGGCTGAAATCCAAAAGGTTTTCAGAGCAATTGAAAAACAAAGCCCCTATTATTTTCTCTACAATTACGACCTGCCCGCTTTGCAAAAAAAAGTGGATGTGGATGTAACAAATGCTCCGGTTAAGTCTTTCCTGGACCAACTGCTTTCAGGCTCGGGCTTAACTTATCGCATCATGAACAGTAAACTGGTGGTGATTGTGCCATCAAACGGTACCCCATCTTTTCAGGAAGCGGACAAACGCATCACCGGAACGGTAACCGGCGAAGCGGGAGAGCCGCTGGCCGGAGTTAGCATTCAAATTAAAGGATCCAATTTTGGAACCAGTACCGACAGCAAAGGTCATTTTTCGCTGGAAATTCCTGATAATACCCCTTTGATTGTATCCTATGTTGGCTACGAATCACAGGAAATTTCTACTGCCGGACAAAACAGCCTTACCATATCGCTAAAACTCTCAGACAAACAACTGGAGCAGGTGATTGTGGTGGGATATGGTACACAAAAGAAAAAAGACGTAACCGGCGCAATCACCTCCATTTCCGGAAAAGAAATGGAAGATCGTCCAAATACGCAGTTTGGTTATGCCATACAGGGTAAAGCTGCCGGTGTACAGGTTATCAGACCTTCCGGTCAGCCTCAGGCTGGTTTTTCCATCCGAATCCGGGGTACCTCAACAATAACTGCCGGTAGTGAACCGCTGTACCTGGTTGATGGTGTTCCAACGTCCAGCACACAGGATATTAACCCTGCAGATATTGAATCCATTACCGTACTGAAGGATGCTTCTGCCGCCGCTATTTACGGATCTTCCGGCGCCAACGGCGTTGTATTGATTACTACCAAGCGGGGTAAGAATCAGAAAACCAAAGTAAGTTTCAATACATATACCGGTTCTGCAAAAGTCTGGAAGAATCAGGAACTGTTAAATGCAGCACAGTACAAAGACCTGATGACCGAGATGGGACAGTCTGTAGACTGGACCAAATACACTGCAGATAAAGACTGGCAGAAAGAAGTATTCAGAACTGCTAAAACCAGTAGCTATCAGTTGAGTGTTGCAGGTGGTAATGAAACAACCGTTTTTTATTTATCCGGCGGTTATGTACGCCAGGAAGGGGTTGTAATGACCAACGAACTGAACAGATACAGCTTTAAAGCAAATATTGATCATAAAATCAGCAATATTTTTAAAGTAGGTACCAGTATCAATTACAGTCGCTGGAAAGATATAGATGTAAGTGAGAACAGAAAATACGGAAGCATTAATTCCATCTTAACCGGCGCGCCCGTAACCAACGTGTATAATGCAGATGGCACTTTTGCGATTCACCCCTTTATACAGGATTTGGAAAATCCGGTTGCATTGCTGCTCAAGAATGAACATTCCTGGGTCAATAACAGAATCAATGCCAATGCCTATATTGAAGCCAGCCTTCCCCAGAATATCAAGATCCGTTCCATGTTCGGGTATGAGCAACTCAACGGCACATATAATTCCTGGGTAGATCCGTATAGAAGCCGTGAAGGTCGTGGATTCAATGGTATTGCCGACATGTTCAATAACCAGTATAATTTCTGGATTTCTGAGAATACAGCCACCTGGGGTAAAGCCATCGGTAATCACAATCTGAACGTGCTGGCTGGTTTTATCGTTTCAGAAAAATCCACCACAGGTTCTAACATTCATGCTACCGGATTTGGCAGCAGCGCTATTCCGAATGTAAGCGGAGGTTCCATCAAAACCAGTGGCTACAATTATTCTAAAAGAAGAAACGTGGCCGCCTTGTCGAGGATAAATTATTCCTACGACGGAAGATTCTTGCTTACAGCCAATTTCCGTGCGGATGCTTCCACCGTATTTTCCAACACTAGCAATCCATGGGGCTATTTCCCGTCATTCTCCGGCGGATGGGTCATCAGCAGGGAAAAATTCTTTGCAGGAGTGAAGCACGTGAATGAACTCAAACTGCGTGCAGGTTGGGGTACGGTTGGTAATGATCAGGCAGCGGACTACGCTTCTTATGGCTTGGTAAATGCCGGTTCATATTATGTAATCGGAAACAATGTGATTCCCGGAACCTCCCTGCAGTCTATCGAAAACAAGAGCCTGAAATGGGAGACCACCAAGCAAACCAATATAGGACTGGACATGAGTCTCTTCAACAACCGTGTGCAGATTACTACCGATTACTATGTAAAGCAAACACATGAGATGTTGCTGAACAGGCCTATTCCTGCCAGTGTCGGTATCCCTTCCAATACTGCTACCAAGAACATTGGTCGTATGGAAAACAGGGGTTTCGAATTTCAGGTAAGCAGTAAGAACCTGGTGAAAGAACTCAAGTGGAATACCGATTTCAATATTTCGTTTAATAAGAGTAAAATCATCAGCCTCGATGGAGGTACCATCAAAGTCGGATATATCTCAGATCGGGGTAATGTAGCTATAGCCAAGGAAGGAGAGCAGCTCGGCTTATTTTACGGTTACATTTCAGACGGAGTAGATCCTGCTACCGGAATGATCAAATACAGGGATATCGACAAGAGCGGCACCTTAAACGATGCTGATCAAACGGTTATCGGAAATGCCAATCCTAAATATGTATTCGGGCTGACCAACTCATTCTCTTACAAAAACTGGTCTTTGAATGTATTTATCCAGGGCGTACAGGGAAATGATATTTTCAACGCTACCCGTATTGAATCGGAAGGTTTAATGGACGAAGGAAACCAGCGTTCCTCTGTCTTGAACAGATGGAAATCTGCCGGCCAGGTAACCGATATGCCGAAAGCAACTTTTGGTAGTGACCTGAATTCCCGCATTTCCTCCCGTTTTATCGAAAGTGGTTCTTTCGTAAGACTCAAATCTGTAACTCTGGGATATGAACTGCCCAAACACATGCTTACCCGTTTAAAAATGAGCAGACTGTATGTATATGTTACCAGCGAAAACCTGTTAACATTCACTAAATACAGTGGATTTGATCCGGAAGTTAGTTTCTACGGAAGGAGTACAGACAATGCGGTTAAGAATATTGCACCCGGTGTGGATTATGGAACTTATCCGCAGTCCAGGGAGTTTATTCTTGGTTTAAACATCACATTTTAATCATTGCAAAAAAAACATATCATGAAAACTACTTACAAAATAGTTCAACAGGTTTTTTTGGGAATGATACTGGTTGTAACGTTGGTATCATGCAAGAAATTTCTGGATATCAAACCGGATACATCTCTTACTACAGGAAATGCATATAATTCGGCACAGGATATTGAAAACGCCATTACCGGTGCGTACAGAGCTTTTTATCACGAATATTATATCTGGGATAATGTATTGCTGAGTGATGTTCGCTCAGACAATGCTTATGCAGGTGGTGGTGGTGACCAGCCAATCCTCGCATATGATGAACTGAATATTTCAACTGGTAACAACAGGATGCTGGCGGACTGGTCGCAACTTTATATCGGTATTGGCCGCTGTAATGCAATATTGAATAAGATTGATGATATCAGCGACCCCCTTATCGATAAGAACAACCGCAGAAGTCAGATTAAAGGAGAAGCAGCATTTCTTAGAGCATTTCACTATTTTCAGCTGGTGAAGCAATGGGGTGGTGTTCCGCTCGAACTGAATTCCAATTCTTCTGATCCGGCTAAAACCAATCTGCCAAGAGCCACTGAAAAAGAAGTGTACGATCAGATTGTAAAAGACCTGGAGCTGGCAGTTACAAATTTGCCGGATACCTATAACGGACCTTCTGGTTCTGTTACAGACAATATTCCAAGCGTAAATAAAGTAAGAGCTACCAAAGGCGCAGCAAATGCTTTGCTGGCAAAAGTATGGGCGCAGCGCAGTGATAGGGATTATAACAAAGTATTGCAGTACTGTAATGCTGTTATTGGAAGTCCTGCAGGTTATTCCTTGCTTGCGAACTATGACCACCTTTTCGACGGTGATCACTATTCAAATTCAGAATCTATTCTTGAAGTGGCTTTTATTGGCGGTAACTGGGATGTGTCTAACTGGGGAGTTCAATTGTACCTGGCTCCTGAAGACGGATGGCAGAAATATTGTGTGCCATCCAGGAATCTGGTAAACGCGTATGATGCCGAAGGCGATAACGTAAGGAAGACTTCCAATATCACCTATTTCAAAGATGTTCCCTGGGCAGATGAAAACTGGAATCCTTGTCAGGACAATGCCGTTTCTGTTCCGTTTAACTTCAAACAGAGACACCCCGACGGTTGGAACAGCGGAGACAGGTACTATTTATTGCGACTGGCAGATATTATATTGCTGAAAGCAGAAGCAGAAAACGAAAAGGGCAATTTTGCACAGGCGGCGACTACATTGAATATTGTAAGAAGTCGTGTTGGGTTAGCGCCGGTTACAGGTACTTCCCAGGCACAGATGAAAACAAAAATCCTGAATGAAAGACGGCTTGAACTGGCTTTTGAGGCACAACGTTGGGATGATCTGCTCAGAAGCGGGCAGGCAGTGAATATCATGAATAGCCTGGGCGAAGTTAAGTATACCTGTGCCGGAGGTACGCCGAGTGCTCCTGTTGCAATCAGTTACAATTGCAATCAGAACAAATTGTTATTACCAATTCCTCAGGGTGAGCGTGATGCAAATCCAAACCTCACACAAAACCCCGGGTATTAATTTTTTTTATGAAGGGGCATTATTTATGTAGCTGGCTTATACTCTTTCTGGTGCAGGTGATTGTTGGCACCAGTTGCGGGAAGGCGCAAAATATGCCACAAACAAATAATGACACTCTTGATCCCCCGGTTCTTCAACCTGCCCTTTCGGGCAGGTTGATTTTTCATTCCTATACCTGTTATACCTGCAATGATGCGGTGCTCTTTTTGTACGATTTTGCTACAGGGAAACTGACTGATCTTAGTTCATCATGGCCAATTACGAATCCAATGAACGCTCATTTTTCTCCTGATGGAAAATCAATTGTTTTCATGGGTGTGCAGCAGGGAAGTGGATGGGATATTTTCAGGTGGCGCATTGGCAGTTCCGATTTACCCAAAAATCTAACGGCCCGTTATGGCAATCTGCGCGACGAGGATCCGAAATATGCAGCAGACGGTTCCAGAATTATATTTAAACAGAATGGTAAGCTCAAAGAGGCCGACACGCTTGGAAATATTGTTCGGTCTTTCAGCGTACCGCAGTCAGAAGCATCTATGCCTTACTATGCAATGGCGGATTCTGTAATACTCTATTCTGGGATGGATGCCGGTAATGAAACGGATATTTTCCGTCTTTCGCTGAATACTGGTTATGCAAGACCGCTGGCTGCTCAACCCGGTATTCAGGAATATTACCCGATTGCCAGAGATGATACCAGTTATCTTTATTCCCGATGGTACAGTACTTCCAACCGGAGCGATCAGGTATATCTTGGTTTCCTGAATGGTCGAAATCCACAAAGGCTTTTATTCAATGAGTCCGGTGCCGATTTCTCCGATGCCTTTCCTGTTAACAGCCGGTTCCTCATTCTTTCTTCTACGGTTTCAGGTGGCAAAGGAGGGTACGACCTTTTTGTAGCTGATTTGTTCAGTGGTGCGAAATGGTCTTTGAATACCTACCATTTGTCTGTAAATTCATCCAAAAATGAATTGGGCGCGTGTTATACCGAACGGTGATATTTTTTGAGGCGTCTTGTCTGATCCATTTTTAGTAATAGTACTCCTTATGAAATTTATTTTCAGTATCCTGATTGTTTGTATTGGTTATGCAACTCCTTTATTTTCTCAACGGCAGTTTGATGCAAAAGACTTGCAGGTTAACTGGTCATTGGTGGGTAATCACTTTAAAGGAACCAATCTGTCCAGAGCGGCTTTTTTGCTAACCAATACTGGTAATCGCCCGTTTCCAGCCCAGGGATGGGCCATCTATTTTAATTCTTCCAGAAATATCACCAAGGCAAACGCTACGGCAGGAGCCATTGTGGAACATGTAAACGGTGACCTGTATAAACTTTATCCCGGAAAAGAGTTTAGTGTATTGGGGAAGGGTAAACAGGTTCGAATTGAATATGAGTCGGATGGTGAATTGATCAATTTTACCGGAGCACCGGCCGGTTTGTATGTTGTATGGGACCAGGATGCAGACACTGGAATTTCGATACCCCGTTATACCATATTACCTTTAAAGAATACAGTACCAGGCATTGTAACACCTCAGAAAATATTTCAGCAAAATATATCCATCCGAAACATTCCTGCTGATGCATTACCCGAAATATTTCCAACGCCGGTTTCCTATAAAAGGGGCAGCGGCGTATTTCAATTAACCAGGGATGTGGTCATCCAGGCGGATACTGCTTTTTTGCAGGAAACCAACTATTTATCCGGAGAGCTGAAACAAATGTTTGGTATTGCCTTTCCGGTGAATAAAGCAGCGAATAAAGTGCCAACAATTGTTTTACAAAAGGTTGCTTTAGGCAAGGAATCCTACAGGCTTTCTGTAACAAGAGAAAAAA
This sequence comes from Sediminibacterium sp., assembly GCA_028687975.1. Lineage (GTDB taxonomy): Bacteria > Bacteroidota > Bacteroidia > Chitinophagales > Chitinophagaceae > Sediminibacterium. The sequence goes on from JAQTZD010000041.1 coordinate 23,055, forward strand.
TCATCATCAGTGCAGCAACCGGTGATGGTGCTTTCTGGGGCATTCAGTCGCTCCGGTCTTTAATGCCCGCAGCAGCTTTCAACGGAATGCAATCTGTTGTAGCCGTTTCGGTTGCAGAAGTGTTTGATGAACCCCGGTTTTCATACAGGAGTCTGATGATGGATGTGGCCAGGAACTTTAAAACAAAGGAAACAATCTTTCGTGTGCTGGATCTCATGGCTTTGTACAAAATGAATGTATTGCATTTTCATTTCAGTGACGATGAAGGATGGAGAATAGAGATTCCATCTCTTCCGGAATTAACTGCGGTTGGAGGTCAACGTGGTCATACCAGGGACAGTAAAAACAGGTTGCCTGCTTCCTTTGGCTCCGGACCGGTTCCCGGTGTTCATTCCGGTAGCGGGTATTACAGCCGAAGCGATTTTATAGAAATTCTCCGGTATGCAAAAGACCGGCATATTATGGTGATACCTGAAATTGAGTCTCCGGGTCATAGCAGGGCTGCCATCAAAGCCATGGATGCCCGCTACGAACAATTGATGCGCAAGGGAGAAAAAGTGGAGGCTGAAAAGTATAGGCTGTCTGATCCGGATGACCGGTCTGTTTATGTATCTGCCCAGCAATGGAAAGACAATGTACTCTGTGTTGCCCGCCCTTCTGTTTACAGGTTCATGGAGAAAGTTATTGATGAACTGGTATTGATGTATAAAGAAGCGGGTGCCAGTCTTGCAACAATTCATATGGGTGGAGATGAAACACCTTCGGGCGTTTGGGAAGGATCTCCGATCTGCCAGGAACTGTTGGCAAAAGACTCCTCCCTGCAAAACACGGATGATCTTTGGTACTACTACTATAAAAAAGTGAATGCAATTATTCGCTCAAAGGGACTGATGATGTCTGGCTGGGAAGAAATGGGCATGCGTAAAACAATGCTGGACGGGCAGAAAGCGATGATTGTAAACCCGATGTTTGCCGGAGAAAATATGCAATTGCATGTATGGAATAATGTTACGGGATGGGGGGCAGAAGATCTGCCTTACCGATTGGCGAATGCAGGTTATAAAGTGGTTTTGTCTCCTGTTTCGAACAACTACCTGGATCTGGCCTATTACAAGCATCCTGATGAACCGGGTTATTATTGGGGCGGATTCCAGGATATGGATAAACCCTTCTATTTTATTCCATTTGATTATTATAAAACATCCAGGGAAGACCCCAACGGGAATCCGGTTGACCCCGCTGTATTTATCGGGAAAGACCGCCTGACAGATTATGGCAAATCCAATATCGTAGGTATCCAGGGTCTTTTATGGAATGAAAACATCCGTACCGATGATCAGTTGTTTTATATGTTATTACCCAAGTTGCTGGGGGTTGCTGAAAGGGCCTGGGCAACAGATCCTTCATGGGCCGGAGAGAAGCAGGCCGAACTGTTTAAGCAGAAATACGATGCAGATTGGTCGGCTTTTGTGAATAGAATCGGGAAACGGGAACTTCCCCGCCTGGATTATCTCCATGGTGGGTTTAAATACCGTATTCCAACCGCAGGGGCAAAACGGATTGGAAGTGCAGTTGTTGCCAATGTTCAGTTCCCTGGACTGGTCATCCGTTTTACTACGGATGGTACAACTCCAGATATACATAGTAAGGTCTATTCCGGGCCAATTACACAAAAAGGGGAAATTCGTTTGAGGGTATTCTCTTCGGATGGAAGAGGAAGCAGGGTGGTGGCTGTAAAAAATTTGTAAAGCAGTCTTACCCAAAGCCACTCCCACACCTTCGGCGTGGGCGGGCGTTTTCCCTTGCTCGCTTTTGAAAGCAAGCTTTCAACGCTCACAAAGAAAAACGCCCCTCCAACTTCGTTGGAGAGGCGTTTGTGCCCGGGACTGGATTCGAACCAGCACGCCGTTTCCAGCACCACCACCTCAAGGTGGCTTGTCTACCAATTTCAACACCCGGGCCTCCTT
>JAQTZD010000124.1 GCA_028687975.1 Sediminibacterium sp.
TTGATTGCAACAACTTTACCTTCTAAGTTTGCGTCTACGTAAGGACCTTTTTTAATCGAACGACCCATAATTATTTTAGTTTACTGGTCTATTAGTTTATTTGTTTACTAGTCAACCGGCTTTTGAATTACTTAGCCAGTTTTTTACCGTCTCTGCGTTGGATAATCAGCTTATCGCTGCCTTTTCCTTTGGTACGTGTTTTTTCTCCTTTTGCGTACTTACCGGTTCTGCTTCTTGGATGACCTCCGGAAGCTCTACCTTCACCACCACCCATTGGGTGATCTACAGGGTTCATGGCAACACCACGAACACGTGGGCGGATACCTTTCCAACGGTTTTTACCGGCTTTACCAGCAGTTTCCAGGTTATGATCGCTGTTGGAAACAACACCTACGGTTGCATAACAGTTGATCAATACTTTTCTCAGTTCACCAGAAGGCATTTTTAATACAGCGTATTTTTCTTCCTTGTTGGCCAACTGGGCAGAAGCACCTGCACTTCTTACCATTTTACCACCCTGACCAGGCTGCAACTCAATGTTGTGAATCATAGTACCCAAAGGCATGTTCTTCATCAACAAGGCGTTTCCGATTTCCGGAGCAACCTCATCACCGGCGATTATAGAAGCACCCACCTGAATTCCCTGTGGGGCAATGATGTATCTTTTTTCACCATCAGCATATTGCAGCAAAGCAATAAATGCGGTACGGTTTGGATCGTATTCGATGGATACAACTGTAGCAGCAATATCTCTTTTGTTACGTTTGAAATCGATGATACGATAGTGTTGCTTATTACCACCACCCATGTAGCGCATTGCACGACGACCCTGAGAGTTACGTCCGGCGGTGTTCTTCTGAGGCTCCAGCAAGCTCTTTTCAGGCTTGTTGGTAGTGATTTCAGCATAAGCATTGCCAATTCTCCAACGTGTTCCTGCTGTGATTGGTTTGTACTTTTTTAGTGCCATTTCTTATTTGTTTAATGCGGACTTTTCAGCTCCGCGGCTATAAATTAAATATTTGCGTAAAGATCAATTGTTTCACCTTCTGCTACAGTTACAAATGCTTTCTTGTAAGCAGATTTCATTCCCTGGATAAAACCAGCCTTTGTAAAACGGGCTTTGTTTTTTCCCGGAGCAACTGCAGTATTTACATCGATCACATTAACACCATAGAATTCTTCTACTGCTTTCTTGATCTCTAATTTGTTTGCCTTACGGTTAACTTTAAAAGCATATCTTCTCAGGGAATCCTGCTGGGCATTTGCTTTTTCGGTTAAGATTGGCTTTATTAAAACTTCTGACTGTCTCATTTTTTATTATTGAAACGTTACTTAAATTAAGCTTCTACTCCTGCTTCGTCTTCAGCGAAGATTTTTGCAGTATTTTCTGTAATAACCAGTACATCGGCGTTCATGATGTCGTAAGTGTTCACATCGGCCAGTAAAGTGCTGGCGATATTTGGCACGTTACGGGTGCTCAGGTACAGGTTATCGTTGTACTCTGGTAAAACAATCAGCGCTTTTTTATCTGCCACTTTCAGGTTACCCATGATTTCAACCATTTGCTTGGTTTTAGGAGCAGTCAGGCTGATTTCTTCTACAACCACAATTGCACCGTCTTTGGCTTTATGGCTCAAAGCAGAAATCTTGGCCAGGTCCTTCACCTTACGGTTCAGCTTGAAATCGTAAGCATGTGGCTTAGGTCCGAAGATGGTACCACCACCCTTATATAAAGGGTTACGGATATTACCTTTACGGGATCCACCTGTTCCTTTTTGCTTGTGTAATTTGCGGCTGGCACCCTGTACTTCAGCACGGGTCTTCACCTTATGTGTACCGGAACGGCGTGCAGCAAGATATTGCTTAACAGCCAGGTAGATTACGTGGTCGTTTGGCTCAATACCAAAAATCTCCTGCGGTAATTCTACCGTTCTGCCGGTTTTTTGTCCTTTTATATCTAATACATCTACTTGCATGATCTTTCAATTAATCGTTCTGTTAAACGGGGTGATTATTTCTGGATTAAAACGATAGAACCGTTGTGACCTGGCACAGAGCCGCTGATCAGGATATAGTTCTTTTCAGGAAATATTTTAACCACTTTCAAGCCTTTCATCTTAACGCGGTCACCGCCCATACGACCGGCCATTCTCATACCCTTGAATACTCTGGAAGGATAAGAAGAACCACCTACAGAACCCGGAGCACGCTGACGATCGTGCTGACCATGGGAAGCTTCACCCACACCGGAGAAACCATGACGTTTTACAACACCCTGGAAACCCTTACCTTTTGTGGTACCAACAACCTCAACACTGTCACCTTCTTCGAAGATGTCTACAGTTACGGTGTCGCCTAAATTCTTTTCTATTGAATAGTCACGAAATTCTTTAACGAATTTCTTGGCAGGAGTCTGCGCTTTGGAGAAGTGATTCAATTCGGCTTTTGTGGAGTGCTTTTCTTTCTTGTCGCCGAATCCTAACTGAACAGCAGTGTAACCATCGGTTTCCTGTGTTTTGATCTGTGTTACGGTGTTTGGACCAGCTTCGATGATGGTGCAAGCTGTTTGCTTTCCATCAGCGGCGAAGATGCTGGTCATCCCGATCTTTTTACCAATAATACCTTTCATCGTTTTGCGGTTTATGCCCCGCTCGGTTATGAGGACATTCCGCCGATGAAGCGGAATTCAATCCTTGTCTGCTGCCGACCTTTTCCGTTGTTTTCCCGAATGAACCGGGAAGAGGAAGTACCGGAAGTAAACAAACCTCGAAGGGCCTGTTTATATGTACCTCAATACTTTTGTATTGAGTTTTTCTTTTATTAGTCAGAGCTGCTTTCTTTCCCTGGGGGAAGTTGGCAGATGAACTCTTATACTGTTAAATAAGAACTAGTATTTCCTTTGCGCCAGTTGCGCAGCCGGAAATCAGGCTTTGATCTCAACTTCCACACCAGATGGAAGGTCCAGCTTACTCAGTGCATCTACAGTTCTGGATGAAGAAGTGTAGATATCCATCAGGCGCTTGTGGGTAGCCAGTTGGAACTGTTCACGACTCTTCTTATTCACGTGTGGAGAACGCAATACAGTGAAAATTCTTTTATGAGTAGGCAAAGGAATAGGACCTGTTACTACTGCACCTGTACTACGTACTGTTTTTACGATCTTTTCTGCAGATTTATCTACCAGATTGTGGTCGTAAGATTGTAATTTAATTCTGATTCGTTGAGACATAGCCAAAATCCAATTTTTACGTTGGGGTTGCAAAGGTAAGTACCAGTACCCGAACAGACAAGTTTTTTATATTTTTTTTGAATCTTTTTTTGGGTTTTACCCAATATTTTTCAATTTTTTCCGATCATCCCCTCCTGAAAGCACCTTATATTCAATATTTGCTTAATGTATTGGCCTGGTAGGATAAAAAAATCCCGTCCTCGTGATAAGGACGGGATCTGATTATTTGGAATTACAAATTAATCTTCAATCTTCACTTTGCCCTTGCTCTTTGCGATCACCTCTTCAGCGATGTTGTTTGGAGCAGGAGAATAGTGGGAGAATTCCATGGTAGAAGATGCACGACCGGAACTCAAAGAACGCAGTTGGGTTACATAACCGAACATTTCGCTCAAAGGAACCTTGGCCTTGATCACCTGCAGGTTGGCACGGCTGTCCATACCTTCCAGCATACCACGGCGACGGTTCAGGTCTCCTGTTACGTCTCCCATGTACTGATCCGGAGTCAGCACTTCCACTTTCATGATTGGCTCCAGCAAGGTTGGTTTTGCTTTGCGGCCAGCTTCGCGGAAACCGGATTTGGCACACAATTCAAAGCTCATTGCATCGGAATCCACATCGTGGTAGCTACCGTCGTATACCCGAACCTTCATGTTGTTTACAGGATATCCGGCCAATACACCAGAAGTCATAGAAGTTTCAAATCCTTTCTGGATAGCAGGAACAAATTCTTTAGGAATAGATCCACCAAACAGATCGTTCACAAACTGGAAGTGTTTTCCTTCGTTTTCTTTCAGCCACTCTTCGTCTGCTGGTCCGATCTCGAATTGAATATCGGCGAATTTACCACGACCACCAGACTGCTTCTTCAGCACTTCTCTGTGTTCTATGGATTTACCGAAAGCTTCTTTATAAGCAACCTGAGGAGCACCCTGGTTTACTTCAACTTTAAATTCACGACGCATACGATCGATGATGATTTCCAGGTGCAATTCACCCATTCCACGAAGGATGGTCTGACCGGTATCTTCGTCGGTGTTAACGCGCAGGGTAGGATCTTCTTCTACCAGCTTGGCAATTGCCATACCCATTTTATCTACGTCTGCCTGAGTTTTAGGCTCAACTGCAATCGCAATTACCGGCTCAGGAATGAACATATTCTCGAGGGTGATCGGATGGTTTTCGTCGCAGAGGGTATCACCGGTTTTGATTTCCTTGAAACCAACCGCAGCAGCAATATCTCCTGCTTCGATGAAGTCAATAGGGTTTTGCTTGTTCGCAAACATTTTCATAATACGGCTGATACGCTCTTTCTTACCGCTTCTTACGTTCAAAACATAAGAACCTGCATCCAGGTGACCGGAATAGCAACGGAAGAAGGCCAGACGACCTACGAAAGGATCGGTCATGATTTTGAAAGCCAGGGCTGCAAATGGTTCTTTTGCATCAGGCTTACGGGTGATGGTTTCACCGGAATCAGGATCAGTACCTACAGTATCTTCTACGTCTACAGGAGAAGGCAGGTACCGGCAAACCGCATCCAGGGCAGTTTGTACCCCTTTGTTTTTGAAAGAAGATCCGCACATCATCGGAACAATGCTCAGATCAATACAAGCTTTACGGATGGCTTCGTGTACTTCGTCTTCAGAAATTGAATCCGGATTATCGAAGAATTTCTCCATCAGTTTCTCGTCGTATTCAGCTACTGCTTCGACCAGGTTCTGTCTCCACAACTGAACATCCTCCAGCATATCGGCAGGTACAGGAATTTCATCAAAAGTCATTCCTTCTGTTTCTGTATGCCAAACAATACCTTTCATTTTAATCAGATCCACCACACCTTTGAAGTTATCTTCGGCGCCGATAGGTAACTGCAATGGAACAGCGTTTGCTCCGAGCATTTCCTTCACCTGTTTTACCACGTTCAGGAAGTCTGCACCGGCACGGTCCATTTTATTTACGAAACCGATACGTGGAACCTTGTAACGGTTGGCCTGACGCCAAACGGTTTCTGACTGTGGTTCTACACCGTCTACTGCAGAGAACAGTGCAATCAAACCATCCAGTACACGCATGGAACGTTCTACCTCAACAGTAAAGTCCACGTGTCCGGGAGTATCAATGATATTGAAATAATAGCTTTTGGTTTCCGGAATCGCCTTGCCTTTATCGGTAGGGAATTTCCACTGACAGCTTACAGCTGCTGAAGTAATGGTAATACCTCTTTCTTTTTCCTGCTCCATCCAGTCGGTGGTAGCGGCACCATCATGCACTTCCCCAATTTTGTGGGTCATGCCTGTATAGCGCAGAATACGCTCAGTGGTGGTGGTTTTACCAGCATCAATGTGCGCGGCAATACCAAAGTTTCGTTGAAATTTCAAATCAGCCATAAAGAATTCTTGTTTTTT
>JAQTZD010000125.1 GCA_028687975.1 Sediminibacterium sp.
CCTTCAACGCTAAAATCAAGGCTTTTCGAACTCAGTTCAGAGGCGTAAAAGACAAACTCTTCTTCCTTTATCGAATTACCAAACTATATGCATGATCTACTAATCCCCCAAATTTTAGGCATGATCCCAAATAATGTTCTTGATCCGGTTGATCCCAAGCAAGCTTGGGTCGTCTCCAAATGAAGAACGCCTCTTCAACTTCGTTGAAAAGGCGTTTGTAGCCGGTACGGGAATCGAACCCGTCTTTGCCCCGTGAAAGGGGGCTGTCCTAGCCGATAGACGAACCGGCCATCTTTTTTCAAAAGACCTTTTGTGTCAATCGGGATGCAAAAATAGGGGGGTAGAACAATTCAGCCAAACTTTTTTACCTGTTTATTTCAGATAATTTTAAATATCTATGGAGAAATTGTAAATTTGCCCCGCTAACAGCAATTTTCATCATCAAAAAGCATTCAAATGAGTACAGTTAAAGTTGCCATCAATGGCTTTGGCAGAATCGGGAGATTGGTATTCCGTCAGATTTACAATATGAAAGGAATTGACGTAGTTGCGATCAATGACCTGACCAGCCCGAAGGTACTGGCTCATCTCTTGAAATACGATAGTGCACAAGGGCGTTTCGATGCTACGGTTACTTCAACCGATGATTCAATTGTCGTAAACGGTGAAACTGTTAAGATATATGCACAAAAAGATCCGGCTCAGATTCCATGGGGTAACCACGGTGTTGATGTGGTGATTGAGTCTACCGGTTTCTTTGCTGATAAAGACAAGGCAGAAGCTCACCTGAAAGCCGGCGCTAAGCGTGTGGTAATTTCAGCTCCTGCTACCGGTGATCTTAAAACAGTTGTATTTAATGTGAACCACGCCATCCTGGATGGTTCTGAAACCATTATTTCCTGTGCATCTTGTACTACCAACTGTCTGGCTCCAATGGCCAAAGTACTGAACGATCAGTTCGGTATCCAGACTGGTATCATGACCACCGTTCACGCATATACCAACGACCAGAATACCTTAGATGCTCCGCATCCGAAGGGTGATCTGAGAAGAGCAAGAGCAGCATCTGCCAATATTGTACCTAACAGCACCGGTGCTGCAAAAGCAATCGGCCTGGTATTGCCCGAACTGAAAGGCAAACTGGATGGAAGCGCTCAGCGTGTTCCAACCATCACTGGTTCACTCACAGAATTAACCACCATCCTGAATAAAAAAGTAACTGCAGAAGAAGTGAATGCAGCTATGAAAGCAGCCAGCAACGAAAGCTTTGGTTATAACGAAGATGAAATTGTAAGCAGCGATATCATTGGTATTCACTTTGGTTCTCTGTTCGATGCTACCCAAACCAAAGTAATGACTGTAGGTGATGCGCAGCTGGTGAAAACTGTAAGCTGGTATGATAACGAAATGAGTTATGTTAGCCAGTTGGTAAGAACCGTGCATTATTTTGCAGGTCTGATCTCTAAATAATTCAATTAAATATTGATGAATATCTGAATGCCGGCCCTGTTGCCGGCATTTTTGTTATCAATTTTCAATAAATTGCCCTCCATTCAAACTTAGATTTATGAGCCTTTTTTCCCAACACAATTTTTCCGGCCAGAAAGCCCTGATCCGTGTAGACTTCAACGTGCCACTCGATAAACAAAGTTTTGCCATAGGAGACGATAACCGGATGCGTGCTGCCATCCCCACCATTGTGAAGATTCTCAAAGACGGTGGATCTGTGATTCTGATGAGTCACCTCGGACGTCCGAAAGAAGGCCCTGAAACCAAGAGTTCACTGATTCATATTGTGGGTCATTTGCAGGAGCTGGTTACAGCTGCTATGAGAACAGATGTGTTTGTTCAGTTCGCCAATGATTGTATTGGTGATGAAGCATACGAAAAATCTGCTGCTTTAAGACCCGGAGAAGTGTTGTTGCTCGAGAACCTTCGGTTTTACAAGGAAGAAGAGAAAGGCGATTCCGCATTTGCTGAAAAGTTAAGCAAGCTCGGAGATATTTATGTGAACGATGCATTTGGCACTGCGCACCGTGCCCATGCTTCCACCGCAGTAATTGCGCAGTTCTTTCCCAAAGGGAAAAAAATGTTTGGACTGCTGATGGAAGGCGAAGTGAAAGCAGCTGAACTGGTTCTGCATAAAGCAGAGAAACCTTTTACTGCCATCATTGGTGGCGCCAAAGTGAGTGATAAAATCCTGATTATAGAAAACCTGTTGCAGCGTGCAACCGACATCATCATTGGTGGAGGTATGGCATACACTTTCATGAAAGCGAAAGGTGGTCAGATTGGTAAAAGTCTTTGTGAAGACGACCGTTTGGATACTGCCCTGGAAATCCTGAAAAAAGCGGCTGAAAAAGGTGTTGCCATTCATCTTCCCGAAGACAGTGTAATTGCGGATAATTTTGCGGCCGATGCCAATACCGATATCGCTTCCTCCAATACAATCCCCGATGGCTGGATGGGACTGGATGTTGGTCCAAAAGCCTGTGAACAGTTTGCTGCTGTAATCAAACGTTCCAGAACCATTCTCTGGAACGGTCCCATGGGTGTGTTTGAGATGGAGAAATTCCAGAACGGTACCAAAACGATTGCCGTGGCCGTGGCAGAAGCCACTGCAAACGGTGCATTCAGCCTGGTAGGTGGCGGCGATAGTGTAGCCGCTGTAAATCAGTTTGGTTTTGCAGATCAGGTAAGCTATGTAAGTACAGGCGGTGGCGCCATGCTCGAATACTTCGAAGGAAAAGTATTACCGGGTATTGCTGCCATCAGCGAATAATCTATTCCGGTTAAGCCACACCTTCACCGCCATTGGCGGCTTTCAGGAGCATGAACCAGTCTTCGCGGGTCAGGTGTATACTCCCTGCTTTCTTTGCCTGTTCCAACCGCTCCGGTTTGGTGGTTCCAATCACAGTAATGATTTGAGAGGGATGCCTGTGCAGGAATGCGAGCAGAATTTCATTTATGCCCGTAGCGTATTTCTCTGCCAGTTCTGCGGCTGTATGGGTGATGCTTCTGAAATGCGGATGCAGGTCGTCTGTGAGCAGCCCTCCACCCAAGGGGGCCCAGGCCATTGGCCGGATATGGTTTTCCAGACAATTGTCCAGTATGCCGTTGGTAAACGGTGAAAGATGAATAATGGAAAGCTCAATCTGGTTGTAGCTGATGGGAACATATTGTTTCAGCATATTCACCTGGTTCGGTAAGAAATTGGATACACCGAATTCCAGCACTTTACCCTGCTGCTGCAATTGCTGTACGGCTTCCGCTATTTCTTTGGGGTCCATCAGCGGATCGGGCCGGTGAATGAGCAATACATCCAGGTAATCGGTTCCAAAATTTTTCAGCGACTGTTCTGCAGACTGCAGGATGTGTTTTTTACCTGTATTGTACGATTTGATGTTGTGCAACGGACGGTTCTCCGTTACCATCTGAATGCCGCACTTGGTGATCAGTTTGATCCGTGAGCGTAGGGTTTTGTCTTCTTTCAATGCCGCACCAAATTCCTCTTCGGTGGTATAGTCTCCGTAAATATCGGCATGATCAAAACTGTCTATGCCAATGCTGATGCATTCTTCTATCATGGCCTTGTAGGCAGCCGTGTTGAAGTTGGCCCCCCATTTGCCCCATCTCATACATCCGGCCACCGGAGAACTGATTGGTTTGGATTTCATCTGACTTATGCTTTTGTCTTGGGTATCTAAAAGTAAAAAAAAAGTCCGTCCCGAAAATCGGAACGGACTTATGAATGAGCTGGTTAAATAGATTAATACCTATTGTATCCACCGCCACCGTTTCCACGGTCGCGATTACCGCCACCGTATCCACCGCCGCCGCGATTTCCACCACCGTAGCCGCCACGGCTACCGCCACCACCACCATATGGCTTCTTCTTAAAGCCACCTCTTTCACCTTCTGGGCGTGGAGTGGATTCGTTCACGACAATTTTACGATCCATCACATCAGTGTCATGGAGCGCAGCGATGGCAGCACGGGCTGCTTCATCATCAGGCATTTCAACGAAGCCAAAGCCTTTGCTGCGGTCGTTGTTAAATTTGTCGGTAACGATTTTGGCGCTGCTTACTTCACCGAATGGAGTAAACAGGTTTTGCAGGTCTTCACTGGACATATTCCAGTTCAGATTTCCAACGTAAATGTTCATTTTTTTAGAAAATTAAGTGATCAAAAACCAAAGCGAAATCAGTTAACCAAAAACCCTGAACCATTTACGTAAAAACGTTCTGAGAACTGGAACTTCTGCATTTGGAACATTAAAGATAGGGGTTTTCGGTAAAAACCAAAAAAACCTGCCTTTTTAGGCAGGTTTTTTAAAAATAGGGTAAAAACAGGTTATTCGCCTACTACTTCAAACTCGATTTCGGTAGTGTTACCGTTACCGAAGTCGATGGTAGCTTTGTATAAGCCCAGTTCTTTAACTTCTTCATTGATAGAAATCCGCTTACGGTCGATCTCATAACCTTTCTGGTCGCGGATTGCACGGGTAATCTGCAGGGCAGTAACTGCACCAAAGATTTTACCGCTGGTACCGGTTTTAGCGCCAATTTTAACAGGAGATGCCTTCAGTACATCGATCACTTTGTTGATCTCAGCCAGCATAGCAGCTTCTTTCTTGGCTTTCACCTTCAGCTTCTCTTCCAGTTGTTTCAGGTTAGAAGCATTGGCTTCCACAGCGTATTTCTGAGGGATCAGGTAGTTACGGGCATAACCGTTCTTAACGGTAACCAGTTCATTTCTGCCACCCAGGTTGTCTACGTCTTGAATTAAAATTACTTGCATGTTTGTTTGTTTAGTCCCAGCGCCCAATCATTGTTTGTTGATTTGACTGTCCTCCCGTTGCCGGGGTTAGGGATGGTTAACTAATATATACTATTTGTATAAGTCTGTTACGTAAGGCATCAGAGACATCTGACGGGCTTTCTTAACAGCCTCAGTTACTTTACGCTGGTACTTCAGGGAGTTACCGCTTAAACGGCGAGGCAACAGTTTGCCCTGCTCGTTCACGAATTTCTTCAGGAACTCGATGTCTTTGTAGTCAACGTATTTAATGCCATATTTCTTGAAGCGGCAGAATTTTTTCTTTGGCTTCTCCTGCTTGATGGCTGTCAGGTATTTGATTTCGTTCTTTGCCATGATTATGCCTCCGCTTTATCTTGTTTAGCAAAACCGCCATTTCTCTTGGTGTAGTTGTACTCGACGGCGTATTTATCGAGACGGGTTACCATGTGACGCATTACCTGTTCGTCGCGCAACAGCTGGATTTTCAGCTTTTCAATACCTTCTGCAGGCAAAGTGAATTCCAGTACCCAGTAAATACCAGTGGTTTTTTTCTGGATAGGGTAAGCCAGTGATTTCAATCCCCAGGGATTGCTGTGAACGGTAGCACCGCCCAGTTCGGCAATCAGGTCCTGGTACTTCTTCTGAGAAGCTTTGAAGTCTTCTTCAGAAAGAACCGGAGTGAAGATCACCATCAATTCGTAATTGTTCATTACTTGAATTTTTTTGGTTAAAAATTGGTTTTTTCCCAGTGGATTCCTGCAAGCAGGAAAATCTGCCAAA
>JAQTZD010000042.1 GCA_028687975.1 Sediminibacterium sp.
CTGGTACAGCAGATTGCCCGGCTTTCGGCCAACAGCTTCCGTATTGAAATCTTTGAAGGATTGCAGTCCCTTCCTCATTTCAATGCGGATCTTTCGATGAACCGGCCACCCGAGGTCATAGAACAGATCAGGCAAAAAATTGAACAGGCAGATGGCATCCTCATCTGTACCCCTGAATATATTTTCAGCATGCCAAGCGGCCTGAAAAACCTGTTCGAATGGTGTGTTGCCACCACCATTTTCTCCAATAAACCCACCGGACTAATTACCGCTTCTGCCGATGGTACAAAAGGGCACCGGGAGCTGATGCTGATTTCGAAAACTGTTGAAGCAAAATTTACAGAAGCAACCAGCTTATTGATCAATGGCATCAAAAGTAAAATTGACCTGGAAGGCAACCTGCAGGAATCACTGAAACAGGAACTGGAACAATTTGTGAACAGCTTCACCAGCCTTGTACAACAAGGCGGAACAGCTACCATTTAATGTAAAAAAGACTATGAGTAATAAAAAGGCGTTAAAAGCAAGCTATAAGCAAATGAAGTTTCGGGTTGGCGTATTCCGGATCATCAATACAATGAACAATAAAGTACTGATCGAAGGAAGTGTAAACCTCGACTCCATCATCAAAAGGCACCAGTTTGAACTCAAAAGCGGCGCTCATAAAAATGAAGCTTTACAGAAAGACTGGAACGAATTCGGGGCGGATCATTTTCAATTTGAGATTCTTAGCGAAATACAGCAAGACGACAACAATCAAACAGATTACCGGAAAGAGGCCAAAAAGCTGGAATCTATGTTTATTGAAGAATATCAGCCATTTGGTACGAGAGGGTATCACTCCGGGTTTAATCAACTTCCTTAGCAGCCGTTCGTCTGCCTTTTATTCGTAAATTTACAGGTGGCATTTCCAGCCGTTTTACAAAAACAGCAGCTCATGAAAAACAGCAGTCTCCAAACAGAAATCGACGCAAGTTACCTCTATCAGAAACTGGCTGAAAAAGAGGCTGATCCGGTAATTGCCGATGTTTTCCAACAAATGAGTGAGATTGAAAAAGGGCATGCTATTGCCTTTGCACAAAAAGCAGGCCTGCCTGTTGAGAAGCTGATGCAGCCTTCGTGGAGGGCCAAAACATTGAACACCATTGGCAAGGTATTCGGCTACGACTATGTACTGGGCAGTCTGATGGATACAGAAAAAAACCTCTCTGCCGCCATCATTCAAACCAAGAAAAACCACCAACAGGAAATTACCGGTACGGAATCTATGCACGTCAATATCCTTCGTTCTATTCTGGAGCAACAACAAAAGGTAACGGGCGCGCAATTGTCTAAATTTGAAAAGAAACACCGTTCTGTTGGTGGCAATGCCATCCGCGCTGCCGTATTGGGTGGTAACGACGGGCTGGTATCCAACTTTAGCCTGATCATGGGTATGGCCGGAGCTACTGCGGGGCAAAGTGGTGTGTTACTTGCCGGAATGGCGGGGCTGCTGGCAGGCGCGTTGTCTATGTCGCTGGGAGAATGGATTTCTGTGAAAAGTTCTCAGGAGTTGTACGAAAACCAGATGCAGATCGAAATGGATGAACTGGAAGCCAACCCGGAAGGTGAAATGAAAGAACTGGCCCTGATCTATATTTCCAAAGGGGTTTCCAAAGAGGAAGCCTACGTCATGGCCGAAGAAATCATCAAAGACAAAGACCGCGCACATGAAGTGCTGGTGAAAGAAGAATTGGGCATCAACCCGGAAGAATTAAAAGGTTCCGCCGTTGAAGCAGCCGTTTACTCCTTTATACTCTTTGCCATCGGAGCCATCATTCCCGTAATTCCTTTCTTCTTTATGACCGGAACCAATGCCATCATTTTGAGTGTAGTGCTGAGTACGATCGGTTTGTTCCTGATTGGTGCAGCCATTACCCTGTTTACCGGAAAAAATGTTTGGTATTCCGGTATCCGGCAGGTATTGTTTGGACTGGCTGCAGCCGCAATCACTTTTGGCATCGGCAAGCTGATCGGCGTTTCTATTGCAGGTTAACTTTTTAATTCAACCTTAATAATGTTGTACATGATTGCACAAACTCCCCGGCCTCCTTACTATGCGGTTATTTTCACTTCTGTGAGAACAGAAGGCGATCACGGATACGATAATATGGCCCGTGAAATGGTTGCGCTTGGCAGTACCATGAAGGGATTTCTGGGCATTGAATCTGCCAGAGAAGAGATCGGCATTTCTGTTTCTTACTGGGATAGCCTGGAAAGCATCAAAGCCTGGAAAGCGGAAGCTGCACACCAGCTTGCGCAGGAGAAAGGCCGCAGTACATGGTATGCCGCCTATAAAACCAGGGTCTGTTTTGTAGAGCGGGATTATGGTTTTGAGCAATAAAATGCTGCAATGTCTTTTTGCTTTATATTTGGCAAAACCCATCTATGAATCGCCTGAAGAATGCAGAAAAATAGGGTTTTTACCTGCTCGTTTATTTCCTCTACACGTTTATTGCGCTCGAAATGATCGATACCCTCCGCATGTACATGAAAGACCATACACTGCAGGCCCAGAGCATTCTCGTGATCGGACTTATTGGGCTAGCCCGCAAAGTACTGATTGCAGATCTGGCTCATGGAGATCCAATGATCAGTTTCGGTCTGAGCTCACTGGTTTTAACACTGGCTATTGCCTATTACCTGGTAAGAAAAGCAGGCCAGGACAAAGGCTCATCGGAATAATTGGCTAAATTACGGCATGATTCAACCTCTTGCAGGACTGACCCTTTTGCTGGCCCTTCCCTTCTATTCTACCTCCCAGGACAGAGGCAACGCACGTGATTTGGGCATAAGGATCGGGGTAATGCAACCCGGCAAACTGAACAGCATAACCGATGTGTCGGGCGTAAAAGTGGGGCACACCACCCTGATCAAAGACCGGGATATCCGTACCGGCGTTACTGCCATTATTCCTGCTGAAGGCAATCTTTTTCAACAAAAAATTCCGGCTGCAGTATATACCGGCAATGGGTTTGGCAAACTGGCCGGAAGCACACAGGTAAACGAACTGGGCAACCTGGAAACCCCCATTGTACTCACCAATACCCTGAATGTATCCACAGCAATGGATGCACTGATCGAATATACCTTAACCGAAAAGGGCAATGAAAAAGTAGCTTCCGTCAATGCATATACCATTGGTGTACTGGTACAATCCAATTTTGGCGGTGTACTACAAATCAACGGTGTGCCGGTTGGTGAAAAATTGGGGAAATTCAGCTTCAGCAATCAGTTGCTGAACAACGTGGATGGTTCCTGCATGATAGTAGTTGCTACAGATGCCCCGATTGATCACCGTAACCTGATGCGTATAGCCAAAAGGGCGATGCTGGGTTTGGGCAAAACGGGTGGTATTGCTTCCAATGGAAGCGGCGACTATGTAATTGCTTTTTCCACTGCTCCGGAATTGCGTGTTCCACATGATGGTCCGGCCAAAATCATGCAGACTCCTGTTTTACTGAATGATGAAATGTCTCCGTTATTCATGGCAACAATAGAAGCTACGGAAGAAGCCATCATCAATTTCCTGTTCAACGCAAAAACCACCACCGGCAGAAATGGAAATACCGCAGAAGCCCTGCCATTAAACAAAGTGCTGCCACTTTTTAAAAAGCAATAAATTATGGAACAGATGAACAACTTATTTTACATTATCAACGGCAGATTTGTTCGCGCAGATGAAGCCACCATCCATATTGCAGATCTTTCCATTCAGCGGGGATATGGCATATTTGATTTTTTCAGGTTCATTCACAACCGGCCTGTATTTCTGGAAGAACACCTCAACCGGTTTTATCATTCCGCCAAAGTCATGCACCTTCCTGTTGAACAAGACCGTGCAACATTAACTCAACTGATTCTGGAACTGCAGGAAAAAAACGGACTTCCGTATTCCGGTGTCCGCATTACCCTTACCGGAGGTTATTCTCCCGATGGCTATCAAATTGCAGAGCCAAACCTGCTGATTACGCAATCGCCTTTTACTTACAACCCGGCACAGTTCGAAAAGGGCATCAGGGTGATTACCTACGAACACCAGCGGCAGTTGCCGCAGGTGAAAACCATCGACTACCTGAAGGCCATTTACCTGCAACCTCACATTAAAGCCCATCAGGCAGGCGACGTGCTGTACCATAACCAGGAACTGGTAACAGAATGTCCCAGGGCCAACTTCTTCATCGTAAACAACCAGGAGGAAGTGATTACACCGGGAAACCACGTACTGCGGGGCATTACAAGAGAAAAACTCCTGGGGATGGAGGGCTTCCGCGTTAAGGAAGGCAATATTTCCATTACAGATCTTGCCACTGCCAGGGAAGCTTTTATTACCAGCACTACCAAAAACATACTGCCAGTACTGGAAATCGATGGAAAGCCTGTGGGCAACGGAAAACCCGGTCCTGTAAGTACAGCACTCTTCCGGAAACTGCTGGCAATCAAAGAATCCTATTCATCCAACACATGAACCGGATTCCGAGAACGGTATGGGTGCTCTCGCTGGTAAGCCTGTTCACAGACACTGCCAGCGAAATGCTGTATCCGGTAATGCCCATCTATCTCCGTTCAATCGGCTTTTCGGTATTGCTCATTGGGGTACTCGAAGGAATCGCTGAAGCCACAGCCGGACTAAGCAAGGGCTTTTTCGGAAAGCAGTCTGATCTCGGCGGCAAAAGGGTTCCGTTTGTGCAATGGGGCTATGCACTCAGCAGTATTTCCAAACCCATGATGGCCGCTTTTACCTATCCGCTCTGGATTTTTCTGGCACGAACCATCGACCGCATCGGCAAAGGAGTCCGCACCGGAGCAAGAGATGCCATGCTCTCCGATGCTGCCACTCCCGAAACCAAAGGAAGGATTTTTGGATTCCACAGATCCATGGATACCATCGGTGCAGTGCTGGGTCCTTCCATTGCTTTGGTGTATCTGTATTATTTTCCGGAGAACTATCTTGCACTGTTCCTGATTGCGTTTATTCCGGGTGCACTGGCCGTTGCAGCGTCACTGTTGCTGAAAGAACAAAAACGACCTCACGCTGCGTCTGGTAAACAGGCTTCCTTCTTTTCATTTCTTGGTTACTGGAAGCAAAGCCCTGCGGCATACCGAAAGCTGGTAACCGGTTTATTGCTGTTCACACTGGTGAACAGCTCCGACGTTTTCTTACTCATGAAAGCAAAAGAAGCCGGACTAAGCAATACCCTGGTGATTGGGGTATACATTTTCTACAACCTGATCTATGCAATTTTTGCATTTCCATTGGGCATCATCGCCGATAAGCTGGGGCTAAAAAAAATATTCCTGTCTGGATTAATTTTATTTGCAACTGTTTACCTGGGGATGTCGGTGAATACCAGTTTGTCCGGATTCCTGGTTCTTTTTTTCCTTTACGGAATTTATGCCGCAGCAACAGAAGGCATTTCCAAAGCATGGATTTCCAATATCTCTCTGAAAAAAGATCTTGCCACTGCTATCGGAACCTACACCGGTTTTCAAAGCATCTGCACCTTGCTGGCCAGCTCGCTGACGGGTTTATTGTGGTATCAACTGGGCGACTCAGCTGCGTTCCTCCTCACCGGATTTGCAACGATCGGCATCTTTTTTTACATGCTTCAGGTACCTGATCCCAAACAACACAAACCCGCTGTAGCAGCGGGTTTTGCTGACCACTAGGCTATGTAACTTTTTTTTGTTATCTTCATTAAAACCGGCAACACAGATGTATAACGGTCTACCCCCCTGTTGCTTTGGATTATGCGGAACATGTAGCACCTTCTGTGCAGTCCTTCTGCTCTGATATATGGCAGGTTGAGGTTTATTCTTATTTACATAAAAAACAAAACGCGTATGAATTCATTCTGGTCAAGAATTATTATCAGCACTACACTTCAAAACAAAAAAAGAGACCATTTACCTGATTCTTATTCTGACTATGAATTGGCAAGAGGATACCGGCGTTACCATTGTATCTTCGCATAACGATGAAATCAGACAAATGATCATCGACAATATGGGCAGAGGGGTAACCGTATACAACGGGAAAAGAGGGTATGGCAAGAAAGGGGAAGTAAAAGAAATTGATATTGTTTATACTGTAGTTACCCGACTCGAGCTGAACAAACTGAATACCGAAATTGAAAAAATTGATCCGAACGCCTTTGTAGTGATGAGCAGTATTAAAGAAACCAAGGGCGGAATGATTAAAAAACGGCCCTTAAAACATTAACATCCGCCATGCCTGCAAACTGGCATCAATTAAGCACCAGAGAGGTGCTGGATCTGCTAAAGAGTTCCAGGCATGGGCTCAATGAAATAACCGCTGCTGAGCGAATCCTACAGTATGGCAGCAACGAACTAACAGAAGGAAAAAGAAAAAACATTGGAGGCATTTTCATTACCCAGTTCAAAGATGTAATGATTCTGATTCTGCTGGTTGCTGCTGTTGTTTCAGGATTTATCGGAGACTTTACAGACACCATCGTAATCCTTTGTATTGTATTGTTCAACGCCATTGTTGGTTTCTTTCAGGAATACCATGCCGAAAAAGCCATTCAGACCCTGAAAAAAATGGCCAGGGCCCAGGTCAGGGTCTTCCGCAACGGAGTTGTAACAACCATTCCCGCCAGTGATCTGGTGCCCGGAGACCTTGTATTGCTGGAAGCAGGCAATGCAGTTCCGGCTGATCTGCGTCTTTTGAAAGCCGTTCAGCTGAAACTGGATGAATCGGCGCTTACCGGTGAATCACAATCGGTAGAAAAAATCAGTGATCCTTTGTTGACTGCAGCTCTTCCGGTCGGAGATCAACTCAACATGGCGTTTAAAGGAACTTTTGTAAGCTATGGCCGTGGTACCGGCATAGTGGTTGCCACCGGCATGCAAACAGAGCTCGGGCGCATTGCTTCCATGTTACAGGAGAAAGAAACCCGAACACCGCTTCAGGAAAGGATGACTGCTTTCGGAAAAAAATTGTCTGTAGTGGTGTTGACGCTCTGCATCCTGTTCTTTCTGGCCGGGTGGTGGAGAGGAGAAGATCCTGTTACCATTTTACTGACCAGTATTTCCATGGCTGTTGCTGCCATACCGGAAGCCCTTCCGGCAGTGATTACCATTTCTCTGGCCCTTGCTGCTAAAAGGATGATCCGCTTCAACAGCCTGATCAGAAAACTTCCTGCAGTGGAAACCCTGGGATCTGTTTCCTATATCTGCACCGATAAAACAGGTACCCTTACCAAAAACAAAATGTTCCTGGAACAGGTATTTGTAAATGGCCGGCGTTACCGGCGAAAAGAACTGGAGAACATTCAGCAAAGCAGCGATCTACCGCTACTGCTTCAGGCGATTGCACTGAACAACGATACCATTATTACAGAGGACGACACGTTAACAGGAGACAGTACGGAAATTGCGCTGATGGAGCTGGCGCTGGAACTGAACATCAACAGATCCGACTGGCCGCGCATTGCAGAAATTGCCTTCGACGCAGACCGAAAACTGATGACCACATTTCACCGGCATGGCAATGAAATCATTGCATTTACCAAAGGAGCTCCGGATATTTTACTGCAACAATGCACAGAAAAGAATAAAACAGTTCTTTTAGAACAGGTGAACGAAATGGCTGCCGAAGGCTTGCGGGTGCTGGGATTTGCATACCGCCGCTGGATGGAGCTTCCGCAAAACCCCGAGGCTGCTGTACATGAAAGCGAATTGATTTTTCTGGGATTAACCGGAATGATAGATCCTCCGCGCGAAGAGGTATCTGATGCAGTTGCCCAATGCAAATCTGCAGGAATTGTTCCTGTAATGATTACCGGTGATCATGCACTTACGGCAAAAAATATTGCACAAAGAATCGGTATCCTGAACAATGAACAGGAACGGGTTCTTACAGGTCAGGAACTGGCGGCCATGGATGCTGTACAGTTTGAAGCAGATGTGGAAAAAATCAGGGTGTATGCAAGGGTATCTCCGGAACAAAAGCTGCAGATTGTAAAAGCATTGCAGCAAAAAGGGCATTATGTTGCCATGACCGGCGATGGCGTGAACGATGCCCCCTCACTCAGAAGAGCAAATATTGGCATCGCCATGGGCATCAGTGGCACGGATGTTTCGAAAGAAGCCGCACACATGATTTTGCTCGACGATAATTTCTCTACCATCATCAAAGCAGTTAAAGAAGGAAGAAGGATTTACGACAATATCCTCAAGTTCATCAAATTCCTCATGACCTCCAACCTCGGTGAATTGCTGACGTTGCTGATTGGTCCATTAATCGGGCTTCCCGTTGCCCTGCTGCCAATTCATATTTTATGGATCAACCTGGTATCGGATGGGTTACCTGCCATCTCCCTTTCCTACGAAAAAGCAGAAAAAAACATTATGACACGCCCACCCCGTCCGGTGAGCCAGGGAATATTATCAGTCGGAATCGGATGGCATATGTTTTGGGTGGGTATACTCATGGCAGCAATTGCACTCGGTGCACAGGCATGGTGTATCCGCAACCAGATGCACTGGCAAACCATTGTATTCAATATTTTGTGCATCTCTCAGCTGGGGCATGTGCTGGCCATCCGTTCACAAAAATATTTCCTGCCCCTCCGCAACTTTTTCTCCAATCGGCTATTAATGGGCTCTGTACTTTTTACCCTTCTGCTGCAATTACTTGTTACATACAGCCCGCTGTTGCAGCCCATCTTTAAAACAGAAGCCCTGAGCCTCTACGAGTTTGTTTTTGCCGGAGCGGTTTCCTCCATTGTATTTATTGCGGTGGAATTGGAAAAAGCCCTGTTTGGAAAAAGGAAATCCGCATAGACTAACGTACCTTTAAAGAGGCCTTGAGCAACAGCAACCAACATGAGTCAGTCGAAAAAGTTGAGCAGTAAAATAATTAAGTTCTGGAAAAAACTGGGGCCTGGTCTGGTCACTGGTTCCAGTGATGATGATCCATCGGGCATTGCCACCTATTCGCAGGCCGGTGCAGCTTTCGGGCTCTCTACTTTATGGACTGCACTGATCACATTTCCTTTAATGGCTTCCTTACAGGAAATGTGCGGAAGAATTGGCCTGGTAACCAATCAGGGACTTACCGGAACGCTTAAACTGTACTATCCCAAACCGGTACTCTACCTGATGCTGCTTTTCAGCTTTCCGGCCATTGTAATGAATATCGGTGCCGATATTGCCGGCATGGGCGCTGTTGGCAATCTCCTGTTCCCATCGGTGCACCCCACGTATTTCAGCGTTTTCTTTACGATTATCCTGCTGATTTCCATGATCTACTTTTCTTACCAGAAAATTGCAGCCATTCTCAAATACCTCTGTGTGGTTTTACTGGTTTATCTCTTTATTCCCTTTCTGTACAAACAAGACTGGGCACAGATCCTCAAATCCACCCTTATTCCGCATGTGCAATTCAATAAAGAATTTATCGGAATCCTCGTTGCTATACTGGGTACCACCATTTCTCCATACCTGTTTTTCTGGCAGGCAACTATGGAGGTGGAAGAAATTAAGCACCGGAAAAAACAACTGATTGTAAACAGACGGGTCATCAATGAGATGAAGAAAGATGTAGACATAGGCATGCTCTTTTCGAACGTGGTCATGTTCTTCATTATTCTCACCACAGGAACGGTTTTATTCAACGCTGGTATTCACCAGATTGAAACAGTGGAACAGGCTGCAGAAGCATTGAGACCTCTTGCCGGAGATGCAAGCTACTTCTTATTTGCCATCGGCGTAATTGGCACAGGCCTGCTGGCTATTCCGGTGCTCAGTGGCTCCCTATCCCATATTTTTTGTGAAACCTTTGGCTGGAAAGAAGGACTCGACAACAAATTTCATGAAGCCAGGCCCTTCTATACCATTATTGCCATTTCGCTGATGGTTGGATTGTCTATGAACTACATTGGCATCAGCCCGGTAAAGGCCCTGATTTACTCCGCCATTTTATACGGAATTACAGCGCCGGTATTGATAGCTATTATCCTGCACATCAGCAACAACAAAAACGTGATGGGCAAATACACCAACAACAAAAAATCCAATTTACTCGGCGGTGCTGCACTAGTTTTGATGAGCATCAGCGCCATACTACTGATCTGGTTTCAATTAACCTGATCACTCCGCCATGACAAAGATGGACCATTTTAATATTCCTGGGTTAACCACCGAAGAAGTGGAGCAATCGAGAAATCTCCATGGCCGGAATATCCTTTTCTTTAAGCGGGGAAACGGAATAATTGATGCCATCAAAAGCCTGGCGAAAGAACCCATGGTGATTCTGCTGCTGGTGGCTGCCGCCATCTACCTGATCAGCGGAGATACCGGAGACGCTGTTTTCATGGCAGTTGCCATTATACTGGTAGCTACCATTTCTTTGTACCAGGATTCCAGGAGCAGGAACGCACTGGAAAAATTAAAAAACTATACGCAGCCCAACTGTAAAGTGATCCGGAATGGCATTGCGCAGGAAATTCTTTCCGAAGAACTGGTGATTGGCGATTGTTTGATGGTGGAAGAAGGTGCGCTGATTGCAGCAGACGGCATCATCATTCATTCCAATGATTTCTCTGTAAACGAATCCCTGCTTACCGGTGAATCGATGACCGTTTATAAAACCGCATCCGCCAGCGACAACTGCATTTACAAGGGAACCACCGTAGGCAGTGGTTTGGCCATTGCCCGAATCACCGCAGTAGGAAATGAAACCAAACTGGGTCAGATCGGAAAAAGCCTGGAAAGCATAGCGGAAGAACTCACTCCGCTGGAAATCCAGATCCATCATTTTGTAAAAAAAATGGTCACCATTGGCGGGGTTGTTTTCCTGATTGTCTGGCTCATCAACTATACCATGAGCAAGAGTGTGCTGGACAGCCTGCTGAAAGCGCTCACCCTGGCCATGAGTATCTTACCCGAAGAAATTCCGGTTGCATTCACCACCTTCATGGCACTGGGCGCCTGGCGCCTCATGAAAATGGGCATTGTGGTAAAACAGATGAAGACCGTTGAAACCCTGGGCAGCGCTACGGTCATCTGCACCGACAAAACGGGAACCCTTACCGAAAACAAAATGGACCTGGCCAGGATATATACCCTTGAATCCAACCAGATTACCGATACCGGAAATGCGCTGAGCGAACAGGAGAAAGCGCTGATTCGTTTGGCCATGTTTGCCAGCGAACCTATCCCCTTTGATCCAATGGAAGTGGCCCTGCACGAGCACTATGCGGAAACCACCACCACTGATGAACGCCCGGATTACCAAATGATTCACGAATATCCGCTCAGTGGTATTCCTCCAATGATGACCCATATTTTTGAAAACAGCAAGGGCAACAGGATTATTGCCACCAAAGGGGCGCCGGAAGCTTTGCTGCAGGTTTGCAACCTGAGTGTCGAAGATATTGAACAGGTGCACAAAGCCATAGAAACACTGGCGCATGAAGGATACCGGATTTTAGGGGTAGGCTCAGTTGTTATTGACGGAGCCGAGTTTCCGGCCGAACAACAAAATTTCAATTTCATCTTCAAAGGACTGCTGGCTTTTTACGATCCGCCAAAGGAAAATATCCGCAACGTGCTGGAAGGATTTTACCATGCAGGCATTTCAGTGAAAATTGTAACCGGCGATAATGAAACCACTACTGCTTCCATTGCCCGGCAAATCGGCTTCAAAGATGCAGATCTGTCTTTGAGCGGGCACCAGCTGATGAGCTTGCCCGAAGCAGAACTGAAAACGCAGGTATTGCGAACACAAATGTTCACCAGGATGTTTCCAGAAGCCAAACTGAAGATCATCAATGCACTGAAAGCAGGCAATGAAATTGTAGCAATGACCGGAGACGGTGTGAACGACGGGCCTGCACTCAAAGCCGCACATATTGGTATTGCTATGGGTAAAAAGGGTACTGAAATTGCCAAGCAGGCAGCCTCACTGGTGCTGATGGAAGATGATCTCTCCAAAATGCTGGAAGCTGTAGCTGCAGGAAGAAAAATTTACGCCAACCTGAAAAAAGCCATCCAGTACATCATATCCATCCATATCCCCATTATTCTCACAGTCTTCATACCATTGGCACTGGGTTGGGTATTCCCCAATATTTTTACACCGGTGCATGTGATTTTCCTGGAACTGATCATGGGCCCCACCTGCTCCATCATTTATGAAAATGAGCCGATGGAAAAAAACACCATGTTGCTTCCTCCCCGCCCGATGAGTACTACTTTCTTCAGCTGGCACGAACTCACTACCAGCGTAATTCAGGGACTGGCCATTACAGCAGGAACATTAAGTGTTTATCTGTATAGTGTAAATAAAGGATGGGACGAAGCCCATACCAGAACCCTTGTATTCATTGTGCTGATTACGGCCAATATTTTCCTGACACTGGTGAACCGGTCCTTTTACTATTCTTTATTGACTACCATCCGGTATAAAAACAACATGGTTCCCCTGATCATCGGCATCACCCTGGTGATTACAGGCGCATTGTTGTATGTACCTGCACTTGCGGGCTTCTTTAAGTTTGTTCCACTGGGCATGCAGGAACTGGCACTTGGTAGTGCTGTTGGTTTTGTAGTGGTGATCTGGTACGAAATCGTAAAATGGATCAAACGAAAATCCGCTTAACGCAAGGATCCTGCATCCACCCTTGAGGGGGTTTCTTTTCCACTCACGATTCCTCTTGCACTCAGTGCAATGGACTGAATGATCCGGGTCATGTTAGGAATGTTCAGGGTACCAATTTCGTCGCTCACTTTGTGGTAATTGGGCTCGCTGTCCATTTTGGATGTGGAAATGGTGTGTGCAGGCACCCCCAGCCTGGCCAGTGTTGCATTATCGGAACGATAAAACAACTGCTGATCGGGATAAGGGTCCGGGTAAAAATTAAAACCGGTTCCCTTCAGGTTATTCTGCAGAATTTTACCCATATCTGTTTTTTCGAAACCGGTAATATAGGCGCTGTTAGCTCCCCATTTGCTTTCCGTACCAATCATTTCGATGTTGAACATCGCCATTACTTTTGATGGATCCAGCTGACGGGAAAAATAGGTGGCGCCAAATCCACCGATTTCCTCTGCAGTAAATGCAGCAAAAATCAGGGTTCTTTCATTGTTGTTGGCCTGAGCATAGTATTTGGCCAGCATCATCATTGCAGTGGTTCCCGCTGCATCATCGTTGGCACCGTTAAAAATTGAATCGTTGTTGACGGCATTGCGGCTGTTGATTCCGAAGTGATCGTAGTGGCCTGAAAAAATCACGTATTCATTGGCCAGACTCTTTCCGGGCAACACGCCTACCACATTGGCCAACGGCAGCTCCTGAATCTGGTGCTTAGCCTCAATACTGTACTTAGCAGGTACCTGGTTGCTTAAAACAAATACAACCGACTTATCCGACTGAAACATCTGTGATTTAAGCTGGGTCAGCCGTCCGAAATTGGCAGCGTAGGAAGTATCTACCAACACAACCACATTGCGGGTTAATCCGGTATACTTTCTTGCCTCCGCAAAAAAATTGCCGCCCTTTTCAATTTTCACCAGCTCGTAGCCGGAGTTTTCGCTGATCTGCAATTCGGGCTTACAGGTAATAGCAATCACCTGCCTGTCGTTCAGCTGCACGCCGTCAAAACTGGCGCTCAGCCCCTGAAACTTTGCCCGGATCATTTTGAACGACTGAAAATAGTTGCCATCCTTATTCAGGGTTTGCAGTCCGCTTTGCCTGAATTCTTCTGCAATAAAAGCTGCCGCTTTTTCTATGCCGCGCGTAAAAGTTCTTCTTCCTTCCATATCATCCGCAGACAATGTGCGCTCGATGCGCTCCACTTCGGCAGCATTGATAATGGTTTCAATTTTTTGTGCAGCTACGCCACTGACAGTAAGGGCTGCCGCAAGAATGAATACAACTATTTTCATGATTGTTTTTTTAGAGGCTCATCATTTCTTTGAACTTAACGGTTTGTCTGCGGCTTACTTCAATTTTTTCGCCGCCTTTCAGATCCAGCAGGAGGCCTCCGTTAAAATAAGGTTCTATTTTTTCGATCCAGCGAAGATTGATGATGTGCTTTCTGTTGGCACGGAAAAACATCCGTTCATCCAGTCTTTCTTCCAGTGCATTCAGCGATTTCAGGATCAGGGGTTTATTGTTGCCAAAAAACACTTTGGCGTAATTGCCCACGCTTTCGAAGAGGCGTATTTCTCCCAGCTTTACAAACCAGCAGCGTTCTCCATCCTTTACAAAAACCTGATCATGCTCGGTGAGCGGACCACGGTTAACTCCGGTTAATCCAATGCTTTCCTTGAAAATTTCTGCCTGCAGTTTCTGTATGGCTTCCGACAAGCGCTTGGGTTCAATGGGCTTCAGCAGGTAATCCAGCGCATTCACTTCAAACGCCTTGATGGCATATTCATCGTATGCGGTTGTGAATATAACTTTCGGGGCTTTCTCCACTTCTGCCAGCAAATCAAATCCTGTTTTACCCGGCATCTGTATATCCAGAAAAATCAGGTCCGGATTCAGTGTTTCAATCTTCTCAATGCCATCGTCTACATTGGCTGCTTCCTCTATCACTTCAATATCACCATGGTCTTGCAGCAGCTTTTTCAATTCATTGCGAGCCAGTCGCTCATCATCAATAATAATTGCTTTGATTGCCATAAGAAATCTGTATTTAAGCTGAAGCCCGTACTTCCTGTACAGGCATTATAATTGTTGCTTCTACCATTTGATTACCCTTGTCTACAATACTGAACTGGGCTTTTGCTCCAAAGAGCAGTTTCAATCTGTTCCTCGTACTGCTGATGCCAAAACCTTCCGAAGAATCTGCCCGGTTCAGGGTTCCCGTATTCTGCACAATCAATTCGTGGTGATCGTTTCTGAAATCCGAAATGATTTTGATCTTTCCACCGTCTTTTTGTTTGCTGATGCCATGCTTAATGGCATTTTCGACCAGGGTCTGGAGCATCATGGGTGGTATCGGCTGATCCAGGGTATCTTCGTCTATATCATATTCCACCATCAAACGATCCTCAAAACGGATATACTCCAAAGCAAGATAATCTTTTACAATATTTAATTCCCGCTCAAAAGGCACTGTAGTCATTTTTTCTGACTGCATACTGCTTCGCAGGATATTGCTCAGTTCGGTAATAGCAGTGCGGGCACGTTCCGGATTTTCATCTACCAGCGCCCGGATACTGTTCAGTGCGTTAAAAATGAAATGGGGGTTGATATGCGATTTGATGGTATTGAGTTCCAGTTCCTTTACCAGGCTTTCCAGCTTTACTTTCTGAATCTCATTTTTGGTACCCAGTTCAATATAGTGCCAGAGATAATATATAGATGTCCAAACCAGGATCAGCGGAGAATCGGACACCAGGTTTACCAGGAAGCGCTTTTCTACGGAAACCTTGGTTCTGGGATTGTACAGGTGCATCCACTCTGCCAATGCACTGTTTGTGAGGTTGAACAAGACCACGATACCAAACAGCACCACCGTAAACAGCCACCATTTTTTATACAGGGTTGGGGGGAGTAACCCCAGGGATTTGATCAGGATCCGGAGCATGTGGGTGTAAAACAAGCCGGAGAGAATGATTACCAACAGTTTAGGGTAAAAAATACTGTTGATCTTGCTGTCGAATACAAAAGCAAAGAATACCATGGTCAGGCCATACAGGAACCAGCCGCCTAAATGGCACCACCAATACAGTAAACGCTTGTTTCTCATGCTACCAAAGATAAAAAAAGCTGACCCGCTCCGGCCAGATTTTGGGATTAATGGCAAATTCCGCCCCTATTCGGCACAAAATAATGTTTTAAACTGCTGAACCATCTTTTTTATCGTATGTTCTATAGTTAAAGGGGTGATTTTCAGACCCTAAAACCGTATTTTTACAGCCTAAACCCGCATGCATGGAGTTTATTCCAGGACCCTTGTTAAAAAAAATTAATAACCCCGACGACCTCAAAAAACTGAATCGGGAGCAATTGCACCAGGTTTGTAATGAACTGCGTCAGTACATCATTGATGTGGTGAGTGTTCATGGTGGCCATTTTGCCGCCAGCCTCGGAGTGGTTGAACTGAGCGTAGCCCTGCATTATATATACAATACCCCTTACGACCAGCTGGTATGGGACGTAGGCCACCAGGCTTACGGGCATAAAATTCTGACAGGCAGAAGGGATAACTTTTCTACCAACAGAAAGTACAAAGGCATCAGTGGTTTTCCGAAAAGATCGGAAAGCGAGTACGATACTTTTGGCGTGGGGCACTCTTCCACCTCCATTTCTGCGGCATTGGGTATGGCCATGGCCGCCAAATACCGGGGAGAAAACAGGAAATCCGTAGCTGTGATCGGAGACGGCTCCATGACTGCCGGTATGGCTTTTGAAGCCATGAACCATGCAGGTGTTGCCGACAGCGATATCCTCATCATCCTCAACGACAACCAGATCAGCATCGACCAGAATGTGGGTGCCCTGAAAGAATACCTGACCGATATCAGTACCTCCCCCGCCTACAACAAAGTCCGCGACGAGGTTTGGAACCTGATGGGCAAACTGCCGATCGGTAAAAACTTCAGCCGTGAAATGGCCAGCAAGCTGGAAGCCGGCATGAAAGGAATGGTCAGCAAGAGCAGCAACCTGTTTGAAGCGCTCAAACTGCGCTATTTTGGCCCGATCGACGGCCACAATATCACCAACCTGGTTGATACCCTGAAGGACCTGAAAGAAATGCCAGGCCCTAAGATTCTGCATATTGTTACGGTAAAAGGAAAGGGGTATGCTCTGGCAGAAAAAGACCAGACCAAGTGGCATGCACCCGGATTATTCGATAAGGTTACCGGAGAAATTCTGAAGAAAAAAACAGATGTACCTCAACCTCCCAAATACCAGGATGTATTTGGACATACCATGATTGAACTGGCCGAAGCCAACGACAAAATCATGGGCGTTACTCCTGCCATGCCAAGTGGCTCCTCCCTCAAATTCATGATGGATAAAATGCCGCATCGCGCTTTTGATGTAGGCATTTGCGAACAGCATGCCGTTACGGTGAGTGCAGGTATGGCCACACAGGGCTTACGGGTATTCTGCAATATTTATTCTTCCTTCATGCAACGTGCCTACGATCAGGTAGTGCATGATGTGGCTATACAAAAACTGCCGGTAGTTTTCTGCCTCGACCGGGCAGGACTGGTGGGAGAAGACGGACCTACGCACCATGGTTGTTACGATATCGCCTATATGCGTTGTATCCCCAACCTGGTCATCAGTGCCCCTATGAACGAGAAGGAACTGCGGAACCTGATGTACACCGCGCAGCTCGATAAAAACAGTTATCCGTTTGTGATCCGTTATCCCAGAGGAGAGGGTACAATGCCGGAATGGAAAACAGCATTCGAAGAATTGCCTATCGGCAAAGGCCGTAAACTGAAAGATGGCAAAGACGTGGCCATCCTGAGTTTTGGTCATCCGGGTAATTTTGCACAGGCTGCCATCCGCGAGCTGAGAACGGAAGGCATTGATCCGGCGCATTACGATCTACGTTTTGTGAAACCCATCGACGAAGACCTGTTGCACGAAGCCTTCAGCAATTACAGCAAAATTGTAACGGTTGAAGATGGTACCGTTACCGGCGGATTCGGATCTGCCGTACTCGAATTCATGAATGCCAACAAGTACAACGCCGAAGTAAAAATATTGGGTATCCCCGACCGTTTGGTTGAACATGGGACCCCGAAAGAACTGCACAGAGAGTGTGCCTATGATGCCCAGGGCATTGCCGATGCAGTGCGGGAACTCATGAAAGAAACCGTGAAAGTAACTTCCGGTATTCTTGGATAACCGGAATTTGTACCAACCAAAAGCCCCGGCAATAGTTGTGGCTTGATAATTCTTTATCTATAGTTTTTATTTTAAAAAGATAATACCAACCCATAATAGCACAATTGGCAGCAACATACTTATTAAAAAGTAGGTAAGAAAAAGCTTGCCATTATGATATCGATATTTTGGCAAAAGTTTTTTATACCTCCCATTTCTAAAAATAAATAGATAATTCATAATAACGCAAGGGAGAATAAACAAAAACAAGTAGGTTAGTAAGTTATTTATACGTGTTGGCAAAAAAGAAAAGTTGATCTTATATACATAAGTATGAAAGACGTGCTTTTCTAAAATTGTCATAATTAGAACAATGTTAGCTGACATCGATAATGTCATAAATATCATTGTAATAGTTTGCCAGTTTTCTTTATTAGAAGACTGTCGTTTTGCTCTCTGTATGCAATCCACCCATATTTTGTAATAAAAACTCAGCACCTGTTATAACATTTTATTTTGTTCTTAAGTAAGTAAATATAATCGTTTACATCTCTAATAAACTATCCAATTAGTATTGCCAATTACCCCCTGATATTTGATCGTCCATTGCGGCCTGGAACTGTGCATTCTTATCTCCGATATAGGCATTGCTAGAAGGCAACTTAGTATTATAAATAGTTTGAAATGTGAACATCCAACTCTGATAGGTTCCAAGCACCATTCCACCAACTCCTGTGAACTCAGAAATTGCACCTGAAGGCTCCCCATTTTGAGTACGCTTTAAATGTATAATTTTTCTTGATATGCGTCTTGAACTCCTCATTGTCTCCTACCTGTTCATACCCGCCTCCTGCATACCGGTACTGCTCATCCAGCAGCAGCCAGTTCAAATACGCTTTCGGCTTGCCCGATGATCCTGTCTGGCTGTTCAACAGGTCCGTTACCGCGGGGTCAAGGATACCGCTCGATTGAAGGTAGGCGCTCGTGTTCTTCCAGCCTCCTGCTTCTGCCAATCCTCCGGCCAATGCCGCTATTATGCTCGTCAGCGGATTTACAGGCGTTCCTGGGCTTACCCCGTTTAAACGGTACCAACTGTTCGCTCGGATATGATAACTGTCTCCTACCATCACCTTCAGCGTTATGCTCGTCCCTACTTTTGTTCCGCTTCCGCTCAACCGATGGATATAATCGTTCGGGTCTGTATAACTGTCCGTAGGGTAGCCTGCTACCGTGTTCTTGTTTACACGTGTTGATCCGTCGCCCGGGATGTTGTAGTAGATCTTCTCATTGTTTAGTGTACTGGTCTCTAGGCTCGCTACAGGGTAGGCGTCTGTCTGCTCTTCGTCTGTTAGCACCATCCGCGTGTTCCCCAAATGATCCTTGATATAGTAATCGTACACATAACTGCTGTCGCCCTTCTTCCTTATCCGGCCTTCCTCATGAGACAGCATCTGCAGGCTGTCGTTCTGGTATACATAACCGCCTAGATAGGTTGTACGCGTGGTCTTGCTTTGTGGGGCGGTTTCTACGGTGCGCTTCTCCAGCTTGTTGCCCAGCGCATCATAGATATCAGGATTTCTTTCAATTTACAAATTTTCATAACATGAGTTTTGAGCATACCCCCCGCTTAGAGGTGGTTTAAAAAATAAATCTCGAGTCAGTTATTTATTACCTCCTCGTCAAGTTTACCAGCCAATATACCTTTTTCAAGATGTGCAACAGTTAGCACTTTGTTTTTTTGTTTCTTCTTGCCAGTAACCCAACGGATAATTGCTGGCAGTATAGGATCACCTTCCGAATCAAAATAATCAGCAGCCATAAATTTTGTTACGTCAACATTAAAGTTCCTACCATAGGCAATTAAAAAATCTATTGCATCATCGCCTGTAATACCTAAATCATCTTCTATTTTAGCATCGTGCAATACTTCGGTTTCTTCTACAGCCGCTTGTTCAACAATAAACTCTTTCAGTTTAATAAATATTTCCTCGTTCATAGTTTAACTTTTAAAATTAATGAACATGCCATAATAAGTTTTTCCGATTAGCCTCATTTTGGGTCCTTATTTCCCCTACAAATTCACCAATACTTTCTCTATTATCCCACGCATCTTTAATCGTTAAACCCCATCCAGCGAACGGAACAAACCTGCCCAACACTCTTCCAACAACTTTTGTTGCCAATTTCTTTGCAGACTTTTTACCTATAACATTTGTTAGCACTTTTTCAGTCGTTTTCTTTAACGTAGTACTACTATACGGAAGTGCTTTTGAAAGACCCCATGAAGCTATTGAAGAACCTCTATTGGAACCTAATGCACCAACGGGTTTCAGAAAATCTAAAGGTTGAC
This sequence comes from Sediminibacterium sp., assembly GCA_028687975.1. Taxonomy (GTDB): domain Bacteria; phylum Bacteroidota; class Bacteroidia; order Chitinophagales; family Chitinophagaceae; genus Sediminibacterium. Next base: position 20,220 of record JAQTZD010000042.1, read on the forward strand.
CTAAAAGTATTAAAGAAGGGCCTACCCAATGATTATTTGCAGTTTGGTTTGAAACAGGTACTAATACCAAACTCGAACTGCCATGCAGGGTATCAAGCCCATACGGATCAATATAAATCAGCGGGTTGTTCAACACATAAGCATACGGGCTTTCATTGTAATGCACTGCTGAATTTTCCGCCGTTAACTTTATCGGATTTAAGAATCCCAAGAATCTGCTGACCTCTTTCCGAGCATCAGAACCTCCTGCTTCAAACTGATCGCCCAACTCTTCTTTTAGTTCTTTGTCCAGCGCGTAATTATATTCATGCTCAGTTAACGGATCAGGCGCACCCCACCTTCCAATCTGCCCATCATACATCCTTGCTCCATAATCATACAACTCCAATCCACTACCATCACTAAACTCCTTGCTCTGCAACTCTTTACCATTGTATTTATAACGGTTTTCGAGTTTCCCAGCAGCCTTACTACTTATCCCCGCCATTGTAAGGCCAAAAGGATAATAATGCGTCTCCTCCAATAATGGCCCCCTGCTATGTATCACCTGTAAATTATCAAAGAACACGTCAACATTAGGTGTTTCGTTGCTTACGTAAATATACAGATATCCGTTTTTAGTTACCTCCAACCCTGTCTTTATATGGGTTTTGAACTCCTCATTCTCTCCTACCTGTTCAAAGTCTCCTCCCGCATACCGGTACTGCTCGTCAAGCAACAACCAGTTCAGATAGGCTTTTGGCCTGCCCGTTGTTACTGTCTGGCCGTTAAGCATGTTCGTAACAGCCGGATCCAGAACACCACTTGATTGAAGGTATGTGCTCGTATTCTTCCACCCTCCTGCTTCCGCTACACCTCCGGCCAATGACGATAGAATACTTGTTAAGGGACTTACAGGGGTGCCGGGGGTTACTCCATTTAATCGATACCAGCTGTTGGCTCGGATATGATAACTGTCTCCCTCCATTACTTTCAATGTAATACTGGTTCCCACCTTTGTTCCGCTGCCGTTTAGCCGCTGGATATAATCGTTCGGATTCGTATAACTATCAGCTGGGTAACCCGCTACCGTATTCCTGTTTACCCTTGTTGTTCCGTCGTCAGGTATGGTGTAATACAGTTTTTCATTGCTCAAACCAGTCGTTTCCAGAGATGCCACCGGATAGGCATCCGTTTGCTGCTCTTCAGTTAGTACCATATGCGTATTACCCAAATGATCCTTCACAAAATAATCATACACATAACTATTATCTGGCCTCTTCCTGATACGACCTTCCTCATGAGACAAAAACTGTAAGGTATCGTTCTGCTAAACATAACCACCCAGGTACGTTGTTTTGGTTGTCATGGCAAGTGTTGTTTTTATCGTTCTTTTTTCCAGTTTATTACCAGCTGCATTATAGATATAGGTGATTGTTCCTTTACCGGTTACGGTAACCAGGTATGGAAGGTTCAGGTGATTATAAGTCACTTCTCCGACAATACAGTGATTTCTATCTTGTCTTCCGCTGGAATGAGTTCTCCCACTTTCTCCTGCAAGTAGGTTTTACCAATCCCACTGCTTCCAAAGGAAATACAGTGCAAGGGATGTTCTCTATTCCTGCTCGTGAATATCAGGTACATAAGTAAACGGTTTACTTCTTCACCAATAACACCGCTCTTGCCAATCATTTCGTTGGTTCTTTCCAGCAAGTTTTCTCCTTGCATGAATTGTAGGGCTTCTTCCCGTTCTGTGGCTGTTAATAATTTCTCCTTCCTCACTTCCTGTTTATCCAGTTCGGTGAGCCTGTATGCCTCCAATTCACTTGTTATACAGGCAATGGCTTTCGTGACAGCAATACTACCTACCTCCAACCGTTCCGCAACACGTCTTACAAACTTCTCAACCTGTGTATCGTTATACAAGTCGAGGTTATGACGAATGGATAATCCAGCCACTTCACTTTCTATTGCCTTGTGCTTCCTGTTCACCACTGTAACCTTCATAGTTACTCTCATCCTATCCAGTGTATCTATCCTTACACCCCCCAGTAATTCAATAAGTAATTCTCCTGCTTCATATACAAAGCAGTTTGGGTTTTCTGTATTCATAAGTTTTGATTTATGGGCACAAAAAAACCACTCCGTTTTGTGGAGTGGCTTAATTCGATAAGCTACAAATTAGTAAGGGGTGTTAGAAAATGATATGCCGCCTCTTTCTAGCAATGATAGGCTTTGAGTATTTGTCTCAATAGGTGCTTGACGTAAATACTGGACATATCCAACCGCCTTAAATGAAATATCTCCGTTACTTGTCGTTATTACCCAATCATATTCGAGGTGGTCACCAATGTAAGCAGCATTCTTAGGCTTTACAGGATTGGCTCGTTCTATACTATCAATCGCAATATCTACGGACGGAATATCGCAACTCAACTCATAAACATTCTTAAATATTAACGTTGCTGGTGATACTGAAAATCGAAACGATTTACTGTTTTCATGAGGCGTCATCCAAGACAAAATATAATCAATATCAAAAGCCAGTTCATATTCATTCATACCAAAGGCGATAGCGTGAATTTTACAATCATGCCATACCATTTGTTCAAAATCCTTCTCAGTCCATTCCGTTTTTCTTAATTCAGAATTATTCATAGTTCTAATTTTGGGTTGTAGGTTTCGTGGGTTCTTGAGGTTTATTCTTGCTCAAATCTACCTTAGGGATATCATCTGATTTTGCTGGCCTTACTTTTCCTCCTTCGTGTACGTGAGGTGTAGAAACATTATTATCTGCTTTTCCTTTTGTATCCACTCGTTTCACTTCTTGAAATCCTGATGGATTCCTATCATTCTTTTCATATGTAGTTGACCCTCTATCATTACTTACAGAATGGTCTCCTGTTGCCTCACTATCAGGTTTTCTATTATTTTTACCTCTACCCTCTCCAGAACCTTGATTATCTTTTTTTGAATCAGTCGTTCTTGCATTTTCCTGTTTAGCCTCTGTCCGTTTTGCTTCATTTAAGGTTTTTAAATCTCCTAAAGTCTTTGCTCCTTGTACAACCATTGTACCATCCCTTAAAACTGTTGGAATACTAGCTACGGGAGGCATTATACTATTTTTGGTAGACTGATTGATTAACCAAGCGGCAATCCTTATTACTCTATAAATACCCCATATAGGATTTTTCCCATCTGGGTCATTATGAAGTACGGGATTATTTAGTCCGAAATGATAAGGCGTCCAACTTTCTTGTCCTTCTTCAGTTTCAGGGTCTACCTGCATAAACCTTCCTATCTGCTGGTCATAAGTACGAGCATTAAAGTCATACATTTCCAATCCTGAACCATCAGAGAACTCACCACTTTCAAGCTTGTTCCTATTATACTTAACCCTATTCTCCAACTTACCAGCGGCCTTAGAAGATATCCCCGTCATTGTAAGACCAAAGGGATAATAACTAGTCGCATCAACAACTGGTGTTGTTGCACTTACATCATCCGTTATTGTCATTCTAATATTTCCCAAATGATCCTTCAAGAAAAAATCAAAAATATAACCTGTATTGGAATTAT
>JAQTZD010000043.1 GCA_028687975.1 Sediminibacterium sp.
TCATAGAGAAATCCTGAATTTGATGAAGGGACAGGAACAAAGAAACATACATCTTGCCACCTTCAAAAAACGGCTCAATCTGCTACCCATAGCCCATGGATACAGAAAAAAGCCGGTGTAGAAACACCGGCTACGCATGTATACCTAAAATTACATACGACAACCTTTTGATAATCAGTATAATCCTTTGATAAACTCCCAATCGGAATCCTCCTTGATTGTTTCCTGATATAGCGCATTGTTCTTTCTAATGCCAAGGACATATATATCCATTATGATGAGCTGTACAATCAACACAATTAGAAGAGTAACAATTGCAACAAACAAATAAATAATCATATGTTTTATTTATTAATCATTAATATATAATTAGCTAACTCTTCCCGGTCTTCATCACTAAGCTGAGAAAATCCGGGCATTTGCGGATATCCACTCCTTTTTTTACCAGGAGACTTTATCCACGACTTCAGTCCATTTTTATCATTTGCATATATGGTTTTCATTTCTGTCATCGGAGGCCCTACCAGCTTTGTTTTTTCCTGATGACAACTGCTGCAATTTTGCTTAAAAATTGTAGCGCCCTTGGCATTAACACTTAAAGAACTATTGGATACCGGCTCTTCCTCCACAACAGGATTTTCTCTGGCTTCTCTGGATAACCGCTGAAATTCGGCAGTCTTTAGTGCCATCAATTTCTGATGCGGCTTTAAAGCATTGGCCCTATATACATGCCTGCCGCTGCCCATAAAAACTACGGTAATCCCTAACGCGATCACCACCATTCCAAAATGGCGACCTATTTCATCAGGGTGTCCCGTGATGGCTTTCCAAATTCGCCACATGGCTGGCAAAGCAATAGCTGCACCACTCAAAATTACAAGCACCAGCCGCCAATCAAACCCTTTTGTTGGCAGCGTCATCATAACCAAAGGCCCAATGATAAACTGGGCTACAGAAGCAGCCAGTGTGAGAGAATATGCGTTTTTTCTTACCTCATAACGGGTCAGGCGAACAAAATAAGTTTCGAAGGGGTAATTTTTTCTACCTATATACCAGAAAATAAACAATCCGGTCACCGCCATAGAGGCTGCCACAAAATGGAGGTACCTGGGCAAAACATTTGGTAAAAGCAATGCACTGAAAAAACCTTTTACAGTTCCCCATTTCTCAGGGAAAAGCATAAGATTCACATTTACCAGAAAAATCAGGGGAATAAACAAAAACAAAGCAGTGGCGGCAGCATTAATAGCAATACTCAAAGGCTTGTTTTTATCCAGTATATTCCAGGTGTACTTATTTAAGTAAGTAAGCAGAAATGCTATAGTTACCAAAGGAATAACCGCTATCCACATTCCTCCGGTAAGAGATGTTGCTGAATAAAAATGAGTTGCATAGAGTGTAGAGATACTCAGCAAAGGAGCCACCCCTAAAACAACGGCAAGGCTTTTATTTACAGTAATTGTTCTTGATATTTCATGTGCCAGCTGGTGATAATCCTGATCTTTCAGCCCTTTAATCTGGCACCACAATGTGAGGATCGTACTACCCAACATCAGATTTACAAAAATGATGTGTAACAAAAAAGAAACAACCAGTAAAACAATCAACAACCATTCGGGTAGTGGCAGATCCAGCGGAATATCTCTCGGAACGGGAGTACTAACTTGCAATAAGCGAAGCATAATTTTCAGCAGTTTTATTTATTGGAAAAAAGCGATATATTCATCAGTGAATCAGCTAGTACACTCTGTTTACTTTCTATCAGTGGCATTACAGCAGTCACACTTTGGTTCGGATTCACCACTACCCCCTCATTCTGCGCCCCTTCAATTACATCACCGGTTTGTTGCAGATTTTTAATATACGAAGCCAAAGCCTCAAGCTCTTTTTTATTACCAGGAAATTCCGGCATGAAAGTGCGTCCATTATGCATTCCCTTTATAAATGCTGCAACAGATACTTCATCGAAAGGTTTTCCGATTCCATACATTCTTTCAAACGCAAATACAATTGAATTAATGCCCTGCGTAGTATGACAACGACTACAGGTAAGAATAAATACATTTCTACCCGCTTCAATTTTATTGCTCTCCGTTACTTCTGCTGTGGAAGTATACACAGCATACTTAAGGATACCGTCTCTTTTGTACAAGGGATAATCCTCTACCCGTAAAAGGTTGCTGTACATGTAGCCTCCGATCACATATGGTTTTCGTATAAATTCCCGAACACGTTCAAAAATGGCAAGAAATACAAATGCCATAATACAAGGCAGAAGTACCATGAACAACCGGACTTTCCCTGGCTTAAAAATGCCCAATGCAGCAACTATATATATCGTTGAAATAGCAGCGACAATCACATATTTCAAAATACTGTAATATTCCGCAAATTGTAAAGTTCCTACAGCAGTACTCATGTTATCTGTCATTGCCTGTGGTATTGCCCGGTAGTAAAATACGGCCCCACCCAACGACAGAGGAGTCCAAAACAATATCCATCTGGAGGATTGTTTTACCGCCCGGATTCTGATTGCCGTATCCTTTCCGGTAAATAAAATTGATAACACATACCCAAAAACACCTGCAACCAGCATAGCAGTAGGCGTCCGAAAAATCAACTGCGGTAAATAGATCGGATTCACAAACCCATTAATCAGACTATGGTCGGTGTTCCAGTTTCCCGGGTCCATCATAAAACCAAGGATTGCCACGATAATCGCCATTGTAACCCAGGAAAAAAATGACAAGAACCAGCCGAATTTAATATGACGAAGTTTAGCTTTAAGCGATTTATTGGAATTCTTCCATGTGAGAAAATATATCAGAATCAAAATAACTTCCGTCACAAATACAAGCCACTCAGTAAACCATGCCCAGTAAAACACCCTGATCAGGCTGGCAATAGAGGATGGACTAACAACAGACACGGATATCCATATTCCCACGCCCGTCATAGCACCTAGACTGGTTGTTATAAGGAAACCCACTTTCATCATCCGGTACACCATGGTATCCCATTCAGGATCAGTTATCTTATTGTTATCACTATACATCACCCCCTGTTGTTCCAGTCTTGTGATAAAAGGGATAAATCCAACTGCCAGGCCATGATTGATACAAACATGCAAAATGGCAATCAGCGCAATTAAAAACCTGTCGTTCAGCCAGTCAAGATGAAACATAGGAAAATCCATAACTAAGTAGCTTTGAACGCAAAGATCACCTGCACAAAAGAGGACACATAGAAATTACAAAGCAGGTTAATTTGAAAAAAGGAACAATCGATTTTAAAAAAACGTAGTGTCATTTCGAAAATCAACTATTCCTCTTTCGATAATACGCTCCCATTATATGTCCAGCATTCTAAAACCTTCGGGAGTAGTTCCGGAATTTTTTTTGAAAAAAGTGATAAAATAGGAAGGGCTTTCAAAACCCAGTTTATAGGCAGCTTCTGCTACAGTGATCGTGGTGTATTGCAGTAATCGCTGCGCTTCAATGATCACCCTTTCCCGAATAATTTCTCCACTTCTAACTCCTCTATATTCCCTGCAAAGTCTGTTGAGATAATTGGTACTTATATGCAACCTCGCAGCGTAAAAAGAAGGCGTTTTCTGTTGTATGTAATAGTCATCCACAAGCTGCTCAAACTTTATAATCTTATCCGCCTTATTGTTTCTACTGGCAGCCTTTCTATGGGGATACTGATTCCGATCCAGGTCAAACAGCAGTATATTGAGATAAGACCGTAATACCTTCGCAGCATTGTTATGATAAGCGTGAAATTCCTGCTCCATCAAACAGAGAAGTTGCTCCCACTTCCCTATATGTATTTCGGGTAACCGGATATAGCATTCAGCGCTTTTTTTAAGAAAAGTAAACTGATACAACACATTATTGTTGTATCGCAATGAAAAAAAAGATTCTGTAAAACAAATAATGTAGCCTTTAGCATTTCGATTGATATCCAAGCCAAATACACTGTTGGGTTTAATGCAGATCACTTTCTGCTGGTCCAGAATAATAGTTTGCTTATCCAGCTTTACCAAACCCATAGCTTCCTGTACATACAACAACATATAAAATGCTTGCTTATGAGGGCGTTCCAGCTGAGGTATTCTTTCAAGTATTCCTCCCAGATTTCCAATCCAGAAAGACATATCTGTACCAAAAACACTAACAGGGTATTCAGCTATTTCAGCTGTTTTCATACCCATAGAATTAATAGTTTAACAAAAAAAAAGATATTAAACAATTAAGGCTGGTGGTCTGAATACAGAACGAAGATATCGGGATACAAAAAGAGAAGTATCGATGCCTATATAGTTGCTTTTACTCTCAGTCAGGTCAAAAGAGGGGGTGAATTCAACAGGGGTATTATGACAGAAAAGCGTAATTTCCTTTGCTTTCATATCCGGAGATTTTTGCTGTCGATCCTGATTTTCATTTAATGTTTTTTCCAGAACACAGGAGCCTTTACAAAGCGGAATTGCATCAAAACGGTTAATGCAAAGATTACTTGCTATAAAATCTCTGTTTACTTCAAAAACAGCCCATATCCACAACTCGCTTGCAGTATGCAAGAGAAAAGAAACGATTAGTAGTATGGATATAAAGTTTTTCAACATAACAAAGGCAAAACTAGTGTTCCTGTTTTAAAAGCCTGTGAATATCTTCGATAAGGCGCAATGTTTCCTGCGGACGGGTTCCGTCGTAAACACCCCTGATATGCCTGTTTTGATCAATTAAAAGCAATCCTCCGCTATGTGTAAACCCTCCCGGTGCTGTACTATCAGGGTAAGCAATCGAAAAATAAGACTGCTCCGCAAGATGCATAATACTATCCTGATTACCGGTCACAAAATTCCATTTGGGAGCAGATACGCCCAACGTATGAGCATATGCTTTTAGCCGCGGAATCGTATCTCGTTCAGGATCAATACTGTGCGATATAAGCCCTACTCTATCATCAGTAGCAAATGCAAGATAAACCTGGTACATTTCATTTGTCATTTTAGGACAAATGGTAGGACAGGAAAGAAAAATAAAATCTGCTATATAGATTTTATTCGAAAATGTTTGATTGGTCACCACCTGACTATCCTGATTGATGAATGAGAAGTTGGCAATTACAGGATAGATACTGTCTTTACCAGAAACCAGTTGCTTACCAAGAATGGGAAGCCTGGGCGTCGCATTCCTGCAGGCACATAAGAGCACAATACTCAAAACGAAAAAAAAAGATTTCACTGCACAAATTTTGCAGGTCAAGATAATTTATTTCCGTTGCATTACACCTTGCTCATGTTTTCACCATAAAAATACCGAACAGCATCAATGACTTGCTAGTTCACGTACCCACCGGCACGCTTGGCCTTAACAGGTGCAGGCCATTTCTGCGGACCGTTGGGACCGCTTGGCAGTACGGCTTTTTCATTGGAACTGCGCTCAGGATCTTCACAGGCCATATATACCAGGATTGCAGTAAGGATGGCATTGCTCCGAACATCATCAAACACAATTTTGTCGTAAGTATCCCTGTTGGTATGCCAGGTATAGTTGAAGTAAGACCAGTTCAAAGCACCGAGTGAAAATGCAGGGGCGCCCGCAGCTACAAAAGAAGCATGGTCGGAACCACCGCCACCGGGCATTCCGGGGAAATTGGTTTTGATGGAATCGGTAATGGCCTTAGGTGCAGCAGCCAGCCAGCGACCCAGGTATTCCTTGGCCTTGGCATAACCGGAACCACCAATGTTCACGATCCTTCCGGTACCATTGTCCTGATTGAACAGGGCCTGCAGGTTGGAAACAATTTCAGGATGATCTTCCACAAAAGCACGGGAGCCGTTCAGTCCCTGCTCTTCGCTGCCCCAATGACCTACGAGGATAGTTCTCTTTGGATTGGGATACACGGCTTTTAAAATGCGCATGGCTTCCATCATCACCAGTGTGCCGGTACCATTATCGGTAGCTCCGGTACCACCGTCCCATGAATCAAAATGCGCAGAGAGCATCACATATTCATTGGACTTATCGGTTCCTTTGATTTCGGCAAGGGTATTAAAGGTTGGTACTTTCCCAAGCTCTTTCGATTCAGTATGCACCCGAATGGATGGTTGTTTACCCGATTCAGTTAAGCGATAGAGCAACCCATAATCTTCCAGTGCAATATCTACGGTCGGTATTGTTTTAGTATAGGCTGCGAAAATCTTGTTTACGCCAAAGCCGCTGGACCAGTTGCTGGCTACGAGGCCTGCAGCACCGGCTTTTTCGAGTGCTTCGGCCAGTTTGGCGTTGGATAAGCCGGTTTTACTGATGCGCTTTCTCCAGGCATCTGCCAGTGAAGTACGTTCCGCCTTCATTTTTTCGATAGAAGCTTTAGTACCAGATTCGTTCCAGTTGTAGTCCGGTCGGCCGGTAGGCTGCGGCATGGAGATCAGCACAAATTTTCCTTTTACATTGGGCAACCATTGCTGAAAAGCCACAGAGTCTGCGGCATCAGCCAGGATAATGGTTTCTGCAGTTATCGGTTTTTTAGTTGCAGGGCTGAATGCCAGCTGGGTTCCTTCTATTGAACGGGTCCATGGGGCCACCATATCAATATGTGAAACACCTCTGTCCCAACCGCGCCAGGTACCATAGTTCTCCCGGCGGGCTGCAATACCCCATTGCGCATACTGTGCAATAGCCCAGTCGCTGGCCTGCACCATTTTGCTGGAACCTACCAGACGGGGGCCTACCCCATCCATCAGTTCGTGGGCCAGCCTTTTGAGTTGGGAATTGTCGTTGGCTTCTTTTACAATTGCAGCAACAGTTGCTTCTGTATTGCCCACCTGGGCAACAACAGACAGCGAAACCAGGCTCAACCCAACCACCAGTCGGGCCGCCTTTGCATGGAATGCGGAGATCAGAATTTTCATAGGATAATGATACAACACAACTGCTTAACTCCCTAAGAACCAGGGCAGATTGTGATAGATGGGTGAATACCCCGCAAACGTGGGGATATGCATTTGCCAAAAAGGCCTTAGGGATACTCGTTGGAGCATGGTTATGATTTATGCCAAATCGAATGCATAATTATAACTAATATCACCCTTAATATTTTGCTTCCAGGCCTCTTCCAGATGACTAACTTCTACTATATTATTAGTAGAACTATTTTTAAACTTCTCTGCGACGAAATTCAGTACAGTCAATTCTTTATCAGTAAATAATTTGTTATTGAACGGCCTGCCTTCCCTCGCTTTAAACTGCTCTCCCACATATCCCTGTGGAAACTGAGTATACTCAATATCAACATCATTTCTATTTGCCATGTATTCGAATACACTATTGAAATTATTGGGAACCGGCCCCTTGTTGATCGCTTTATAACGTACTCCGCTGATAGAAAAACAACTTTGCTTAAACATCAGAAAATCTGCATAAAAAAGCAGTTTATTCAATTTGGTTTTAAAAGGCTGCATTTTTTCAGCAAAAAAAACAACCATCTCGGTAAACTTGGCAAAGTTGGGATTGCGATAACCCGAATAGACGTCTGCAAGATGATCTCCCAGCAAATAATCTTTCAGATCAAAATCAAAAATGTTCTTTTCTTTTATTTCTATTAAATCAGTAGCCGTTTGAATATATTTTAATTTTACTTTCTCTTCCAATACATCACAAAGCCTGATCATTTCAATAAAATTTTTAGGATCGCTGGCGAGCTGAATCAGTTTAGCATTAGATATGCTAGGCATTTCGCCAGCTTCATACTGCCTGTAACTATTCGCCCCAAACCCCAATATTTCAGACATTTTACTTGCAGGCAATCCATATTTCTCGCGAATAAGGATAATCTCATCAGGGAATGGAATATTATGTAAATCACGATATTGATTATACACCTGATTCATATTCAGTTCATCCAATTCCGTGCTGGTAAACTGCTCCCCACTATCCTCGCATTTATAATAATGGAATACTACATCAAAAACGTCTTTTCTAAACTCCATTGGTCTCACTTCTTTAACCAACTTCATCTTTTTTCCTGTAATTGGACTTTTCATATTTTTTGCTTTAAAGGGAACTTCATTTTGTGCTCGGCAAGATGAAAGGAGATACAAATAACACTTAACCCGGGCTGCCCCATTGTGATCTTAATATAGACTTCCTGCTGTTTAACTATCTTCCCAAATACCCACATATCTGCACCGCCATAAAGTTTTTCCGGTAAAGGGCCATCGGAATAATCTTCTATTTCCAAATTTTCCAGAATATTTTTCCTTTCTGATGGCCTAAGTTCCAGGGCTATTAGCGTTTGGGTATTTTTTCCACGGTCATCTCTATAAAGTACATCCCAAATCTTCAATTTAATTTTAAACTCGTCCAGAAACCTACCTACCATGTCAACCGAACCCATTCTGTTTAATTTGAGGATCAAAGGTACAATCAAATAGCCTAAAAACAACCTTTAGTTGATTTTTAACGTCTATTTAATAGATTTTTCAACTTTAAAGTACAAAATACGGAAACCAGTTTTCGAATACCCTGAACCGGGCGTCCAGATCCTTGATCAGCAGGCGCTTCAATACCGGATCTTCTATGAAACTGTACTCAATGCTGTTGTAGACCAGTCGCTTGATGTCGTCGTAGGAAAATGCTTTGTAGCGTTTCGCAAGCAATACATATTGCTCGGTCATATTGGTTCTGAGCACTCCTGCATCATCGGTACTGATGACCATGGGTACTCCAAAGTTTTTGTACAGCATGATCGGATGACGATCCTCCTTTACTTTCAGAATAAACTCGTTGCTGACCAGGTTGATTTCAACCGCTACTTTGTTCTTAGCCATATACTGTAACAGCTCATAGTTATTGGCTTCCTGGGCAATATCCACTCCGTGTCCGATCCGGCTGGCTTTGGCGGTATGCACGGCAGCGCCGATATGCCAGGTAAGTTCTTCGGGCAGCACCATTCCCAATACCAGTTCTCCTGCATGCAGGGAATTCCTGACTTTGGGATAACGGGCATTGCAGTATTTATACATGACCATGTGCAGCCAGTAATCTTTCATGGAAGTTTCACCATGCTCCGGTGAAACAATATTGACCCCATCAATGATCGGACTAAGATCAGCAGAAATAAATGCCGTTACCAGGTTGCGGAAGATGGTTACCGGCTCCATGAAACGCAACACAAAATTCTGGAAACGCATGGTGAAAAGGGAATCGTCTAAGCGCAGTTGCTGATGTAATTTTTCAATCAGGTCCACATTGTATTTACGTGCATCGGCAGCAACATTTTTTTGCAGCAGCCAGGTATATAAGGTATCCAGTGTTTTAAATACAGCATCTTCGTTGCGGGTTGCCTGGTAACTCCGCAACCGTTCATTCAGCTGAGTAAAATCAGCTACTGAAACCGTAGAGGGAATGGTAGTAAGCTGGGTTTCAATATAACTCAGGTTCTCCCGGATGGCCCTTTGTTTCAATTCTGTTAAACCGGCTTCAAAAGTTCCGACAATCGTAGCTCCGAACTTGTCGAATGATTCAAAAAATTGTTTATCGGAAGGATAATGGGCTTCGTGGTAATCTTTTACAGACCATTTCCGGATCAGCTGATCTTTGTATGCTTCCAGTGCTCCCCTCTTTCTGATGGAAGAAAAACACTCCCAGTTGCCGGTTGCAGGTTGCTCTTTTGCTACGGTCATAGTAGTGGCATCCACAAAAAAATCTTCCCGGATAGCATATGCCAGCAAGGTCTCTGCATACACAGATCCACCGTAGTGGTGATGCAGGTCTCCTCCTTTGGGCATGCGCGCAAAGAAAGCGGTTAATGCGGCATCATTGTTCCTGATCTGATCAAAATAGCGGTTGACCGATTGAGCCTGGCCAACAAAAAAAGCAATACATAAAAGAAAAGAGCAGCATATTTTCATACCTCTAAAATAGATAATTGTTTAAACAGTACGGACTGAATTTAACGATCGGAGCTGGCACCGGATTCTGCCAATTGTTTGAGTGCCTGGTTCATGACCACAAAATTATTGCGCGTTGCATCCCCTATTTTCTTCAGAATGGCCGTACTCAGAATACCGCTGAAATCCTCTCCATGAATCAGCTTTACCTGGTTTGGAGCAATTTCTTCAATACTGAAATAATGCCTGCCATCAAATAATCCTTTTATCCATAAACTACCCATCCAGGAGAAAGCATGAAACGGTATCACTTCCTGAACAATGGGTTTAAATACCATGATTTTATCTCTGGTCTGAAGTCGGTTGGTAAGCCTTGCGCCCTGTTTCAATTCGCCTTCGATACTCCTGATAAAGGGATTCCAATGAGGGTATTCATTAAAATTGGTAAGCAACTCCCATAGTTTTTCTTTGGAGCTATCGATAATGATTTCTGTTTTAATTCGCTTGTTCATCTTGATTTGTTTTACAATGCAAATCTACTTCCGGGCATTGCCTTAAATCATTAACAATTGTAAAGAAATCGCAAACACTACATAAGCCTTTTGCGGATGCGGCTCAAAGAAACCGGCGTAATACCCAGGAATGAAGCAATCATATAATGCGGAATCCGTAACAAAAGGTCGCCATGTTCTGCTTCAAATTTCCGGTATCGTTCTTCCGGGCTGTCGAGAATATAGGAAGAGAGAACCAGTTGCGCATTGATGAAACGCTGCTCAGCAATCTTACGGGTAAGTGTATTCATTGCCGGCACCAACTCGTACAGTCGTTGCATGTCGTCATACGTTATGACCAGCAAATCTGAATCCTCCAATGCTTCCAGGGTTTGAATACTGGGAACCTTTCGCAGAAAACTATCATAAGAACTGGCAAACAGATTCTCTTTAAAAATAAATGCAGTAATATCCTCACCCTCTTTGGTATAATACAAGCGCAGCAGGCCCTTATTGATAAAATATACCTCCCTTGCAATCTTTCCTTCCTCCGTAAGCCGGAACTTCCTGGGAACCTGTCGGAAAGTAAAAGCGCTTTGAATCAATTGTTTTTCCTGATTGGTAAATTGAACCAGATTGGATGCAAATGCAAAAAATTGTTCGAACATGCCCGGGCTTCTTTTACAGGTTTACAATCCCAGCCCAAACTTTCGGGCAGTATCTTTTGCAATTTCATAACCTGCATCGGCATGCCGGATAACACCCATACCCGGATCATTGCGCAACACCCGGCTTAGTCTGGCAGCTGCATCATCTGTACCGTCTGCAACAATGACCATTCCGGCATGAATGCTGTAGCCCATTCCTACACCACCTCCATGGTGTAAAGAAACCCAGCTGGCTCCACCGGCAGTATTCACCAGGGCATTCAGCACAGGCCAGTCTGCTACTGCATCTGAACCATCCAGCATGGCTTCGGTTTCGCGGTTGGGTGAGGCAACAGAACCAGTATCGAGGTGATCTCTTCCGATCACGATCGGCGCTTTTACTTTTCCGGTGCGGACCAGTTCATTGAACGCCAGACCCGCTTTCTCCCTTTCACCCTGGCCCAGCCAGCAGATGCGCGCAGGCAATCCCTGAAAAGCAATTTTTTCTTTGGCCAGTTTCAGCCAGCGTTGTAAACTTTTATTTTCAGGAAACAGCTGTAAGATCACTTCGTCTGTTACGGCAATATCCTGCGGATCGCCACTGAGTGCAGCCCAACGGAAAGGGCCTTTCCCTTCACAGAACAACGGACGTATATAGGCAGGAACAAATCCGGGGAAATCAAAACACCTTCCAACCGGGAACGCCATGGCTTCTGGCTGAACCGCTTTCTGCTGTTCGTATTCCTGCGCCCTTGCACGGATATTGTTGCCGTAATCGAACGTGATGGCACCCTTGTTCATCAGTTGCAGCATCAGTTGCACATGCAGGTACATGCTTTCGTAACTCAATGCAATATATCCTTCCGGATTGGCTGTCCGCATTTCGTTGGCTCCTTCATTCGTTAAGGTATGGGGGATATAACCGATCAGCGGATCGTGTGCCGATGTTTGGTCGGTAAGGGTATCGGGAATAATATTTCTTTCGTTCAATCGCTGCAGGAGTTGCACTGCATTACACAGCACACCAATGCTGCGCGCCATTCCGGCTGCCTTGCAATCGAGGGCCCGGTTGATGGCCTGATCAATATCGGTATACTTTTCGTCGAGGTACCGGGTTTCGATGCGCTTGTCGATGCGCCACTCCTCCACTTCTGCAACCAGGGCAACCCCTTCGTTCATGGTGATGGCCAGTGGCTGTGCACCACCCATTCCGCCAAGCCCCGCCGTAACATTCAGGGTGCCATTCAGCGAGCCGCTATAATGCATGTTGGCCAGTGCAGCATAGGTTTCATACGTTCCCTGCACAATGCCCTGTGATCCTATATAGATCCAGCTGCCGGCAGTCATCTGCCCGTACATCATTAACCCTTTTTGTTCCAATTCGGTAAAATGTTTCCAGTTGGCCCAGTTGGGTACCAGCTGGGAGTTGGAGATCAGTACACGAGGTGCATCCTTATGTGTTTTCAGAATGCCTACGGGCTTCCCGCTCTGGATCAGCAAAGACTCATCATTTTCCAGGCTTTTGAGCGAAGCAATGATCTGGTCCAGAGCCTCGATATTCCTGGCTGCCTTGCCCCTGCCCCCGTATACAATCAGGTTTTCGGGCCTTTCGGCAACAGCGGGGTCGAGGTTGTTCAGTAACATGCGCAAAGCGGCTTCCTGTATCCAGCCTTTGCAGTTCAAGGTGGTTCCGACCGGTGTCTTGTATTTGGCAAAATCGTATGTAGCAATCATGGAATGAAAATACAGATTTTGAACCAACTATTTCTTTCGGAAGAACCTCAGGCACAGCCTGGAAAAGTAGTTTTAGTACACCAGGTCTTCGTATGCTGCCTGCAGTTCGTTGTAGGCATGCTGGTCTTTGGCGGCTTTGGCGGCTGCCATGCCTTTTTCGTACCATTCAACAGCGAGTTCTTTTTCTCCGAGCTGTTCCAGCAGCTTGGCCAGATGGTAATAAGAACCTACATAATCGGGCGATTCGGTCAGAATGGCTTCGAAGAGTTCCCTTGCGCCGGAGGTATCGCCGATTTTGATGTATTCCAACGCCAGCGCATGGCGCAGAAAATTATCCTTTGGATTGGCTGCCAAAAATTCCCTGATCCGGTCAATTCTGTTCATAAAACGAAGATAGGGGCAATCTTTTTTACAGATTTGACCGAATAAAATTCTTGAAATACTTTGCAGCATTACAAAGCTTACTATATTTGCGATAGTTGCATAAACAACTATTTGAAACGACAAATTAAAAACATATGAAGATTTTAGTCTGTGTCAGCAAAACACCCGACACCACCTCTAAAGTTGCCTTTACTGATGGCAATACAAAATTTGATGAAGCTGGTGTTCAGTGGATCATCAACCCCTACGACGAATGGTATTCGCTGGTAAGGGCCATTGAATTAAAAGAGAGAGATGCTTCCATTGCCATTCACCTGGTAACTGTTGGCGGAGCAGATACAGAGCCGATTATCCGAAAGGCACTGGCATTGGGCGGAGACGAAGCCATTCGGGTGAACAGCGACAGCACCGACAGTTATTATATAGCAGCACAAATTGCTGAAATCGCCAGGCAGGGCGGATACGATCTGATCTTTACCGGTAAGGAAACCCTCGACTACAATGGATCTTCCATTGGAGGCATGGTAGCCGAACTGGTTGATGCACCTTATATTTCCCTGGCAACCAAATTTGACCTGGAAGGAACCACCGCTACAGTTACCCGAGAAATTGAAGGCGGAGAAGAAGTAGCAGAAGTAACCTTACCAGCGGTTGTAAGCTGCCAGAAAGGTGTTGCTGAACAGCGGATCCCGAACATGCGCGGAATTATGGCAGCGCGTACCAAACCATTGAAAGTGGTTGAGCCTGTTGCAGCCGATGCGCTTACTACGGTTATTGGCTTTGAACTTCCACCTGCAAAAGCAGGCGTTAAACTGGTTGATGCAGAAAATGTAGAAGAACTGGTTCGCTTGCTGCACGAAGAAGCTAAAGCCATTTAATTAAACAGATAACCAAACAATCATTCAAAATTCCGCAATATGTCCGTTTTAATATTCATAGACCACGCTGATGGTCACGTAAAAAAATCTTCTCTCGAAGTTCTTACCTATGGCGCTAAAGTTGCTGCTCAACTGGGTACAACTGCCGAAGGGCTTCTGCTGGGAACAGTTACCGAAGACCTTGCTGCATTGGGAAAATATGGTGTAAGCAAAATTCACCAGGTTGCCAACGAAGCATTGAACCACCTCGATACACAGGTGTATGCAGCAGCCATTGCCGAAGCGGTTACCGCAACAGGTGCTACTGTACTCGTATTCTCTCATACGCCAACCGGCAAAGCGGTTGCAGCCCGTGTTTCTGCTAAACTGAAAGCCGGCCTGGTTACCGGTGCCTGCGCACTGCCCGATACCTCCAATGGTTTCGTGGTGAAGAAAGGAGTATTCTCCGGAAAAGCATTTGCCAATGTGAGCATCCAGACACCTGTTAAAATCATTTCCCTGAACCCAAACAGTTACATGACTGTTGCAGGTGAAGGCACTGCCACTGTTGCACCGCTTGCCGTTGCAGTTGGTGCAGCCAAAGTAAAAGTTACAGCTGTAAATAAAGTAAGCGGAGATGTTCCGTTGACCGAAGCCGACATTGTAGTAAGTGGCGGACGCGGACTGAAAGGGCCTGAAAACTGGGGTATTCTTTTAGACCTCGCCAAATCACTGGGCGCGGCTACTGCCTGCAGCCGCCCTGTAGGTGATGCACATTGGAGACCGCACCACGAGCACGTAGGCCAGACCGGTGTTCAGGTAGCGCCTAACTTATACATTGCTGTCGGAATTTCCGGCGCCATCCAGCACCTGGCAGGCGTTAACAGAAGTAAGATCATTGTGGTCATCAACAAAGATCCGGAAGCGCCGTTCTTTAAAGCTGCAGACTACGGTATTGTAGGAGATGCGTTTGAAGTGCTGCCTAAGCTTACAGAAGCCATCAAAAAAATGAAAGCGTCTGCATAAGATACATAAGAGTAAGACGAAGTAAAACCGGCATAAATCAAAGCCGGCATATTTTTCAGGCGGGGTTGATACAATTTGCAGAATCCAACTGTTGCAAAGCTGTATTAACCCCGCTTTTTTTAACCAAGCACTATTCCACCCTTTTCGCGGTAGTCCTCTCTTACGGGTGTGAATACATCGAGGATAAAACAATCTGTGATGGCCAGACCTGCATGAGGCGTATTGGACGGGATCACAAATACCTGACCCGGTACCAGTCGATGCGGAACCCCGTTCACCGTGAGTTCAAACTCCCCTTCCAGCACATAGGAAACCTGCTCATGCGGATGCTGGTGCAATGGCAACGCGGCACCTGCCACAACCCGCACATGGGAATAAGTTGCACTGGCAGTATGAATGAATTGGGCAGTATAACCTGCTATAAGCGGCTTAGACTCGATGTCGCTGATCTGGTATAAAGGCATAACATTGGTTTATAGCCGCAATTTGCTTATTTTAATTGGTATCGAAAAACAATGCCCGGCGCATTCGGGTCTGCGTTTTTTGAGTTAATTTCGCAGGCAATATGAAGAAGATA
The DNA here is from genome assembly GCA_028687975.1 of Sediminibacterium sp. Lineage (GTDB taxonomy): Bacteria > Bacteroidota > Bacteroidia > Chitinophagales > Chitinophagaceae > Sediminibacterium. The sequence continues at coordinate 15,615 of JAQTZD010000043.1, forward strand.
GAACTGGAAATTGTAGCGCTCTCCCACAGCATTACACAAACCCATTCCTATGCGGTTGTATTGGGTGAGATGAATGGAATGCGCAGATTACCGATTGTAATAGGTGGCTTTGAAGCACAGGCCATTGCTGTTGCATTGGAAAACATGCATCCCAGCCGTCCGCTTACACACGATCTGATGAAAAATTTCATGAATGCATTTGGCGTAGAGTTACAGGAAATCATCATCAACGATTTGCAGGAAGGCATCTTCTACTCCAAACTGGTGTGCTTTACAGACAATGATACCATCGAAATAGACAGCCGTACCAGTGATGCACTTGCACTGGCAGTTCGGTTTGGTTGCCCTGTTTACACATACGAACATATTTTAGAAAGCGCCGGAATCCTGATGGAAGACGGTGCCACCAAAAAAACGGAGGGAGAACCGGTAGGCATTGAAGAAGTCGCCGGCAGTGGAAGTCACGACGACCTCAGCACCATGAGCGTGGAAGCACTGAACATCCTGCTCAACGAAGTATTGGAGCAGGAAGATTACATCCGCGCCATTGCCATCAGAGACGAACTGAACAAGCGAAAATAATATGGTGGTTTTCCCCAACTGCAAGATCAATCTTGGATTGCACATCACCGGCAAACGGCCCGATGGATACCACGAATTGGAAACCGTTTTTTATCCGGTACAGTTAAGGGATGCACTGGAAATTGTACACGCTTCAACAGAAGAACCGGAAGGTATCCGGTTTACCGCTTCCGGCTTACCCATTCCCGGAAACAGCACGTCCAATCTTTGTGTAAAAGCATATCGCCTCCTGAAGAAAGATTATCCCGAACTTCCTTCCATTCAAATGCACCTGCACAAAATGATTCCCATGGGAGCCGGATTGGGAGGCGGCAGCTCAGACGGCGCTTTTGCCTTAAAATTATTGAGCAATAAATTTCAACTGCCACTCCACCCCGATCAACTGATTCAATACGCAGCACAGCTGGGCAGTGATTGTCCGTTCTTCATCCTCAACCAACCCTGTTATGGAACAGGCAGAGGAGAACTTCTTACGCCGGTTGAACTTGATCTGTCCGGATACAAGTTTGTACTGGTACATCCGGGCATTCATGTAAGCACCAAATGGGCTTTTGAACAGCTGACCCCGGCCAAATCGCCCCGACCCATTACCGATATCCTGCAACAGCCCATTACCCAATGGAAGGGAGAGCTGGTGAACGATTTTGAAGCACCGATTCTCAACGCCTATCCCGATATCGCCGCAATTAAGCAAGCCCTTTACCAGGATGGTGCCCTGTATGCCAGCATGAGCGGAAGCGGAAGCGCCGTATTTGGTATTTATCCGGCCGAACAATCCATTGGCATCCAGGAAATGATCAACCACCCCTGCCATATCATTGGCAACAAATAGCTGTTTTACATTAAAAAATATTCAATATAACCAGCTATTAATTAAAATTTATTTAAAAAAATAGCCCAGTATTACACAATATTTGTTATTTCTGCCGAATTATTGTATTTTGGTCAAGATTGCCTGCCAAATTTATTTGATCACCCTTAATTCGGTTCTATGTTCAATTCCCGTACAAATAGCGGCATGTATAATCCTGAGTTCGAACGCGACGCCTGTGGCATTGGCTTTGTTGCCAATATAAAAGGCCACAAATCTCATCAACATATTGCAGATGCCCTGACCGTGCTGGAGAATATGGAACACCGTGGAGCCTGTGGCTGCGAACACAATACCGGTGATGGCGCAGGCATCCTGTTTCAGATTCCGCACGAATTTTTCTTTGATGAGTGCATACAGCTGGGTGTGCACCTTCCTGAATCCGGCAGGTATGGTGTGGGGATGATTTTTTTCCCTAAATCCATTGGTCTGCGCGAAGAATGCAGAGACATTTTCAACAGGGCGGCCGAAAAACTAGGATTGGATATTCTGGTCTACCGGAAAGTACCGGTTAACAAAACTGATATCGGCACAACAGCCTTATCGGTTGAGCCCTGCATGGAACAGGTATTCATTGCCTGCCCGGATTCCATCAGCGATACAGACGATTTTGAGCGCAAGCTGTTTATCCTGCGCAACTATGCATCACATACTATTGGCAACAGCACCCGCAAAGACGAAATCGGATTTTACATTGCTTCGCTCTCTGCGCGTACCATCATATATAAAGGACAGCTTACCAGCTTACAAGTGCGGGATTATTTTCCCGACCTGAACGATAAAAGAGTGGTCAGCGCATTCGGGCTGGTGCACTCCCGTTTTGCCACCAACACTTTCCCTTCCTGGAAACTGGCACAGCCATTCCGCTATATGGCCCACAACGGTGAAATCAACACCCTGCAAGGGAACCTGAACTGGCTGCGTTCCAGCGAAACCGGATTCACCACGCCCTATTTCAGCAAAGAAGAACTGGAAATGATCTTGCCGATTGTAACCGGAGGACAGTCCGACTCGGCCTGTCTGGATAACATGATCGAACTGCTGACCCTCACAGGAAGATCATTGCCACATGTTATGATGATGCTGATACCCGAAGCATGGGATGGCAACGAAGACATGGATCCGGTAAAGAAAGCATTTTACGAATACCATGCCTGCATGATGGAACCCTGGGATGGTCCGGCATCCATTTCATTCACCGACGGACGGATGATTGGCGCAACACTGGACCGCAACGGACTTCGCCCTTCACGTTACACCGTTACACACGACGACCGGGTTATCATGGCATCCGAAACCGGTGTACTACCCATTGATCCTGCCAATGTAAAAGAGAAAGGCAGGCTGGAGCCAGGCAAAATGTTTGTGGTGGATTTGGCACAGGGACGGATCATCAGCGACGAAGAATTAAAACAAAGCATCTGCTCACAAAAACCGTATGCAGACTGGCTGAATAAATACAAAATCCGATTAGAGGAATTACCGGAACCCAGGGTCATGTTTACCCACCTGGAACACGACCAGGTATTCAAATACCAGAAAGTATTTGGTTACTCCACCGAGGACCTCGATACCATTATTGCACCCATGGCCATAGACGGCAAGGAGCCCATTGGCTCTATGGGCAACGATGCACCACTTGCCGTACTGAGCGATCAGCCACAGCACCTCAGCGCCTATTTCAAACAATTGTTTGCACAGGTAACCAATCCGCCGATTGATCCCATCCGCGAACGCATGGTAATGTCGCTGGCAACTTTTGCAGGAAGCAATGGCAACCTGCTTGTTGAAGATCCGATGGCCTGTCATAGCGTGGCGCTGAAACACCCCATCCTGAACAATTACGACCTGGAAAAAATCAGGAGCATCGACACTGGTGTATTTCAGGCAAAAACATTGCAAACCTATTTCAGGGCAAGCGGCAAGCCAGGCGCATTAAAGGCAGGACTGGAAAGACTTTGCCGGTACGCAGTGGATGCGGTTCAGGACGGATTTGAAGTCATCATTTTATCCGACCGCGCCATCGATTCCGATCACGCTCCTATTCCTTCGTTGCTGGCCACAGCTGCAGTGCATCATCACCTCATCAAAAAAGGATTGCGCGGACAAGTGGGCCTGATTGTAGAAGCCGGCGATGTTTGGGAAACACATCATTTTGCCTGTCTGGTAGGATTTGGTGCAACTGCCATCAACCCTTACCTGGCACTGTCTTCCATCCGCGACATGAAACTGGCCGGAAAAATGCAGACCAACCTGGATGTAGACCAATTGAAAAAGAATTACATCAAAGCTGTCAATGAAGGACTGCTGAAAGTATTCTCCAAAATGGGGATCTCTACTTTCCAGTCGTACCAGGGCGCGCAGATATTCGAAATCATTGGCATCAACAAAGCCGTGGTAGATACCTATTTTACCGGAGCTACTTCTCGCATTGAGGGAATGGGACTGGATGAAATTGCCCGGGAAACCCTCACCAAACATTTCTTCTCTTTCAGCAGCAAAGAAAGACCGGTAGACCGGTTGCCGGTGGGCGGCGTATACCAGTGGAAAAGAAAAGGAGAATTTCACCTCTTCAATCCGCAAACCATCCACCTGTTGCAGGATGCAACGCGCAAGAACGACTATGGCACCTATAAAAAATATGCCAACCTCATCAACGACCAGAGCCAGCATGCCTGTACACTGAGAAGTCAGTTTGAATTTGTGAAAAACAGGCCTTCCATTTCGATAGATGAAGTTGAACCTGCAGAAAATATTTACAAACGTTTTGCCACCGGAGCCATGTCTTTTGGTTCTGTATCATGGGAAGCACATACCACGCTGGCCATTGCCATGAACAGACTGGGTGGCAAGAGCAATACAGGCGAAGGAGGCGAAGACGAAATCCGCTACACACCTTTACCCAATGGAGATTCCATGCGTTCGGCCATCAAGCAGGTTGCCTCTGCAAGATTTGGGGTTACTGCATTGTACCTTACAGAAGCCGACGAGTTGCAGATTAAAATGGCACAGGGCGCCAAGCCCGGCGAAGGCGGACAATTGCCTGGTCATAAAGTAGATGAATGGATCGGTAAAACAAGACATGCCACTCCGGGAGTTGGACTGATCTCTCCTCCCCCACACCATGATATTTACTCCATCGAAGACCTGGCACAACTGATCTTCGATTTAAAGAACGCCAACCGTGCGGCCAGGATCAATGTAAAACTGGTATCGAAGGCAGGCGTTGGAACCATTGCAGCTGGTGTGGCCAAAGCAAAGGCCGATGTGGTATTGATTGCCGGTCACGACGGTGGTACCGGAGCATCCCCCATCAGCTCCGTTAAACATGCCGGTATGCCGTGGGAACTGGGGCTTGCAGAAGCACACCAGACCCTGGTGAAAAACAAACTCAGGAGCCGGGTAGTGGTGCAGGCAGACGGACAGATGAAAACCGGCCGCGACATTGCCATTGCTGCCCTGCTGGGCGCAGAAGAATGGGGCGTGGCTACTGCCGCATTGATTGTGGAAGGTTGCATCATGATGCGCAAATGCCATCTCAATACCTGCCCTGTAGGGGTAGCCACCCAGGACGAAAACCTGCGCAAACGTTTCACGGGTAATCCGGATCACGTGGTGAACTTTTTTAAATTCATCACCCGCGAATTGCGCGAAATCATGGCAGAACTGGGCTTCAGAACAGTCAATGAAATGATTGGTCAGACCGAGTGTTTGCAACAAAGAGAAAATGTGGATCACTGGAAATATAAAAACCTCGACCTGTCTGCGGTGCTTTACAAAGAACCCGGCTCGTTGTACACCGGTTTATACAAACAGGAAGAACAGGATCATGGATTACAAAATGTGCTGGACTGGCAGCTGCTGCAAGTAGCCCAAAAAGCCATTCAACAAAAAGAAAAAGTAAGCGCTGCATTCGCAATTAAAAACACTGACCGTACAGCAGGCACTATTGTATCGAACGAAATCACCAAGCAATACAAAAGCGAGGGACTTCCGGAAGACACCATTCATTTCCGGTTCAACGGAACTGCAGGCCAAAGCTTTGGTGCGTTTAATACCAAAGGAATTACACTGGAACTGGAAGGTGATGCCAACGATTATTTTGGTAAAGGATTAAGCGGTGCCAAACTGATTGTATATCCGTCTGCACAGGCCAGTTTTACACCGGAAGAAAACAGCATCATCGGAAACGTAGCGCTTTACGGAGCAACCTCCGGAGAAGCGTATATCCGCGGAAAAGCAGGTGAACGCTTTGCGGTTCGCAATTCCGGCGCAAGTGTAGTGGTAGAAGGCATTGGGGCGCATGGCTGCGAATACATGACCGGAGGAACCGCGGTGATACTGGGCAGTACCGGAAAAAATTTTGCTGCAGGTATGAGTGGCGGAATTGCCTATGTCTACGACATTCATGGCAACTTTTCGGGCAACTGCAATACAGAGATGATAGACCTCGATCCACTGAGCGAAGAAGACGAACAAGTGGTTCAGTCAATGATCAGAAAACACCACGAATACACGAAGAGTACGGTTGCCGGATTCATCCTGAATGATTTTGATAACCAGCGTAGAAATTTTGTGAAAGTATTTCCAAAAGACTATAAAAAAGCGCTGGAGAAAAGAAAAAACATACTTGCAAAGAGCTAGCCAATCACCACATTGTTTCATCGCAACAAATAATAACATGGGCAAACCAACAGGATTTTTAGAATTCACCCGGGAACTTCCGGGCAAAAGATCACCTGCAGAGAGGGTGAAGGATTATAAGGAATTTGTGGAGCGGCTGGACGAAACAAAACTGAACCAACAGGCTGCCAGGTGCATGAACTGCGGTGTTCCGTTTTGCCACAACGGATGCCCGCTGGGAAATATCATACCCGAATTCAACGATGCCGTATACCGAAAGAGTTGGGAGGAAGCATATGAAATACTATCTGCCACCAATAATTTTCCGGAATTTACCGGAAGGATTTGCCCCGCTCCCTGCGAAAGCGCCTGTGTGCTTGGTATCAACCAACCTCCGGTTACCATTGAGGAAATAGAAAAACACATCATCGAAATCGCATTCGATAAAGGTTTTGTTCAACCGAGAAAACCGAATCTCCGCACCGGTAAAAAAGTGGCAGTAATTGGCTCCGGTCCTTCTGGCCTGGCTGCTGCAGCACAATTAAATTATGCGGGCCACCTGGTTACAGTATTCGAAAGAGACGATGCACCAGGCGGGTTATTGCGGTACGGCATACCCGATTTCAAACTGGAAAAATGGATAATCGACAGAAGGGTAAAACTGATGGAAGATGAGGGTATTGTTTTTAAATGCAATGCCAATGTAGGTGTGAACATTTCCATCAACGATCTGCTGCGCGAATACAATGCCATCGTTTTGGCAGGAGGTTCAACCATTCCCAGAAATCTGTCTGTGGAAGGGCGCGCATTAAAAGGGGTTCATTTTGCGATGGAATTCCTGAAACAGCAGAATAAAAGAGTCGGCAACAGGCCGTTTACAGAAGAACCAATACTGGCCACAGGAAAACATGTGGTGGTGATTGGCGGCGGCGATACAGGAAGCGATTGCGTTGGTACATCCAACAGACAGGGCGCTGCCAGTGTTACCCAGTTTGAACTGATGCCCAAACCACCGGAGCAAAGAACCGCCAACATGCCCTGGCCACAATATCCCATGTTGCTGAAAACAACCACTTCGCACGAAGAAGGCGCCAACAGGCAATGGGCTGTTGCAACCAAACAGTTTATCGGAAACGCAAACGGAGAACTGGAGCATCTGCTGATTGTAGACCTGGAATGGAAGATCGGAGAAGACGGCAGAATGGCAGGATTTGAAGAAATCAAAGGAAGCGAAAGACAAATCCCCTGCAACCTGGCTTTTCTGGCGATGGGCTTTTTGCACCCCCAGCATGAAGGACTGGTTCAACAGATGGAGGTTGAACTGGACGAAAGAGGAAATGTACGTGCCTCAGAAAAAAACTACCAAACCAATATCCAGAAGGTTTTCGCGGCCGGAGATATGCGCAGAGGCCAGTCATTGGTGGTCTGGGCCATCAGCGAAGGCCGTGAATGCGCACGTAAGGTAGATGAATATCTAATGGGTGCATCGATCCTGGAATCAAAGGATCTAAGCTGTCTCGTAAATATTTAATTATATTTTAATTAGTGTTTTAAAAGGCTCGTTCTATAGCAGGACGGGCCTTTTTTTATTGATAATCAAGCATTTTAAGCATTTAACTTAATCAGCATGAGTTGAAAATAACAAATTATATATTTTTTACATTAATTATAATTTGAAGTATAAACAGTATTTATTAATTAAATTAGCCGCAATTATTCTACATTATATTAATTTTTAATTTATTAATTATGTCCAAAACTACCAGCCGCCAATTAGCACCTTTTATTGTGCTCATGCTGATTGCCATCGCAGCCATTTTTGTTCCCACCTCCCAGCCTGCTACTGATCAAAGCAGCTACAGTGCCGCCGATATTTCCTGGATCATTGTAGCTACGGCAC
>JAQTZD010000126.1 GCA_028687975.1 Sediminibacterium sp.
CCGGTTGCTCAGATTCACCAGGACGCCGATCACGTACCAGGTAGGCAATCCGATCAGGATAGCCAGTATGTATTTTCTGAATCTTTTCCAGTTGTTGAAGAACATCAGGAAATTACCCCGCTGTACAGCTGTCTGGTGTTTCACATGGGTAAACATACCGCTTTCTACCACCGAGATGCGCAGCAGCAAAAGGCCAATGCCCAACGCACCGCCAATTTTATAACAGAGTCTCCAGTCTTCGGTTAACTGATATACAAAATAGGCAAACACAGCGCCAAACAAACCAATACCGGCAACCAGGGAAGTACCCACTCCTCTTTTATTTTTGGGAAGCAGCTCGCTTACCAGTGTAATGCCTGCACCCAGTTCACCCGCCAAACCAATACCCGCAATAAACCTTGCCCCTGCGTACTGGTTGACGGTCTGCACATAGCCGGTGAAAAAATTCGCAATGGAATACAAAGCAATGGAACCAAACAATACACTGAGGCGGCCTTTTTTATCGCCAATGGTTCCCCAGATAATTCCGCCGATCAGCAATCCCACCATCTGCCAGTTGATGATCTTGGTACTGGCAGCCAGCACCTGCACTTTATCGGTGAGCTCAATACCCAACCCCTGCAAACTCGGTTCCCGTACAATGGTAAACAGCAACAGGTCGTAGATGTCTACAAAGTAGCCCAGTGCTGCAACAATTACCGGGAACGAAAGAATGCCATATACTTTGGAGTGGTGAGCAGATGCAGAATGCGTCATTGGTTATTTCTTTTTATTGAATACCAGTTTAATAATTACCGGAGCAGTGGTAACCAACACAATACCCAACACAATCACTTCCAGGTGATCTTTCAGATCAAATCCAAACTGCGAAAGAATCCATTTTTGCAGGAAATGTCCGGCAATCAGCATGCTCGACACCCAGGACACACAACCCACCACATTGAAGAAGGAAAACTTCTTCTGATCCATCTGCACAATGCCTGCCACAATCGGAGCAAAGGTTCTTACAATCGGTATGAAACGGGCTACAATGATGGCCCCGCCTCCGTGTTTCTCATAAAAATCGTGTGCCTGAACCAGGTAATGCTTTTTGAAAAACAGGTTCTCTTTCCACTCGTACATGGCCGGCCCGACTTTTTTCCCGAACCAGTAGCCGGTGGCATTACCCAGGATACCTGCAATGGAAATCATTACCATCAGTTGTAATAAATCGAGGTATTCATTTCCGGTAGGGATAAACTCATTGGCAATATTGGTACTGTAAATTCCGGCAACAAACAACAAGCTATCGCCCGGTAAAAAGAATCCTGCGAATAAGCCCGTTTCTGCAAACACCACCAGCAGAATGAGCCAGAGTCCGCCGTGTTCAATATAAAACTGTGGTTGTAACAACTGAGACCAGTGAAATTCCAATAAAATCTGCATTAACATAACTCTCTGATTTCTGATTTAAATTTATACAACTTCTGCTTCCTGTGGAACTTCGGGACCCAGCTCTCCTTCCCATTTGCTCACCACACTGGTAGCCAGCGCATTCCCCAGTACATTGGTTCCTGTTCTGAACATGTCGCAGAAATGGTCGATCGGCAGAATCAGCGCAACGCCCTCCGGTGGAATTTTGAACATGGCACAGGTGGCCAGTACAATGATCAGGGAAGCCCTTGGAACACCGGCAATTCCCTTACTGGTGAGCATCAATACCAGCAACATGGTGAACTGCTCTCCCAGCGGCATATGAATGCCATAGGCCTGCGCAATGGCCAGGCTGGCAAAAGTCATGTACATCATGCTTCCATCCAGGTTAAAGGAATAGCCCAGGGGCAGAATGAAGGAAACAATTTTATTCTTGCAACCAAATCTTTCCAGTTCCTCGGTAAGTTTCGGGAACACGGCTTCACTGCTGGTGGTACTGAAAGCAACCAGCAAAGGATTGGCAATATGGCGCAAGAGGCTCTTCATTCTCCTGCCGCCCAGTATCAGGTAACCCACGGTACAGAGCAGGAGCCATAAGGCGCCAATGCCCATTACGAAGTAACCGAAGTAAATAAAGTAAAAGTTGAAAATGGCCAGTCCTTTTTCTGCTACTATAGCAGCCAGGGTACCGAATACGCCGAAGGGCGCAAAATTCATTACGTAACCAACAATCTTCAGAATAATATGAGCCGCCACATCCAGCGCTTTGATCAGTGGTTTGGCATAGTCGCCCATACTGGCTGCAGCTACCCCAAACAGGATCGAGAACAAAACAATCTGCAGGATTTCATTGGTGGCCATGGCTTCGAATATGCTCGAAGGAACCACGTGTTCAATAAATTTCTGAATGGAAAATTCGGAGGTTTTTCCCATCAGGTCTTTTAATCCGGAATTATCTGCCTGTGAAAGATCTATATAGGAACCCGGCTTGAAGAAATTCACCAGGAGCATACCCACCAATAAGCTTACCAAAGAGGCGCTAACAAACCAGAGCATAGCTTTTCCGCCCACACGGCCCACCGTTTTCATATCACCCAGCTTGGCTATACCCACCACCAGCGTGGTAAATACGAGCGGAGCAATAATGGTTTTAACCAGTCGAATAAAAATGGTACCCAGTAATTTGATGTTTTTTGAGAAGGAACCGACCGTTTCCACAGAAGCAGTTTCGTGCACTATATATCCTGCCAGAATACCTAATACCATGGCAATCAGGATATACATCGTTAGTTTATTCTTCATTCCGGCAATATTTGAAGCGGCAATATAACCGTTAAATTCCGAAAATGGGCACTCCGGGTTTGTATAAAGTTTTCGTGTATAAAAGCAATTTAATACCTATTTTGCCAGAACATTTCTATCAGAACCCAATTAATTAACTTATGAGTTTATTCAGAAAAAAGTCATTGACCGATATGCTGGCAATGGCTGATGATTCAGGAAAAGGGCTTAAAAGGACCCTGGGTGCAGGCAACCTCGTTGCACTTGGAATCGGGGCCATCATTGGTGCCGGTTTGTTTGTTAGAACCGCTGCGGCCTCTGCAGAAGCTGCGGGTCCGGGCGTTACACTTTCATTTATTGTGGCAGCCATTGGTTGTGCATTTGCCGGTTTGTGTTATGCAGAATTTGCTGCCATGATCCCGATTGCGGGAAGTGCCTATGCATACAGTTACGTAACCATGGGCGAGTTGATCGCGTGGATTATCGGCTGGGCATTGATCATGGAATATGCACTGGGCGCGGCAACCGTATCCATTGCATGGAGCGAATACCTCAACAACCTGCTGGGGGGGGGCATACCATATGAATGGTGCCACTCTCCGTTTGAAGCATTGCACAAAGTAACCGGAGATGCTGTTGCACAGATTACTGCATTTATTCCGGAAGCTGCAAAATCGGTAAAGAATGGCATACTCATCCTCAGCGATGATCAGTTCAAGACCCTGCCTTCGGAACTGGCTTCTACTGTTGAAATCACCAGAGGATTCATGAATGCACCTGCATTAATCATCCTGCTGCTGCTGACCCTGTTGCTGATCAAAGGTTCTCAGGAATCTGCCATGGTGAACATGATCATCGTATTTGTTAAAGTAGCCATTGTATTGTTGTTCATCGGTTTTGGCTGGCAGTTCATCAAACCCGAAAACCATACGCCATACCTGATTCCGGAAGGAACCATCGGACACGATGGATTCTTTAAATGGGGCTGGGGCGGTGTACTGGGTGGTGCGGCCATCGTATTCTTTGCCTTCATTGGTTTTGATGCGGTTTCCACTGCTGCACAGGAAGCCAAGAATCCAAAAAGAGATATGCCGATCGGTATCCTCGGATCACTGGTGGTTTGTACCGTACTCTACATCCTGTTCGGCCACGTGCTGACCGGGGTAGCACACTACAGCGAATTTAAAACCGCCGGTAAGGAAGCTTCCGTAGCCTATGCGATTCAAACCTATATGAAGGGTTATGAGTGGCTGGGAACCAGCGTAACCGTAGCTATTCTGGCAGGTTTCTCCTCCGTAATTCTGGTAATGTTGATGGGCCAGAGCCGGATCTTCTACACCATGAGTAATGATGGTCTGATTCCAAAAGCATTTGGAGTACTGCATCCCAGGTACAAAACCCCATACAAGGCCAACTGGATCCTCTTTGTATTTGTAGGATTGTTTGCTGCATTTGTTCCGGGCAGTGTGGCCGGAGATCTGACCAGTTTTGGTACCCTGTTTGCCTTTGTACTGGTAAGCATTGGTGTATGGATTCTGCGGAAAAAATCGCCTGAAATTGAGCGTCCGTTCAAAACACCACTGGTACCATTGGTACCTATTCTGGGAGCGGTGGTATGTTTGGGTATGATTGTGGCCCTCGACCAGCAAACCCTGAAAGTAGCATTTGGCTGGATGGCCATTGGTCTGCTGGTGTATTTTGGTTACAGCCGCAAGCGAAGCAGGCTGCGTAACCCGGGTGAAATTGTTCCCCACGCATCAGATTTTGAGAAACACTAGTTTCGTTCAACGTATATCCAAACCGTCCCGGCCATCGTCGGGGCGGTTTTTTTATGCCCATCGTTGGCAGCTAAGTTTGTAAACGTTAATTTTGCCAACCGAAATCAATCAGAACTATGGGACGGATTTTTGAAGTACGTAAAGCAACCATGTTTGCCCGTTGGGACAGAATGGCCAAACAGTTTACCCGAATAGGTAAAGAAATTGTGATAGCAGTAAAAGCCGGCGGACCTGATCCGGCTATCAACCCAGCCCTGCGTCGTTGTTTTCAGAATGCCCGCAGCGTAGGTATGCCCAAGGATCGCGTGGAAGCTGCTATTAAAAGAGCGCAGGGAAAGGATACCTCCAACTACGAAGAAATTTTATACGAAGGATATGCACCCCATGGAGTTGCCCTGCTGGTAGAAACTGCCACAGACAACCACGTACGTACCGTTGCCAATGTGAAAAGTCATTTCAACAAAGGACACGGAGCAATGGGAAATACCGGAAGCGTAAGCTTTCAGTTCAAAAAAATGGGCGTATTTAAATTAAAGCCGGAAGGGCTGAATATGGACGACCTGGAACTGGAACTGATCGACCACGGACTGGATGAGCTGGGAGAAAGCAACGACGACAACGGTAATCCGATTTTAGTGCTTCGTTGTGCATTTACCGATTTTGGTAACCTGCAAAAAGCCCTGGAAGAAAAAAACATTACGCCCATCAGCGCAGAGCTGGAATGGATTCCAACAACTACTGTTCCCGTTACCGACGAACAGGCCGAAGATGTCAGCAAACTGATTGAAAGGCTTGAACAGGACGAAGACGTGAACAAGGTATTCCACAATATGGCATAAAGCAACCGCTGCATGATCAACAATCCGGATCACCCGATAG
>JAQTZD010000127.1 GCA_028687975.1 Sediminibacterium sp.
CCAATGCATGTCCTATGCTCACTTCATCCAGGTAAGGGATATTGCTGGCAAAGTAGCCAAGGTTGTGCAAATCCAAATCGTGACCTGCATTGATGCCCAATCCCAGTTCATGCGCTTTGGCTGCTGCCGCAACATAGGGTTGTATGGCTTCTTCTCTTTTCCCTTCCGCAAACAGCGTTGCATATTGTTCGGTGTACAATTCAATGCGGTCGGTACCCGTTACCGCGGCGCCTTCCACCATGGCAATTACCGGATCTACAAAAATGGACACGCGGATGCCTGCCTGTTTGAATTGGGCTATTACCCCTTTCAGATAGTCTTTGTGTTCAATGGTATTCCATCCATGGTTGCTGGTTAATTGTCCCAGTGCATCCGGAACCAGTGTTACCTGAGCGGGTTTTACCGCCAGCACCAGGTCGATGAATTTCTGTTCGGTAGGATTTCCCTCTACATTGAATTCGGTGGTCAGTACTGCTTTCAGGTCGTACACGTCCTGGTAACGGATATGCCGCTCATCGGGACGTGGATGAACCGTAATTCCGTTGGCCCCAAAGCGTTCTGCATCCAATGCCGCTTTTACCAGGTTGGGGTTGTTGCCACCTCTGCTGTTGCGAAGAGTAGCAAACTTGTTGATGTTCACACTAAGCTGAGTCATGCTGCAAAGGTAGGCAGCCTGTGATTAACCCGATTAATTTGCCAAAACATCCTGATAAATCAACTTTTGAGGTATAGCTTTGTTCTGTATTCTTATCATATGGCGTACCCATCATTAGAAGCTTGTTTGCTGGACCTGGAAAAAAACGGTCAGCTGATTCGAATTAAGGAAGAAGTAGATCCCTACCTGGAAATGGCCTCGATTCACCTTCGGGTATACGATGCCAAAGGTCCTGCCTTACTCTTTGAAAATGTGAAGGACTCCCGTTTTCGGGCTGCCTCCAATATTTTCGGAACCCTGGCGCGGAGTAAATTCATTTTCAGGGATACGATCGAAGGAATGCAGGAGTTGATTCAGTTGAAGAATGATCCGATGAAGGCCCTGAAATCTCCCTTTAAAAATCTGCAGGTAGGATTGGCTGCGCTGAAAGCGCTTCCGCTCAAGGATCCGCGCAACAAGCCGGTGATGTACGAGGAAATCAGTATTTCAGATCTTCCGTTGATTCAGCATTGGCCCAAGGATGGTGGTGCATTTGTAACCCTGCCACAGGTTTACTCCGAAGACATTGATCAGCCGGGTATCATGAAAGCCAATCTGGGAATGTATCGCATTCAGTTAACCGGAAACGAGTATATCACCAACCAGGAAATTGGTTTGCACTATCAGTTGCACAGAGGTATTGGGGTACACCAGACCAAGGCCAATGCAAAAGGACTTCCGTTGAAAGTGAGTTGCTTTGTAGGTGGTCCTCCTTCGCACACGTTGTCTGCTGTAATGCCCCTGCCCGAAGGCATGAGTGAAATGACCTTTGCAGGCGTATTGGGCGGCAGAAGGTTTCGCTATACCTACGAAGATGGTTTCTGCATCAGCACCGATGCCGATTTTGTGATTACGGGAGAAGTATACCCCGGAGAAAATAAACCCGAGGGGCCATTCGGAGATCACCTTGGCTACTACAGCCTTACCCATGATTTTCCGGTGATGCGTGTTCATAAAGTGTACGCAAGAAAGAATGCCATCTGGCCATTTACGGTTGTGGGAAGACCTCCTCAGGAAGATACCAGTTTCGGGGAACTGATTCATGATATTACCGGTGATGCCATTCCCAATGAAATACCCGGAGTAAAAGAAGTACATGCAGTAGATGCTGCCGGAGTGCATCCGTTGTTGCTTGCAGTGGGCAGTGAACGATACACACCTTATAATCCGGCCAAACAGCCGGCAGAATTGATGACGCTGTCGAACCATATTCTGGGTACGGGGCAGCTGAGTCTGGCTAAGTTTCTGTTCATTGCCGCAGACGAAAGCAATCAACTGAGGGCTTCCGATATTCCCGCATTCATGCAATTCCTGCTGGAACGGATAGATCTGAAAAGAGATATTCATTTCCATACCAATACCACCATCGATACACTCGATTATTCCGGTACCGGATTGAATACTGGCAGCAAAGTGGTGCTGGCAGCCTGCGGCGAAAAGAAAAGAGAGCTGGCCAAAGAAGTGCCTTCTGTACTACATACTTTACAGGGTTTTGAAAATCCACGGATAGCCATGCCCGGTGTTGTTTGCATCAGTTCAAGGGCGTTTACCGATTATCGCAGTGCAAAAGAAGAAATGAAACTGATGAACCTCCAGTTGCATGAGCATACGGAGGAACTGAATGGTATTGTGCTGATGGTGGTTTGTGACAACAGCGTATTTGCTGCCGAAACCCTGTCTAATTATTTGTGGATTACTTACACCAGATCCAATCCTTCTCATGATATATATGGTATTGGTGAACGTACCGAATTTAAGCACTGGGGTTGTGAAGGCCCGCTGGTGATTGATGCCCGTATTAAACCGCATCATGCGCCTGCTCTTGAAAAAAATCCGGAGATAGAAAAAAGAGTGGATCGTATTTTTGAAAAAGGTGGAAGTTTGTATAAAGCCATTTAAACATTCCACATAGTAGTATGAATCAATATGTAGCGGAATTAGCCAGGATTGGGGCAAAGGGAAAACGCCTGATTATCGGCCTCATGAGCGGTACCTCGCTGGATGGTCTGGATATTGCATTGTGTGAAGTTGCCGGAAGCGGCCCGGATACAAAAGTGCAGGTAAAACAGTTTGTGACTATACCGTTTAGTCCGGCGTTCAAGGAAGTAGTTAAAAGTATTTTTTCTAAACGAACAGTAGACCTGGAAAATATTTGTTTGCTCCATCCCTGGATTGCGGAACAGCATGCAGCCATGATACTGGAGGCATTGGCACAGTGGGGGATTAGCCCTTCCAGTGTAGACCTGATTGCCAGCCATGGACAAACGGTTTACCATGCGCCCAAAAGGTTGCATGGCAGAAAGGAATTTGGAAATGGCACCTTGCAACTGGGAGACGGCGACCATCTGGCTGTTAAAACCGGAATCATTACCGTCAGCGATTTCAGACAAAAACATATTGCTGCAGGAGGAGAGGGCGCGCCGCTGGCTGTTTACGGCGATTATTTCATTTTCAGAAAGGCCGGTGAAAACAGGATCATGCTCAATATTGGGGGGATTGCCAATTTTACCTTTTTGCCCGGAGATCAGGACATGACCAGGATTTTCAGTACCGATACCGGTCCGGGAAATACCCTGATGGATGCTTTTGCCCGTTTCCAGTTCAACCGTTCCTACGACGAAAATGCTGCAATAGCCCGGCAGGGAAAAGTCAACGAAGCTTATCTGAAGGCCCTGAAGGCAGACCCCTTCTTCCAGCAGGCTTTTCCTAAAACAACCGGTCCGGAACTGTTTAACCTGAAATACGCCGAAAACGCCCTATTAAATGCCAATATTTCTGCGATCAATCATGTGGATACCATGGCAACGCTGAACCGGTTTACGGCCGATACCATTGCTGATGCTATTCAAAAAACGCTTCCTGATCAGGAGACTTATGTTGTTTACAGCAGTGGTGGGGGGATTCACAATCCACTGCTGATGGAACAGCTTCAGGCGCAGCTGCCCCATTGTTCTTTTTATACCACCAACGATCTGGAAATTAATCCGGATGCAAAAGAAGCGGTGTTATTTGCCCTGCTGGCCAATGAAACGGTTGCCGGAGGGAATACCTCTTTTGGCGTCGGTTCCAAAGATATTCCGGCTGTAACAATGGGTAAGATCAGTTTCCCGGGATAACTGTCCTTGTTTCATCGTGTTCCGGGCGCTGTTGCGCTTATTTCCTGATTTTGGCCAGTACGGATACTTCACCATCGGTGGTAATGTCCAGAATCAGGCGTTCTTTGGTGCTGTTCATGGCAATGAAAAACCTTTTTTCGCCATATGCATCTGTGAATTCGATACACTCTTTCAGGTTATACTCAGGAAAGGTATATTTAGAGGTAATGGTGTAGAGGGCATCTTTGGGCAATTTATCGAAATCATAATTGGCAGATGTACCTACCATTTCGCCCTGTCTGTTGTAAACAGGCTCTTGCATTTTCTGGGTTTTTACACGGGTTTCGTTGGCAAATGAACTCAGAGAGGTCATTAAGAGCGCTGCGAGAATGAACTTTTTCATGATATTTTATTTTAGTATTTGTTTAAATGGTTTGTCAAAACTACCATCATTGCTATATCAGACGCGGTAGATTGTGATAGGTTACATGTTGGTATGCTTCAAATAGATGAGCGGTAGGGGTGGTATTGGGTGCTTTGATTGGTTATCGGCTGAAAGCCTTGTTCCTTAAAGGTTTCAGGAGGTTTGTGAATGAATTCTTAACGCGGTTTTTCCAGTGATGAGAATTGTTAAGGCCGCTTTCACAGTTGATCAATGGAGTCGTTGTCGGTGATTTTCTGTAGTCGGAAACCGGGTATTGGCCGGGTAAGGACAAAACAAGGGGGATGAAAATGTTCTAAAATGGTTACATGAGCCGGCTAAAGATGATGTTTTTTTATAAAGTGATTTCGGCTGCACCCTGATGCCTATCCGATTTCTATCAGGTTCCTATTGGAAATGTGGAAAAAATCAGGGATTTTTGCTTTCCAAGGCCGGTTTCTCAGGGTATGTGAAGAAAAATCGAAAAAAAAGATGAATACGTCTTGTTAGTTTGCTCCATTTACTTACCTTTGCCGTCCGAAAAAATCGGAAAAAATTATTATAGTCATGGCAAGAGTATGTCAGGTAACAGGTAAAAAACCAATCGTAGGTAACAGTGTTTCTCACTCAAACATTAAGACCAAGCGTCGTTTCTTACCTAATTTACAGAAGAAGCGTTTCTTTTTTGCTGAGGAAGACCGTTGGGTAACATTAAAAGTGTCTACCGATGCTCTCAGAACTATTAACAAGAATGGTTTGAGCACAGTGATCAAACAATTGAGAGCAGAAGGAACTAAGATCTAATTAAACACAGAAAAAACTACCTAATAAAATGGCAAAGAAAGGTAACAGGGTACAGGTAATATTAGAGTGTACTGAGCATAAGACCAGCGGTCAGCCAGGTACCAGTCGCTATATTACTACCAAGAACAAGAAAAATACGCCTGAGCGTATAGAGTTGAAAAAATTCAACCCTATTTTGAAAAAAGTAACCGTTCATAAAGAAATCAAATAATCATGGCTAAAGTAGCTTCCAAAAACGCGAAAGTAAAAGACCAGAAGGCAGCCGCAGAAGCGAAGAACTGGACTAAAGTTATTAAAGCTGTACGCAGTCC